>DYKH01000100.1 GCA_020722685.1 Caldithrix sp. | reverse complement strand
TCCTTGTGAACAGGTGGTTAGGAGATGCCTGTATTCACAGGCATGACATGAAAAAACGACCCTTAACGAGTATGAATTCTCCTTTTGCTGGGCAAAATTCAGGCATTGAGAAACTTGAGAAATACCGGTTACTTCATCCCAATCATCTGCTATTGAGACTGGGCGGCCTCTTCCAGCATATCTGCTGCCCACTTGTCGATTCCTTTGCCGGACTTTTCGGCTGCAAGAACCGTCTTGCGATGCTGTTCCGGCGAAAGGCGGACTGTGAGAAAACCGGAAAACGGTTTATCCGGAGCTTCACGGCGCTCGGCACAAAACGCAAAATAATCTTCTACGGATTCCTCAAATGCATGACGGAGCTCTTCAACCGATCTTCCCTGAAAAGTAACGACATCCCTAATGTTCATAACTTGCCCATGGGAGATATTGGCTTCGTCATCCAACTCTACGTGAGAGAGATAGCCTTTATACTCCTTCATAGTCGAACTCCTGCTTCTGTTAAAAATCGGCGCATAGAAACAATTGAGCCTTTCTCAGTCTCCTTTTGTGGATGCAGGCGATGAAACACAGCACACACGCCGTTAAGGGCAATCCGAACTCAAGATCCACTTCCTTCGGTAATCTCTGCACCGCAGGCGATTAAAAGGCTCTCTATGTCAGCCCATAACATATTTGCGCGTACTGGAACTGCAAAGACAGCCTCTAAGGTTCTTCGATGTTTTGTTTTCATGCCCACCACATTCGGAGAATGTCGAACGACTGAAACACCGAACCACTTTGCACTCCAGCTCTGCACCTACTCATGATCCACATTCGACGGCAGCTTCTTCCACTTGTGCTCATTCTCTGCCCGCCAGATGTAATAGACGCGCTGCAATGCCGTAAAGTTGGAAAAGGCTGCCACCAAAATCATGGCGATGACCAAGGCAATTTCGGAAATCAATGCGCCCAAGCTGACGAGAACGATCCGCTCCGGTCTTTGCATGATGCCGACTTTGCACTCGAAGCCAAGGCCCTCGGCCCGCGCCCGCACGTAGCTGACCATCACCGAGCCGGCGATGCCGATGAAGACCGCCATGCTGATCCACAACCCGGTTTTGGTGATGGGGTCGTTATTGCTGACGAAATAAAAGCCGATGCCGAAAAAGACGATGATTTCCGCATAGCGATCCAGCGTCGAATCATAGAGTGCGCCAAAACGCGTAACTCGGTTGGAACTGCGGGCCACGGCGCCATCGACCATGTCGAACAAGCCGCCGAGCAACAACAGTATTCCACCCCAACGCAAGCTACCTCTACCGAAAGCGATGGCGGAGACGATGCTGATTGCTAAGGAAAAAGTGGTAAAATGATTTGGGTTTAGCTTATGGCGAACCAAAACCCGGACGATCGGCTGCAATAGCCGCTTAAAGCCGTCCTTAATGCTGGGTGGTATTAATTCAACTTTCATTTCATTCTCGCATCCTTTTCGAGCTGCCGGAGGATTCCTGAGAACGCTGCAGCTTCCTGCTCATTCCACCGATGAGAATGACGAACTCTCCTTTTTGCGGTATTTCCTCGAACCGGTCCAACACTTCCGACAGAGAACCCCGCACCACCTGCTCGAATTTCTTGGTTATCTCGCGTACCACTGCCGCCGGACGATCCTGCAAGTATTGCCGCAGATCCTCCAAAGTCTTCTTAACGCGGCGCGGCGATTCGTAGAGGATGATCGTACGCTGCTCGTCCCGCAATTGTTCAAGACGTTTGTTCCTGCCTTTTTTCGGCGGCAAGAAGCCTTCAAAAACAAAGCGATCAGTGGGTAAGCCGGAGATGATCAGCGCAGGCACAAAAGCAGTGGCCCCCGGAATTGCTTCGATGTTTATTCCTTCTTGGATGGCCTGCCTAACAAGATAAAATGCCGGGTCCGAGATTCCAGGAGTCCCAGCATCGCTAATGACGGCCAAAGATTGATTTGCTTTTAGTTTCTCAATAAGAAGCGGCGCAACCTTTTCCTTATTGAAATCATGATAACTGATCAACGCCGTTTTAATCGCATAGTGCTGCAAAAGTATTTTGCTGACGCGCGTGTCTTCGGCGCCGATCAGATCGACATGGCTCAAGACATCAATGGCGCGAAGACTGATGTCGCGCAAATTGCCAATGGGAGTGCTGACAAGATAGAGAGTACCTGGCTTGACCTGTTCTACCTTATCGGCTGCAAAAGTCAATTCAGCAGCACCCACTTAGCGGTTATCGATTTGTGCGCGCTGCAGCTTGCCGGAGAAATCCACGTAGATGGTCTTGATGTCGCTGAAAAAATCATACACGGCCCAGCCGCCTTCGCGGTGTCCGTTTCCGGTTTCTTTGACGCCGCCAAAGGGCATGTGGCATTCCGCGCCAATGGTCGGCCCATTGATATACGTGATCCCCGCCTGAATATCGCGCATGGCCTTGAAAGCAGCATTGACGTTCTCTGTGTAGATGGAAGAGGAAAGGCCATAGCGAGTGCTGTTCAAAGTGTCAATCGCCTCTTCCAGACTCTTGACGCGCAGGACCGAGAGCACCGGGCCAAAAATCTCCTCCTTTGCTACGCGCATGTTTGGCGTCACTTCGCCCAAAATGGTCGGGTAATAGAACCAACCACCGGCGCAGTCGCCCTCCATGCATGGCTTGCCGCCGACCAAAACCTTGGCGCCTTCCTGCTGGCCGATTTTCACATAGCTGTCCACGATCTCTCGCTGGCCTTTGTTAATAACCGGGCCCACCTCAACGGACGGATCAAGACCATTGCCCAGCTTCAGCTTGGCGGTGCGAGCGACCAACATGTCCATAAACTTATCGTAAATTTTTTCATGCAGGATCAGACGACTGGTGGCCGTGCAACGCTGACCCGTTGTGCCGAAAGCTCCCCAAAGGACGCCCTCCAAGGCCAATTCCAAATTGCCGTCGTCCATGACGATTTGCGCGTTCTTGCCGCCCAGCTCCAAGGAAACACGTTTCAAATCCTTACCGGCCATGCCATAAATGACCTTGCCCACAGCGGAAGAGCCGGTAAAAGAGATTAGGTCGACCTCGGGATGCTCGACAATGGGAATTCCAACGCTCGAACCGGAGCCATGAACGAGGTTGAGCGCTTGCGGATGCACTCCGGCTTCCAACAGGATTTCAACAAATGTGGTCGCGGTCGCAGGAGTATCGCTGGCCGGTTTGAAGACGACTGTATTGCCGCAAAGCAGGGCAGGAAAAAGCTTCCAGGCGGGGATGGCCATGGGAAAATTCCAAGGCGTGATCAAGCCGGCAACACCGATAGGCTGTCGTACAGTCATGTTGAACTTGTTGCGCAGCTCGGAGGGCACCGTGGCGCCGAATAGCCGTCGGCCCTCGCCAAAGGCATAATAGGCCGTGTCAATTCCTTCTTGCGTATCACCGCGCGTTTCGGAGATGACCTTGCCCATCTCTCGGGTCATTTGTTGGGCGATTTCTTCCTTGCGCTCTACCATAAGGTCCCCGGCCTTTTTCATGATCTCCCCTCGTTCCGGGGCTGGCACCAGCCGCCAGGTGTCAAACGCGCCGCGAGCCGATTTGACTGCCAATTCAACGTCGGCTTTGGAAGATTTTGGGAAAACGCCCACCACTTCCTCCCAATTGGCCGGATTGCGATTCTCAAAAGTTTCACCACTTAACGCATCCACCCATTTGCCGTTGATAAAATTCTGAAACTTTTTCGCCATAAAATGCTCCTCTGGACACATGGTAGGTTTTTAAAAAGCGGGCTATTTTACTAAAAAATTGACTAAATGTCAACAAAAAGGATGCCCGCAAAAGGACGCAAAAAACACGGATTGAACAAGGCTTAGAGGATATTGAGCGGAACATTCGATGGATGCGTGCCTGGTGCTTGCCTTTACTCCTGGAGACCGCAAAATCGAAAGATCAACTCACTACCCGACACTTCCCAAAGACCACCGAGCTACACGGAGCGTCACGGATTTTGGAGGATCCTTTATCGCAATGGACGACCAGACGTTTTTAGCGGCCACACACTTACACGGTCCTGAGCGGCCGTCTAAAATTCCATATCCGAACCATCCTCCAAATTGGTCAATATTGTTCTGTCGCCTTTGGAGAATTGCACGATCGACCCCAATCAACCTCAAGAATCCGTGTAATTCTGTGATGATCCGTGGTTGATTTAAAAGTGTCCGGTAGCAAAAAGATCAAAAGGCAAGATAACAAATAAAAGGGAAAATGTAGCGGGCGAACTCGAACCGACAATAGAGCCCATTTCATGCTACTCTTTTAGAAGTGAGGGCAGATCGGCTGTTCCGTTTGTCAAAGCATCTGGATGCTGAAAAACTCCGTTATATCGTCCGTTCATCAAGTAGATGACCAAGCCTGCGACATTTGTAGACACTGAGCGCAAGGGCCTCGTTGGCATACTGACTTTTTAAGGTGAATCATTCCCTGCTGGTGGCGCACGCCGGTCACACACTGAATGCCGCCTTTTTCCGAGCCGAATAGCTGTTTGCGCACGGCACGACTGATCTCGTTTTCGGAGATCAATGGATAATGTGCATAAATTTCCCTGAGCAGGTTGCGTAGCCGGCCGTCATCCGTTTCACCGGCATAAGCCAGAAGGGCCGGGATGGCCACATTCACCACAATGTCTTTTGCGCGGTCCGGGCCAACGAGATGTAATTCAGCTCTTGCGCGCTGACCTCGTTCCAAATTCGACTCATCAAAACAAAAATGCTTGCCCCAAAATCCTTGCGCTTTGACGCTGAACAGCTTTTCCATTTCCCGTCCCGCGGCTTCCGGTTGGCGCTCGCCGTTGGCAATGGCCTTGCGCAGCGCGGACACAAATCCCTCTTCCATGAATCGTAGGAGAATGACCGCGGCGCCGGCAATTCTGCGCGTGGGAAAGTTCTGCGGGCGCAGGCGAAAGAATTGCCATGCTTCCGGCTTGAGAATCTCCAGCTTGCGCCGCTCCGGAAAATCCAGCCAGTACTGTTCAACCTCGATCACATAATCCTGCACCTCCGGATCGGTGACCGACTTAAATCCGGCTGACTGTGAAGGCAATAGTCCGGCAGCGCCCAACAAATAGGCCTGGCACTTTTTCAGCGCCAGATCGGGTGGATCGTTCCAGAGATACTTGGACAAGGTGGCGACGGGCAGATTTCTGGCTAAATTGCGAAATGGAACCTGATTCTTGGAATAGCCCAACGCCTCAAAGATGCCCTCGACAAAAATCTGATCATAAGAATCCGTTTGCCGCCTTTCGGCAAATCGTTGGGCTTTTGCGGCCAGTCGCTCGTCGCCGGCCCATTCCAGAATTCGTTGCATGATTTCATCCGGCTTCTTGGCCAGCTCACATTGCGTTGACCCCGTTGCGACCACCTCAGGCGCGAGATCGGTTTCCTGCAATTGATCGGCGGGCATTTCCAAGAAGGCGTCCAGATTCAAGGTGGGAACGAGCGTGCCATCCTGCCTCAGAGTACGGAAATTCGGCGGACAATCCATGGTGACAACATGCAGAACAACGTTGTTATAGCGCGGATCACGATGATGGCCGTGTAGAAACCAATCGCCGGCCACGGGATGGATTTCGATGTCTCCGCGCTGCATTTGTCCGCCGACCACGATCAAGGCGTCGAGAAAATCCGGACCGGCGTCGTAATTGCGGACGCCCTTTTCCCGAATCTCGACAGTGCGACCGTCGACCGTGCGCAACGACTGAGAGCCAAATCCTCTCTCCAGCCAAAGTTGGTAAAGAAATCCTTCCCGTGCGGGTTCTTCGACTTTGTCCATGGTATCCCCTTCTTTCAGTTGACAATTGACTATTGGCTGTTGGCTATTAGCCGTTGGCTATTGGCCATTAGCCGTTAGCTACCGGTCTTTTTATGCACCAAAAATGTTTGCTGATTTGCCGGATGTGGTACTTGCCTCATCAGAGCAAACAAGAGCACCTACATTTTTGAAGGCTTGCGAAAGCAAAATCAAAAATAAAACCGGATGAACGCCAGTCCTCTTGTGGTAATGCTCGATCGCGTCACATCGGAATTGCCGATCAGCTTACTCTCTCTTTTACCGTCCAAAGCAGAATAAACCGTTTGGGCCTCGGCTCCCAAGGTGAGATTAGCAGTTAGAGAATACTCTCCTCCGATGGATGGGCCGATATAAAAGCCGTTCTGAGTTTCTTCTCTCTTGTTGGTCGTCACCCAAGAACCACTTTCTGGCATTTTCTTGTCCTCACTGTTCGAAGAGATTCTGAGGTACCCCAGTCGAGTTCCGTAGTACAGCCGCAGCTTGTTTATCTTTGACATCAGAAAAAGCCCGGCACCCACGTCGACGTACATTAGGCCATTCTCCTCCAATGTGGCAGAATATCCGGAGGTGGCATTCTCTCGCTTTTCTTTTATTTTTGATTGCATGATCGAAACCAGCGGTTCAAGTCTGAACTTGGCGGAAAGATTGACCGGAAGATAGATCGCGCTGCCCGAGCCAAAAAAGAAGTTCTTGATACCGCTAAAATCTACCCCAATGCCGAAGCGAGCCAGGTTGTTTTCTTGCGAAAACGCAGATGTCTGACTAAGAACTGCAAAGATCGCTAACGTCATCACCACAGTGCTTTTTTTCATGGCTTCAATCCTCCTACTTTGCAATGGCCGATTGGCTATTGGCGATTGGCCATTAGCTATTGGCTACTGGCTGCAAGCTTTTGGACCAACTGCATATGCTAACATTCTGAGGTTTTCACTACCGCTCCAATCTTGAGCTTTCACCTATCGCAACCCACTTTGCAATTCTATCGGCAAAATCTCTCCTGCCGCATTCACGATCTTTCGACCGGCATTTAGAGCCATTGAGATCTCGTTCAGCTCCTGCAGAACGGCTTGCCGGGCCTTTCCCCGCAATAGCTTTGGCTGAAATTGAACCTTATGATTGTAAACAGCAATCGGCGAGACTTTTGCTTTGACGAGTCCTGTTTTGTCAATGGTCACTTGCAGCACCATGCTGGTGCGGGCATCCTGACTATATGAGCCGAACACATAGTTGCCAAGGCTATAGGCGATGAGCCGATTCTTGTAGATCTCCAATCCCTGTAAAACATGCGGATGATGGCCAAGCACCAGATCGGCCCCTAAATCAATGGCTTGGTGCGCCAACTGAGGCTGATAGTCTTTGGGAGTCGTTCTCTTTTCCTCGCCCCAATGAAAGCTAACCACAGTAAGGTCCGCCGCGCGCTCACATTCTTGCAGCACCCGCGCTAGCAGGCTTTCCTCCGCAAAGCAAGTGCCGCAGGAATGCGCAGTGGCCCAAAACTCTTTGGGAAAGGTCAAAGTGAAACCCACAAATGCCACTCGCAATCCGCACGCCTGTAGGATAGCCGGGGCGGATGCCTGTTGCAGATTTTCGCCGGCTCCACAGTGCCGTACTCCTACAGAATCCAAAGCGGCAAGAGTATTCGTCAGTCCTTCGCAGCCAAAGTCCAGCATGTGATTATTGGCCAGCGTAACTATGTCGATACCGGATTCCTTGATGGCGGGAGCAAAGCGGGGCGGCACTTTGAAGGTGTAGGTCTTGTTTGCCGCCACAGTCCCGGTCTTTGTCAGCGGGGCTTCCAGATTGCCGATGCTAAAATCTGCGCTGCGTAGAAGCGCACACGTGCTGTCGAACGGATAACTGCCCCCGTATTGGTCTATATAATCGACGACCCACGAGCCAAGCATGATGTCACCAACCGCTGCAATGCTGACTTGCAGTGGAGCCGCGGCGACTTGTCCCTTTGTCCCTTGAAAGGAGCTTGAAGAAGAATCGCGTACAATGGTTTTTGGGGTGTCGTTTTGCTGTGTGGATGAGTGCCCTTGTAACCGGCCGGGACTCTGCAATAGAGCGGCGGTCGAAATTCCGACAACAAGAACATCGATTAAGAGTCTGCTTGAAATGACTTTCTCCTCTCCTTTTGACAAGCCTTGCTCAACGACCTTGAATTATTTATCGACGATCCTGGGGAAAAATCAGACCCCTGAATCGCTTGCGAGTCTCAGCTTCACAGCTCCCCGGCGCTCTCTTGCGTGTTAAAAGACTTTGTCGATGGTTGCGCTGTGGCGGTCTTTGATCTTGAACCCGTTCGCTCCTTGCGCAGATTCTCCTTCTCGGCTTTCACCGACGCGATCTCTTCCTTTTTTGCATTGAGCTGACCTTCCAGAACCTTTAGCTCGGAAATCAGGCGCTTGACTTCATCATCATCGGCCACCGGTTTGTTGTCATCCTCTTTCAAGATTTCGTAAGTTCTGCCGCCAAGCTCTGAGAATAATTTGTCGATATTTCGTTGCACCCCAAGAATTTCCACTTGCAGCTTGCCGATCTTGGTGTACTCATCGGCCTTGTCGGCCACCAAAGCAATTCCCTCTTTGATGCCGTCACGGATATCATCGAATAAACTTCCCATTTGTTGATTCCTCGTGCGTATTCTACTCTCATTGTGCCGCTTTCTTATCACCTGCGCGTTAATTTATGGTCTTCTCATGATTGCCAGCCACTTGACGATGTAGCCTCATCGACAGCCGCCCGTTGACACCCGACCGCTGACATCTGATCGCTGCCCGCCACTCGCTGCGCGCCGCCATTCTCCCAATAAACGATCCTACTTTTGCGTACCCAGAAACACAACCTTCTTCGTCTCCCGATGCGATCCGGAAACAAGCTCGATAAAATAAATCCCCCCGGCCAATGGAAAGCCTAAATCATCCCGGCCATCCCAAAAGCGGCTTTGTTTGCCAAACAATTCAACATTGGAAATCAGCGTGCGCACCTGCTGGCCAAGAATATTATAGACCCGCAGGCTGGTTTTGCGTGAGGTTTGCGCAATGGGTAATTCAAACACGATTTCGCTGACTGACTTGAACGGATTGGGATAAGCGTTCATCAAGTGATAATCTGCCGGAGGCTCGACACCGGGAGTAAGCTGCAAGGCGGAATAAACGTCCAGCTTGCCCCAACCCCAATCATTGTTGGGAGTCGGACCTACCTTCGAGTCCACATTGGCGGACTGGATGAGCATGTCGCGTATCTGAATGGCGGTCGCCTCAGGGTATTTTTGCAGCAGCAGCGCCACGGCGCCCGTCACGTGTGGGGCGGCCATGCTGGTGCCGCTGGCAATGGCGTTCAATTCCCCCGACAAAATCAGCGCATTGGGCAGCGAAGGATTGCCGGAATCGAAAATAGTGGCGGGACTATTTAGCCCCGCATCCGCGGAAAAACTACTGCCGATCACCTGCCCCGGAGCGGTGATTTCCGGCTTGATCTCCCCCTCCCGGGTTGGCCCGGGATTGGAAAACGTGGCAATCTCTCCAATCTTATAGGTCCCACTCGGATCGAACGTGACGTTGTTGCCGTCCTTATCCTGCCAGGTCTTCTTGGTAATAAAAGCGCCAACGGTGATGGAATTCTTAGCGGTGCCCGGCATGGACGTTTTTCCGCTCGCTATATTGCCCTTGGCAAAAGAAACCGGCATGGTGGCGTCGGCTAACCAAACGTCGATTACGCCGCTGTCGCCGGAAAAACGCAGAGTCCAAATTCCCGAATCCGGGGGCGAATTCGCGTTGGCGTCGCTGATCTCGATATAAAGCTCGCGATCGCCGTTGAAAGGATTGTTGCCCGGTAGATAGCCGGAACCCGTATCATAAAAGCCGTTCCAAGCGTAGATCGTGCCGTCGGCGGTATTCTTGGTATTGTACTGGCCAGCGTTCAGCGGCCCCAAGGAAGCTCCTCCGGGCGTTAGCACCGTAACGGCGACTTTCTTGCCGCCGTCATACCAAGCATCAAATTGGATTTGGTCATTATTCGCGCCTGCTTCCGCATGATATGCCCCGACTTTGAACGTGACTTCAAAGGTGCTGACGGATTGGCTGAGAACAGCTTGGGCATGGATATTTTCCTGCCGGTCGTTGCCAGAAACCGTCACCACGGCCTTGCCTGGGATGCCTCTTCCCACCAGCTTGTCAATAGTTCTTTCTGTTGAGGTCGTTCCGTCGTGAGCGCCCAGATTGCCGCCAAAACTCAGATTGACGACGTAGGGCATCTGTAACGCTCCGGCAACGCTATCGATGAATCCCAGAGCCGCAATCTGATCGCCGGTGCGAAACTCTCGGCCCAATTCATCCCGGGTAGCCTTGATCACGACCAACTCCGCTTCCGGGGCCACTCCGGCATAGAACCCAAAACCGGCCGTCGCGCTGCCATCCCCGGCAGCGATGCCCGCGACGTGAGTGCCATGACCGGCATAATCCGCTTCATAGACTTGTCCCAGCCCATCTAGCGCAGAGTTGATGTCATCCTCCGTATAGAGCCGACCGCCGTACACCGGTCCGCTCTCGCTCATGTCCAAAAGGCATTTGATGCGAGTGGAGCCGTCGGCCTTGCGAAAGGAAGGATGCTGCCAATCAATGCCGGAATCGACGAGCCCGATCAGCACCCCTTTGCCGGTGTATCCCAGTTGCTCCCGCGCCTTGACGCCGCCTACGGCCGGGACGCTGTCGTTCAATAAGGCGCGATCCACCCTGGAAGATTCCATATAAACAACCGACGGCAGGGCGGCGATCTCTTCCAATCGGTGCACCGGAACAAAGGCCACCGCCACGTCGCCGACAACGCATCTTAATTTCGCACCGGCGCTGCGCAGCTCCTCAGGGCCTCCTGTAAAAGTGATAATGGTCTCGATTTCCCAGCCGTCGGCGCTTTTCCTGAGCGCTTGAGACTGCTGTTTGAGAGGCTCCAGCCGCTGCGGATAGGCGACGAGTAATCCGAGCTGGGGATCGAGCTTGCCGACATTCCCACGACCAACAAGAGGGGAAAAACAAAGCAGGAACACTGAAACAAAAATATACCACTTTTTTGTATGCAAAGAGAAACTCCTCAATTTGTCGATTCATCAAACCTTGTGAGAGGCGAAAAGTTCCCCGGACGGCTCATTTGAGCAAAAGCATTTTGCCGGAGCTGTCGAACACCCGGCCGCTACGGCCCACGGCTCGCATGCGATAGAAGTACATCCCGGACGGCTGGGATCGGGCATCCCATGCGGCCGTGTAGGAACCGGGCTGGTGCATCGAGTCCGTCAACTCTGCCACTTTTTGTCCCTGCAGGTTGGTCACGGTAATTCTCACCCAGGCATTCTCCGGAATCCGGTAGGAAATATGCGTCACCGGATTGAAGGGATTGGGATAATTGGGCAGCAAGGCATATTCCTCGGCATGGACGACCAAGGATGGCCGGCCGGCTGTTTGGGTCGGCTGACTCCAGACGATCCGCAAATCATCAAGGATAGGCCCAATGGCGGTCTTGCTGCCATTGGAAATGAACCGGAACCTGATTTGCACGTTTTCGTTGCCGGGTCCAACAAACGGCAGCAACGAAACTTCTTTTTCGTGCCAGCGCAAGTTCGATCCGGTGATGGAATCCAGCGTCGTCCAAACAGCCCCGTCGTTGCTGCCTTGAACCAACAAGTAATCCTTACCCTTCTCCATGGAATAGCGCTGCCAAAATTTTAAGCCGGCGCTGGCCACGGACGACAAATCGAATCCGTAGCGCAGGGTAAGCGAATTGTCCATATTGTCCAGATACTGCGCTCCATTATTGGCCTGCACGGCGAAAGTGCTCTGATGGCCGCCGGTAAATTTGTCCATCACGCCCCAGGTTTGGCCATAATCCCATAACGGCGATACCTGCTCGAAATCATCGATCCGGTCGGTAACGCGAATCCAGGAAGAAAACTCGTCGTTGCTGCCGTTCTCATCACCGCTGGCATTCTGCACAGTAAACTGCAGCCGGTAGTCTCCGGTGTCTCTGGGCGCGAAGGAATCAAATGCCACATTGGCGGCCATACCGGCGTTCAGGACAGAAACCGCCTGGCCATTTTCATAGACGGCCGTGCCTGTGGGATCGTATATTCGACAGGACAGATGCAGATCATTCTCATGCCGCTGACCCCAATTTTTCAGGATGGTCGTTGGCGAAACGCTGAGAAAAGCCGGCATCTCGAAAAGAGGCCAAACGCGCCCGTTGACGCCGAGGTCGTGGCTTGGCTGCCAGACATCCAACGCTATCGAAATAGCTTTGGAAGCAAAGCCGACTGAATTGTTGAGTATCGCAACCTGGGCCGTATAAACGCCGGAAGCCAGCGCCGAAGCGGACATATGGACGGGTAGCATGAGGTACTCTCCGGCGGCCACGGTGCCCGCCGAGACCGGCAGCTCGATCCATTTCACTTCCTCATTGCCATAACCGGAAGCCTGCATCGTCGAGATCGAATTCGCCGTATCGATAAAGAGGGTGGTGTTGCCATCCTTGATGCTAATGTCATCGAGAAAGATACCAAGTAAAGAGGAATCATCCCGGGTACATTTGCCGGCATCCGAAGCGAACGCAAAACGGAGGACGGTGCTGGCGCTGCGATAGGACGTCAGATCGACCGTCACCTCGCGCCAGCTTTCCGACTTGCCGCTCCATCCGGCAATATCATAGCCCATATTCCACTCTTCGCCAAAGCTGAACAGACTGTTGCAATCATAAGCCGGCGAGACCGGATGGATAACCCTGAATTTTTTCCCACCGTCGGTGGAAACCCAAACGTTGCCGCCGTCCCAGCCGTCATAATCAGCCCCGCTTGAATCCGACTCCTCTACAGCCCAAAAAGCATGGAAGGTCAAAATCGGCTTAGCGGTGGCGGACAAATCAATTTGCGGCGTATCCAGATACTGCAGCCAGCGATTGTCATAGCCCTTCAACTGCTCGGAGCCGCACCACCACGACAGGCCGTCCAGGGCGTGAAAGTCCGTCTGATGAAAGTACGTCATCGGCATTTTATCACAGGAAATTTGGGTGGCAAACTCTAACAGGCCGCTTCCGTTATTGCTGACTTTAATGTATCTCGTGCTCTGCTCATTGGGAGCGCACGTCAAGGTTATGTCGCCGGGAGAGACGGACATTTTGGGCGAGCCGTTGGTTTCTTCCCAAATCATGACCACTGTCTGCGCAATGTTGGCCTGTCCCCATTTGATGCGAAAGAACCCGCTTTCTCCCCAATTCGTTCCCCAGCTATTTTTGCACAACCAGCATTGTTCCGAATCGTCCCAGCCGTAGATCAATACCGCGTGGGCGCCTTCAATATCCCCGGTAACGTGCTCATAGACGCCGCCGATGTAAGTTTGGAAATCCGAGTACACGTCCATGTCCACAACGACCGGCTTGCGGTAAACGGCGTTCTTGATGTCCTCGACGCTGGTTTGCTCGTAGCTGATGGTCGCATAGTCGCTGATTTTGGTCAATTGCGATGCCCAGTCAGCGCAGGCGTTTGTGCATGGAACGCCGTCGTATTCCCGGTAAGGAAAGCACGCTTCACTGGGTGTGCCCTGATCCCGTACGAACCGGTGAATACCCTGGATTGAGGCGCCGGCCTCACAGGAGCCCACGCTGCCGCAGGACAGGATAAACTGCTCCGAGAGATCGATAGCCAAAGTTGGATTACCGGTCTTGATTCGCATCCAGGCTTCCACGGCTGCCAGGGTCGAAAAATAGGAGCAGCTTCCGCACTGACCCTGATTCTTCACCGGGGTGATAAAGTCACCATGGTTGTCCCGCCAGGAAAATTTGACCGGAAGGTTTTCCACCGGCGGCAACTTGAACATCCTATCTCTTTCTACCGGCTCGCGCACCAGGCCCATGGTCATTTTGCGCTGCTCGGCTGGCAGTTTGCTGATCCAGGTCTCGCCGGCGCTCCACTGGGCCCCTTTGGCGCGAATGCTCTCTTGAATCGCTCGAACATCGATTTCCGCAGCCAGTATCTTCACTGCGGCTAATAACAGCACAGCAATCCCCCGCATAGATCTCTCTAAGCCCATCGATTCTTCAAAACTCCCGGTTGTTCGTTTGCGGTTATGCCGCGATCCAAGCAGGCCGGAGACATCTCCGGCTAATCATGGGTATCTGGCGCACCACGGGGTGGCCCATCGTGGTTCTACTGCAAGAGCAATAGCTTGCGCACAAATGTCAGATCAGCGGCCTCCATTCGATAAAAATACATGCCCGTGGCAACGGGGTTGCCCAAATCGTCTTCGCCCTTCCAGACGACCGAATATCTGCCCGCGTTCATCTTGCGGTCGATCAGCGTGCGAATGCGCTGCCCCAGCATGTTAAAGATTTCTATCCGCACCTGAGCGGAGCGCGGCAGCTCGTAGGCAATCGTAGTCGTCGGATTGAAGGGATTCGGATAGTTCTGCTCCAATGCGAACGCGGTCGGCAAGGCGATTTTGTTTTCAGCTTCTTCCACTCCTACTTGCACATCTTCGCGCAAGACAATGTCGTCTACCTGCCAGCCCCAGAAATTGCTGCCGATGGCTCCATCCGCGATTTTCACCCGCAAGCGTAAGAGCACGTTGTCAAAACCCGCGCCAACATAGCTTCCCAGTGGAATCGACATTTGTCGCCAGGTAGGTTTGAGACCATTGACTTTGAGCGCCTCCACCCAGGTGACGCCGCCATCGGCGCTGATTTCCACATAGCCGAAATCCTTGCTCAGCCGCAGCATATTCTTGGACCAGAGCGTGAGTGACGCCTGGCTTGCCTGTGACAAATCCAGAGGATATTGCAGTGTTAGGGTTGTTTCCGTGTTTGCTTTGAGCACGCCACTTGGATTGTCCGCCAGACTGAAGTAGCCTTGGTGCGGTTCTTTTTCGACAATGCTCCAGGTGCTGTCTTGATCGGCGCGCCAGGCCCAGAGTCCGTTCTCGAAATCCTCATAGCCGATGACTGCCGTATCAGTCTTGCCGATGGCGTAATTGGGGACTGCTGCCATGTCTTTGGCGGAATAATGGTATATCAGAGTATCGCCATAGATGAAATCATCCTCGATTTGGCCGACAAAGGAATTCTCCTGGGCTCCAGCGACAGCCCTAACGCTGTCGGCGGGCGAACGTTTGGTCCAATAGTGCAAATAAACGCTGGCAGAATCGACCTGCAAATTATCCGTCACCGCGGCTCGTACGATGTGCGGCCCCTTTTTGTCGAAGGTGTTCGGCAATCCTTCCAGAATAGTAATGGCAGGCTTTTGTCGATCCGCGCCGACGTTGTAGGAATAATGCTTACGGGGCGCATAGTAACCATCGCTCGATTTTATCAGAATCTGGTAATCGATGCGGCCCTGAGGTATGGCCGGTAAAGTTGCCCTGTACGTGCCCTGCCCATCAGGTGACATGGGCAAAACCGTGGCCGGGTACACGCCATCCACGGTATACGTTAAATCCACCCGCTCCAGAGGTACACTCACCTCATCGGCAGAAATCTGCACCGTTACCTGTTGCTCAACTGGAGTCTCTATGTCCGTAACCGGCGTATGGACTACTCTGAGACCCTTCAACCAGTTGATGGAGCGCAGCAATAATTCCGCGCGGGTGTTGGGATCGTCAACGGCCTCGATGCCGCCAAAGGGGAAATAGACCAGACGACTGCTCTTGTTGCCCGGAAGAGGCACACGAGAACGCAAAGCGGCCGGACTGCCATCAGGATAGGTCAGACAGCCGACGCTACCGTTTAGCGTGTCCACAACGTCCGGACTTTGCTGCACCGAATTGCGATTGGGCTGAGCAAAGGAAAAAGCCAGGCGGTCCCCAATGGGATCACCGTCGACCCCCGCTACCCGAACCGCAAAAGCTTTGTCCGCCAGGTACCGGGCATGCAAAACGGAATCGTACCAAGCGTGCGAACGGGAATCTCGTTTGTATTCATTGCTGTCGCCGCCGGCGTCGTTCAAATCCCAGCCAATGTCCTGACCAAAGAGGAGCAACTTGCCGGCATAATTTTTCAGATAATTCCCTATGGCCGCCCGGTTGCTGCCGTTTAGGGAAGGAGAGGATTTTTCGCAAAACCAAATCACCGTCTCGTATTTGCCCAGTTGATCGGAGCGTGGATCTTGCTGCAAGGCATCTACGTCCCAAACGTCATAGGAGACGTCGATCGCATCTAGAGCATTGTAGTAATAGTCCTCCACCGAGACGTTGTGCCCATCACGGCCGGGAACATCGTCATCCACAACCAAGACACGCGGACTGATGGCGAATAACAGCGTGATGGTTTTTGCCACGCCATCGGCGGAGATATCTAAATTGGCTATGAAGCGATGCGGAACCGTGTTCGCATCGACGGTGAGACTGATTGGATTGGAGCGGTTGGATCGAATGCTCTCGGACAGATTGCTCAAGCCGAACCAACTGCCAAAATTGTAGGTGCCGTTACTAACCTGCACTTCAGGATCATCTACTGTTAAAGTCATAGTCACTTGACCGGCATCTCCCCAAACGTTCTGCAGCTCAATGAGCACCTGCGCTGTTTCCCCCACGTCAAGAATCGAGTTTTTGTTGCCGGTGGCAGAGTCGTCGATCGTGTAACTCAGCAGTTTGATTTTCGGCTTGTAGGTCACTTCTTCCGTCAGCGCCCGGTAAGCGTTGATCACGCCCGATCCCAGTTTCCCGGCATAATTGGGATTGAGAGCATCGATGGGATCGGCCGTTTGTACAATGCGCATAACAATATCCGCCGAAGTCCAGGCAGGATTATAACCCTTCATCAATAGAGCCAAGCCACCGCTGATGGGCGCGGAGAAGGAGGTTCCCTGTAGCTCGCGGTAGGTGTCATTAAAGTTGGTGCTAAAAATGCCCGGTCGGCCGGAATTCTGATCGCCTCCCGGCGCAGATACTTTTACCCAATCGCCGTAGGAAGAATAGCTTGCCTTGAGATTGCGATCGTCAACAGCCGCGGCCGTCAAGGTAAAGGGTTCCACATCCAACGGGTCGGTCTCTTCATTGTTGGCGTTGCCAGCGCTCTTGCTAACGACCACACCGTTTTCGAATGCGTAGCGCGCAGCCTCTGCGACCGTTCGTGTGGAGCCGGTGCTGATGTTGGCCACATGTGCCCCTTGATCCGCTGCGTATTGTAGAGCTTGCGCCAGCGCGCTCATGTAAATGGAGCCGTTGCCGTCCTTGGTAGCAATACCGCAGCGCAAGGGCATGATCTTGCCGTTCCAGGCAAGCCCGGCAATGCCGGTGACATTGTCAGTCACAGGTATGGCGCAACCGGCCACATGCGTCCCGTGACCGTTAAAATCCATGGGATCATTGTCCGGCTCATCGGCATCCTCACCGACCGCTGCGTTCTGAGTCGCGTTATCCACAAAATCCCAGCCGCGAATATCGTCGATAAAACCGTTGCCGTCGTTGTCCGCGCCGTCGACGACCTCATTAGGATTGTGCCAGATGTTATCGGCCAAGTCAGGATGATCCCAATCCACTCCGGTATCCAAGACGGCAAAAATGGCATCGGGACTGCCGTGCGAGACTTCCCAGGCTTCGGGCGCGTGAATCTGGGGCAAATGCTGCTGGCGAAAATAGAGGGTATCATTGGGAACGGCATCCACCGGAAAGACCAAATTGGGCTCGGCGTATTCGATGGCCGGCTCTTGCTGCAGGCGCCGGCAAAGGTCCAAGATGTCGGCATCCGCGGGAACATCGAGCCGGTAGATGCGCGAGAGATCGGAAACAGGCCTTTTCAGGAAACTGATCTTTTTGTGGGGACGGAAAAGCGCCTCATCCGCCAGGATACCGTAGCGCTGATAGATTTCGCTGATGGCGGCACTGCCCTCTACGTTGCCTGACAAGGCTTTGAACTTGACGATCACCTCGCCGGGAACATAGGACACGCCTTTGCCGTAGAGGCGTTCAACCAGCGTCCCTTTGGCGTAGATTGGAGAATCAATGCTCGCCGCAAATGCCATCCACAGCAAGCAAGTGCCAAGAAGCCTGGGGATTCTCCTCCGATCAAATGTCATCTCAATCTCCTTCCGAACAATTTTACTAACTGAACCAATGTGTCATTTCGAGAAAGACCTCAAAGGGCTTGGAGACCTTTGAGGTCTGTATGGAACTTGTTTCTTGAAGCCTGGAACTTGAATTTTGAAACCTGCAACCTATCTCACTAATGCGATCTTGCGCACAGATTGGAACTCCCCGGCCTCCAGCCTAACGAAATAAATTCCTGCTCCCAATGCACGACCGCGATCGTCCTTGCCGTCCCAAGTTTGCTCGTAAAAGCCCGGAATTGCGTGCTCGTTCACCAAGGTCCGCAAACGCTGACCGACGCTGTTGAAAATCTCCAGCTTTACCCGCGCCGGTTCTGCGACGGCAAAAGTTATGCGCGTGCTGGGATTGAACGGATTGGGATAGTTGAGTCCCAGAGCGAAATGTTTTGGTAGAAGGGCAGCGTCTTCCTTCACCGGCGGAACGCCCACCTCAAGATTCTCCGTCACTTGCACGTCATCGACATACCAGCCGGTGGAAACAAGATTGACTTCCGAGCTGGTCACGATCTTGAAGCGCAAAGTTAGTCGAGACTTTCCTTGGCGCAAATAATTTGCCAGATTAAAGTCAATTTTCTGCCAATCGCCCTGCAAGCCGGTCATCTGCTCGCCCATCCTCTCCCAGGTGCTGCCGCTGTCCGCGCTGATTTCCACCCAGGCGTAATCTCTTTGATCGCGCAAGTTGTACCTGGTCCAATAGGAGAACTTGGCGTCCGTACTGGCGGAAAAATCCAATGGCCGCGCTAAGGTCAGGGTCGCCGTTTGACCGGGAACGAGCTCGGAAAACGGGCTGTCATTGACGCTAAAGGATCCGGAATGTTTCTGAGAGCCATCCAGCCCCCAGCTTTCCGGCGGCTCGGCCACCCAATTGTCGACTCCGTTTTCAAAATCGTCCAGCCCGATAATTAGCGTATCAGTCGCAGTGACGGCGCGATTCCTCGCCCGCGCCAGATCGCAGGCGGAAAAATGATAAAAGACCGAATCGCCATAGCCAAAGGGGCCGGGCAAGGCCGTGTCGAATTGGTCGTTCCCCGGTTGCTTGGCCATCAAAAGACTGTCGGCGCCCCCCCTCCTGGAAGCATAATGGAGGTAAACGCTGTTGGAATCGATCCCCGTTGCGTCCGTGACTTGAACAGCCAAATCGATGTCGTGCTTGCTCAGGCTGGCGCGGAGCGCGAGCATGGTTTGTAATTCAGGCGGCTGCAAGTCCGGACCAACGTTGAAGTGATAGAAATAGATGGGCGCTACATAACCATCCAGCAGCCGAATGTAAAAAGTATAAGCCACCCGGCCTCCTAATTGCGCCGGGATGTCGGCCAAATAACTGCTCTCAGTTAGCTTGGTCATCTCGACGGATTGGTACGGAAGCGCTCCGTCCAGACTCCACAAAAGTCTGATGCTCTGAATGGGCCAGAGGCCGCTGACGGCCTTGACAAGGACGGGATAGGCGTCTTGGGTGTTTTCCGTGTCCCGCAAAGGTTCGTGCTCGATGGAAAAATCATTCAGCCAGTTCAGAATTTTCGGCATAATGCTCCGTCGGGTTTCAGCCGAGGTAATTGCCTCAAAGCCGCCAAAGGCGAAATAGACCAAACGGTAATCGCCCGCGTAGCGCACTGCACCCTTTCGATTATTAGGATAAGTAAGAACGGCCACGCTACCGTTCTTGGGCTCGATCTCGCTGGGGAACTGGTATTCACTGGGCCTGCCGGGCTGGAATACGTTGATGTTCAAACCATTGCTGATCGGATCGTCATCCACGCCGGTTAGGATCGAGTATTGCGAGGCATCGGCAATATACCGAGCGTGCAGATATTTTTCATAGAACTGCTTGGAGGCGCCGCCGGACGCCTCGAACTCGTTTGATACTTCCGTTCCGGGATCTTCGCACAGGTCCCAGCCAATATCTTGCCCGGAAAGAAACAGCCGGCCGCCGTGATCGAGATAGTCGGCAATGATGGCGCGATCCAATGAGTCCAGACTGGGGAAATTCCATTCGCACAGCCAAATGACGGTGCTATAGTTCGGCAAAATTCCCGCAGGAGATCCTTGCTGTAGGTGATCCCATACTTTGTAGGTAAAGCCCAAGCTGTCGAGGAC
>DYKH01000099.1:5033-20088 GCA_020722685.1 Caldithrix sp. | reverse complement strand
ACAGATTTCTCGCTCCGCTCGAAATGACAACGGACCTGAACTGTTACGATTTTTGAATTTTTCATTACCTTCAATCAGGAATGCTTTTGGCCTTTCTTCCCCAATAGGTACGCATTTGCCGGATGAACCAAATGAAAGAATGTAAAGCCCGGTTCGGCTGCCCATTGGACAAAGGAAGAGCCAAACTGTCCGGCATTCTGATGGCCGGTGCATTGGAAGGCAAATCAATTCGCCTCCTTTGAGGGAGGACTCTGAACCAGCATTGGTTCTTGGTTCAGGCGAGGTAAATCCATTTCTCATTTTTGTTTGTCATTTTACGTTTTGATCTTCGATGTTTAATGCCCAAGCTGAATCCTATCTATCATCTCTTACGGCGGCACTAAAATCGAAAATAGCCGGCGCGCCGCCTGTACTCGAAAGTTCTGATCAACAGCAAGCCGGCAACGAATCCGCCAATGTGTGCAAACCAAGCCACGCCGCCGCCGACAGACGGAATGGATATTCCGTTCCATATCTGATATATAAACCATAATCCCAACACAATAACCGCGGGAATGTGAAATGTCGGCCATAGAAAGAAGAAAAGCGGAATGACAACGACCACGTTGGCGCGCGGAAAGCGCAAAAAGTAGGCGCCGAGGACGCCGGAGATGGCGCCACTGGCTCCCAGCATAGGGACGGTCGAAAACGGCTGGGTGATGAAATGGCCAAGAAAGGCAGCCAATCCGCAGAGAAGATAAAAGAGCAAAAAGCGGAAATGGCCGCACAGGGATTCGACGTTGTCGCCGAAAATCCACAGATAGAGCATGTTGCCGGCCAGATGCAAAAAGCCCCCGTGCAGGAACATGGATGTGACGATGGCGTGCAGATTCTGTCCGTGCATCAGGAGATTAGGGATGGCCGCATATTCGCCAATGAAAGCGCCGAGAGCTTCTCGCGGCAAGAACAGTTGGTAGAAGAAGATCATCACGTTGGCGATGATGATCGTCAGCGTGACCAAAGGAAAGGTACGACTCGGATTCTCGTCTCTGATGGGGATCATTAGATTGGCTCCCTATGTTAGTCTATCCAGAACGTGTTCGACCGGGAGGCCTTGTTGCCGCAGCGATCCCGAACGTGAAAATCCACCCGGTGGCGTCCCTTGGCCAACGGCTTGCGCACGTTATAGAAAAGCGAGTTTTGTTCCGGATCGTACTCGGCGATGACCTTGTGACCATCCAGAAGCATTTCCATATCTTCATCTCCGCCAATGCCGGAGAGACGGTCATGAAAATGTGCTCGAAGAGTCGGGACGACGGTGGTTAGATGCGCGCCCTGAGAGGGATAGAGTAAATCGATTGTCGGCAGATCGGTGTCTCGGATTAAGGCGTAAGCGCCAAAGCTGCTCGCCCGTCCGGAGATCGTGCCGTTGGCTACGCTCAAACTGTTTCCCAGGAAGGCCCACCCGTTCTTGCCATTGCGATAAAAGAGGCCGATTCTATTCGCCAATGTGTCACCGGCTGGATACTTGATAGAAATGGTGGCATTGCTTCGAAGGGGTACATCCATCGGCTCGATTTCATAGACCTTGCTGACCAAATCATACTGGGCGGAGGATTCCGGCTGAACGACGCGAGTACGGACAAACATATCGCGGAACAAGGTATGGGCGGAAAAATCTACATAGCAGAGATCGTCTTCCGTTCTGACCCGCTTGTTTTTGTTCATGGCTACGGCAGTAAACCGTAGCCATTCCTTTTGGATGACCTTCCCGCCCGAGTCGGAACCGGCAATGATTTCCAAAGGAATGGGCCCGGATTCTTTGCTGGAAAGCGGCCAACTGCCGTAAAACCTTCCCGGCGAGGAGGGTATGATGCGCACCCGCTCGGCCACGCCGTCCTCGTGCCAGCCGGTAACCTGTGGTGGCACCAACAAACCGCGTGGGGCGGAAATTTCCAAACGAATGTAATTGTCATAGTATTCGCTTTCGACTTGGTACGCCTGCTCCACTTCCGCTGCACCATTGTTACCGTTGACCAAAGCAAAGGCGGGAAAAGACGGAATGCCGTTGGAATCCTGCGCCTGCGCCCTCAAAAAAAACGGGGCCTTGGCGTAATTCATTTTGGACAACGGGAAGATGAACGAATTGGAATTTCCCCTGCCTTGAGACGCATTGCTATCCACGGGCAGTTTGTTGCTCAAATTCGAAATGGGCAGCCAACTTTGACCATAATTCAGGGAGACCGCAAGAGAGCATTTGCTCAACGGGATGCCGTTTTGGCCCTGTGCTTCGCCGATCAAGGTTCCATTCCCGATGCTGCCTGCGACGCGTAAACTGAGTTGTTCCTTCCTTCTTGCCAAAATCCTGCCGGCCACCGTGCTTCGGTTGCCCCAGAAATCCTCGACTGCGATTTGAAAATCATGATAGCCTTCGTCGAGATGGATGACTCCCTTCGGCAGCGGTTCTTGCGCTCCAAAGTAGGACAGGGCTTCTTGCAAGAGGCTGGGTTTGGCCGGACTTGCCGAAAAGTCGATGACCCCGTAATACAAATCCGGTTTGGCGGCGAAAGAGAGCGTATTACCATAGTCGCGGTAGAGCTTGTAGAAAATCCCTTTGCCGTGCATGAACAGACGAAAATCGCGGTCCAAATTGGCTTGATTGTTCTCATCATAGGGAAAGCGATCGTATGCGGCGGAATAAACCGTCTCACCATCCACGAGCAGGCTATTGCGGTAGGTGCCATAGTTATTGTCAACGCCGTCCATTTTATCAAAAGCCGATACGCCAAAGGCGATACGACCGTAGACAAGCACCGGTTGGCTGATCGAGTAGTGTCCATCTCCGGTTCTGACGGGAGTAAGGATGACCGGACGCCAGTCACCCTCCACAGTTGAGGCGGCATCCATGGGAGTGATCGAGATCTTGGTGATGGTAGGCGCCACGGTGTCTTTGACCTCGTATCCGCGCAAGAACGGATTGATCGGTCGATTCTGATGGTCACGCAGCTCGAAATGCAAGTGCGGGTAGCCAACGCCGCTTTGGCCGGTATAACCCAGCAAATCACCTTGTTGCACACGGAACTGCTGCTCATTCAAATAGAGGTCAACACTGAAACGGCCGCGCCGTTCTTGTTCAGCTTGCACGTAAGCTTCGAGATCATCGTTGAATTTTAGCATGTGGGCAAAGACGACACTTTCACCCGTGTCCAAGCTGAGATAGACGGCTCGTCCATAACCGAAAGGAGAGACCCGCAGGCGAGAGATATGCCCTGGGCCAATGGCGAATATTTTGTAGCCGACTTGGCCCCAGGTCTTGATATCGATGCCGGCGTGAAAGCGTCCCGGTCGGCACTCGGCGAATGAAGAGGTCAATGCATGGCTGGCATCCGTAGGCCAGAGGTAATTTTGCGAAAGGGCATTCTGCCCCAAGACCAAACTGATGGCAATGATGAGTAGGGTGAAACTCCGGCCGAGTGAGATCATCTTCCTCCAGATTTTCTGCTCCTGCCCCTGCTTCTGCTCCTGCCCCTGCTTCTGCTCCTGCTTCTGCTTCTGCTCCTGCTCCTGCCCCAGCTCCTGCCCCTGCTCCTGCTCGCGCTGGTACTTGTTGAAACTCTGATAAAGTGAAATCATTTCCTTCCAGTCTTTGGTTAAAGTTTGTCAGGTCAAGCGATCTAAGATGGATGCAAGCCGTTCAGCCTGCAGCTTACGGTCGAATTGTGCAATGAATGCTTCATTCGTTGATTTGCCTTCGCCCCTGACGAAGGAGGCGATCGCGCCGGCTATCTTTAGGTGATCTCGCAATCCCAGCACCACGGCCTGCCTGATTTTCGATAGGAACTCGATCGTGTCTTGCACGTCGGTCAAAGCGAGAATCGGTTTTTTCGCACCCAAATACTCAAAAGTTTTGCTGGGAATGAAAGTCGCTCCGGCTTTGCCGCGGGCGATGAGCAACAGCGCATCGGCATTGACGAGGTACTGTAGAGCCTCACGGTGCGGCTGGTAACCCGTGACGTGCAGCATGGAACCCAATCCTAAAGCATCAAACCGCTCCTGCAAGCTCGCTGTTGATTCGTATCCGACGAACTGGAACAAAACCTTGTCAGCTAACTCCGGATGCCTTTTGCGAAAGATCGGTAAGGCGTCAAGCAAAGGCTGCGGGTCGCTGAAGGCCGTGACGGAGCCGCAGTGGCAGATGACAAATCGCCCGTCGTCGGCCGGCCGACTGCGAATGGGGAAATCGTCTGCGTCGAAACCATTGGGAATGACACAGAACTTTTCGTGATGACCTGCCGGTGACTTTAATAGCTCATTTTGAATGCCCGAAGAAACGCTGATGACTGCGTCCGCCTGTTCCAGCACCGAGTTCTGCAAATGTTGATTCATGAGACGCTGCAAGCGTGTCGGCTCGTGTACGACTACGCCGCCGGCCCAGGAGTCGCGGAAATCGGCAACCCATCTCAGGCCGCATTTTTTGGCTATCCTTTGGCCGATGAGATGCGCAGAGTGCGGCGGCGAAGTCGTGTACAGCGCATCGAATTTTTCCCGCTGCATGAGCTTCAGTGCGGCTCGTACCGCATGCCCGCGCCAAAGGATTTTGCTGTCGGGGATCAAGAAGAACGGCAAGAGCTTCTCGTTGAGAAAGCGGAAAAAGCGATGGGGTTTGCTGCCGGCGCCGGCAGCGACTTGAACGCTTGGATTTGCCTTGCCCCATTTGACCAGCAACCGCTGCGGATCCCACGATTCGGTTCTGATGATTCTGACTTTTGCTAATTCGTCCAAGAGTGAGGCGTCTTCCGCCCAGTAGGCCACCGGTTTGACGGTTAGCACCGTTGGCTGCCAGCCGAATTCTGGCAAATATTTAGCGAACTTTGCCGGGCGCTGGGCGCCGCCCATGCCTAATGGGGGGAAATAGTAGGAAAGCAACAGAAGCTTTTTCACTATCACTCCCGGCATAGGCTTGGTCTATCTCTGTCCTTTACACGGATAGAGGCCAATTGGCAATGAAAAGGGATCAGAGTCTGCGCGTGTCGGGAAGAGACGAAAGCAGACTCTCCTAGAGCAAATAGGTGTAATGGCGCTTTCACTGGCAATGTTTGGATGTTTATAGTAAACTGAACGGTTTGACTTGACAAAATAGCGAAAAATTTGATGGATTGCAAGAGTGGTGAAGGGGGAACAAGAGCAGGAGTACGAGTACGAGTACGATTAGGATTAAGAGGATGGATTGAGTCAGAGCAAGTAGTCGTTTTTTACCCGTTTCATGCTGGCGAAGAGATTTTCCCGGCTACCGGGGAAATCGCTTTCGATTTTGGCCAACAATTCTTTGACGTATTGCCTTTTGGAATTTCCGTCCGTCGGACAATCCTGCGAAAAAGCTGGAATGGATTGTTCGGAGCAGTATTCTTTTAGCAGATATTCTTCGACAAAAGCCAATGGCCGGAGGAGTTGGTATTTGCCGCCGAGCACAGCCAGCTTGGGCGGCATGGTGCTGATTTCCCGGCCAAAGATCATGTTCAAGAACAGCGTTTCCACCAGGTCGTCTTTGTGATGGCCGAAGACGATCTTGTTGCAGGCGAGCTCCTCGGCGGTTTCAAAGATCTTTTTGCGGCGGACGCGCGAGCAGAGAAAACAGGGATTCTCTCGGTTCGCTTCGCTGTGTGCCAGTGGCCCGATTTCGCTGCGAATGATCTTACCGGCTACGCGGAGGGATGCAAAATAGTCCCCCACGATTTTGCACCGGTGATCGACTTGGGAGCCGAATCCCAGATCGACATAGACTGCGTACAATTGAAGGTCATTGGCGTAAATGGAGATTCGGCCTTGCAGCAGCTTCAGAAGCGACATCGAATCGGCGCCGCCGGAGACGGTTACCAGAACGCGATCGCCGCCGGCAAACATCTGATATTCCCAGATCGCTTTGTCCAGTCGGGCGTGAAGGATACGCTGCAAATCGGTCATGCACTCAGCCTTATTCTAATTTCGCCTCCTCATGAATCTCCTGGATCTCGCCGATGATCTTTTGCAGTCGCTGCAAGAAAGCCTGCTCCTTTTCCGCATCTTCATGCATTGGCCCGCCGTTGATTTGCATGGCTCCTTTGATCTCCTGATAACCGGTCTTCAACCGTCCCTCTTTGAGGTGCGCCAGACCTTTGGCATAAGTGATGACTGCCACCTCATGATTGTTGTTCAAGTCATTGGCAATTTGCAGCGCCGCATCGTAATGCATGTGTGCGCCTTCCCATTGCTTTTGTTGTGTTGCCAAATCACCCAAGCTGGTCAGGCAACGGAGTGCGTTTTCCGCATCGCCGCTCCGGCGAGAGAGTCTTAGACCGGATTCGTAGCTCCGCTGGGCATTTTCATAGTCGGCAAGCTGCATGTAGATGGCGCCGACATTGTTGTCAATGCGGGCAAGCCCGGCTGAGTCGCTGAGAATTTCCATGTAATCGGCGGCGCTGCGAAAATATTCGAGCGCCTTTTGCAATTGGTTTTGGTTTAAAAGGAGCACGCCCAATTGGAAATTTGCGCGGGCAAGCGCCGGCTCGCTGCGCAATTCTTTGGCCATCCGTAAATAGCCGTTGAGGTACTCATCGGCCTTCTCACTCTGCCCGCTATGCAGAAAAAGCTCACCCAAATGGCTGTAGATTTGGGCGGTTTTGTAAGGATCGCCAACTTTGCCGTTCAATTGAGCGCTCTGTTCATAGTAATGCGTGGCCTCTTGCGAATTGCCTTCCAACTCGGCTACTATTCCCACAAGATTGAGCAAGCCTGCCGAAGAAACCAAGTCCGAGTCGGCCTGCGTAATTTTTAGAGCAGAAAGGTAGGCAGCTTTGGCTTTGTCCCATTGCTTTTGCGCGCTGCATGCCTTGGCAGTTTCCAAGGCACAGAGAAGAATTCCCAAGCTATCTTTTTCCCGACTGAACAGGGAATCCGCTTTTGCGAAGAGCGTGAGCGCCTGCTGCGGCTGCTCGGCCTGGCGAAAGAGACTACCATAATTGAAATAAAGCCAGGGTTTGGCCGCAGGGTTTCCGGTGGTAGAAGACAGTGATTTTTGATACGCTGCATCGGCCGATCTGAACTGGCTCGAATCGCCAAGCCCGCGCCGGAGGCTGTATAACCAGCGCTGATGCAAGGTGAGCGGATCGACCGTGAGCCATTCGTTGCCGGTCCGCTGCTGCCGGCTTGCCAGCGTATCCGGTGTATCGAACGTCGGGTGAGCAGCCTGGCTCGCCAGCAGGTTCTGCAGAAGCACGGACAGGGCCTCGGCAGAATTGCTTTCCAGAACGGCTTCAGTGCAACACAGCTCAGGTAGGCGAGGGCGAAATGGGGCCGTCATTTCATAGACCGGCTTGATGACCGGACTTGGCCTGAGGGCTATTTTGATCCGATGGTTTTGGCTGTCTTCAGTCGCCGCATTCCAGAATAGGCAGAGTCTGGCATTGGCCTGCTCACACCACGACAATCCTTGGCTGCATGGATCGCCATTCTGGGCAAGGATGTTGTCTATGGCCACGATTTTTATTCTCAATGCGCTGATCGACGCCGTGCCGTCGCGCATAGCCGACGTTGTTGCTACCTGCCGCAAATTTTGCCACAGATGGTCATCGTTCAGATTCGTTGCTGCCACCAGCACGCCTATTTCATCAGCGTGGAATGGGAAACCAAGCGGTGTGCGGCTTGCTCGCAACGTTTGCAACAAGGAAGACAGAGGAGCGGCGAGTGCGGTTTGAAGATCACTTGCGGGATGGTTGCCATCGTTAACTATGGAAATGCGATCAATCAGAATTCCGCTTGGAAACTCTCTGGCTTCGATATTTATAGAGGACGATTGCTGTGCGCTTCTTGAAAAGACGATCAAGGCCTCTGCCTTGGATTTTTGCGCGGCCAGATAAAGAGCTCGCAGGTCCAAGCTGTCGGTGAACAGCGCGGCCCAATAATCTTCAATCGAGATGTCGAGCGAGTCGTCGGCGACGAGAGCAATGTCCTTGCTAGTGGTTAGGATCTTTTGGGCGGCGTCGAACAGGCTGTCCAGACTGCTATCGGCCGCCGTGTTCGCTACGGCAGGCGGAGGGAGTTTTGCCAGCCTGAGATGCAGAGGAGGCTGTTTCGCTTCGGCGGCCTGAATCGGCAAATAACTCCATCCCACAAAACTGATGATGCACGCGAGTAGAGAAAACTTTTTCATAGATCAATTCCGTTGGTTAGTTTTGTCTGACGGTCATTGGTCGAGACGTTCTCAGGCACCCTCGAGTGAGCTCTTCAAATCGGTCATTTGCGGAATGGTGATTTTGACGCGAACGCCCGATGGTGCAAGAGCCTCGATGCGCATCTGCGCTGCCTCGCCAAAAAGGTGATGCAGTCGATCGTTCAATTCGGCAAGGCTGCCGTCGCCTTGAAGGACCGTCTTCACTTGCTCCGCACTGATGCCTTGCCCGGTATCGCTGATCTCGACAACAATACAATTGTCGACTTTTCTTCCGGACAGGATCACCTGAGTGGTCAGATCACTCCGCTCGACCCCATAGCGAACAGCATTCTCGACGATAGGGAGCAGCAGCAGGCTGGGGACCTGAGCCTCCAAGCATGCCGGGTCAATGTCGCTGATGATCTCGAATCGTGCGCCAAAGCGTGCTTTTTCGATGCCTAAGTACAATTCCACGCATTTCAGTTCCTGAGCAAGCAGAGTGGTTTTCTGTTTGCTCAGCTCCGTGGTGGAGCGGATGAACTCTGCGAGTTTCTCGACTGTTACGCTCGCCTTTGTGGAATCGAGCAAAGCCAGTGCGGAGATGTTGTGTAGGGTATTGAAGAGAAACAGCGCCGGAATCTGCGCCGGCAACGCCGACCTGGGTTTGGTAGGGACGCGACGCCCGTTTGCCGAAAATGCCTTGTCTTTCCCAGAACCGGCTGGATGGGAAAAGCGCCGCCAGATCAGCGCTCCCGACACGGCGGCCAAAGCGGTCGGCAGCGCCAGAAGGTAGCCTTTGGGGCCGATCTTCGTCGCCCATCCGGCAAGTCCAATCACGGCTCCCGCCAAAGCCACTGTAAGCCATAGCCTGATTTGAAAGCTCGTTTTCAATGCCTAACTCTGCAGCTTGATTCTTGTCCTGACAACCAACGGCAAGCGATCCTTGACGGCCAATATGATGACCGGATGCGACATCCTGACGCCAAAGGCGGGGGAATGCCATCCCATGGGTAGATTCTCCTGGCCGTTGACAATGGATAAACTGAACGCTACGTCAGAGGAGAATTGCCATTCCAGCTTGATTTTCTCGAAGGTGCATGCAACGGATGCTGCACTCCTCATGCCGCAATCGCACGGCGACAAATGAAAATACAGCTCCGCCTGATGCAAACCGTGGCCTTTGAGCTGATCCTCGATTTGCCACAGATCGGGTTGCTCAAGGCTGATCCGGCGATGATGGATGACGCTTGATTTTCGATAACCATCGTGACTTGCAGCCACCGATAGCTTGCCTTCCTTTTCCTCCAGAGCGACGCCAAACGTCCGCGCTTTGCGGCCCCATTGGAAGGGCCCCAGTGGCACCGATTGATCCAGCCCATCCACAGTTACGGTATTATGCGCGGCGGTGCTGCGGAAATAATTCCGCCATTTGCCGGCGCCGAGGTAGAGATACGTTCCGCAGTCGATCAGCAGCGGCTCGCCGTTTACAGTCAGGGTGAAGCTCAGTGCATCGGCATGGCCGTGAGCTGCCAAGGCGCCAAAGCCCAATGGCCCGCAATCAAACACCAAGCGCTGGCGGAATGCTTGATTCTCTGGTGACAGGACTACATAACCGCCTTGGGGAAATGTGACCGCGCGCCGCCGTGGGGCGGCTGGCTGCAAATCTTCAAACTTTTCTTTTCCCGACGTTCCACATAGCCAAAAGGAGGATTCATCAAACTCTTGGGCCCGCTCCTTGAATTCTCCTCGACCAAAGAGCGCCGCCGCTGTCGCAAGTAAGCTCTTGTATGGGTTGCCGGGAAGCTCGCTCAGTCGCAAAGCTTGTCCGCCGTCTTCGTCGCCGATTGCCGGGACATTGCCTTCCGAGTCCATGACCGAGGTGATAAAGTGCGCCATGTTTTCCATGCGTTGCATAACTTGCGGCGGCATCGTTTCCTGATCAAGCACGGCGGCTAAATTGGTCAAAACGCCAAAGCGAAAAAGGTAGAGTTGATAATAGATCGCTTGCTCTTTGCCGACGCCATCCGGGTGTACCTGCTCGGGAAACTCTTGATGAAAAAGATCAAAACCGGTTCGTCGCCAATTCGCTGCCTGCTTCAATTCCGGGAAATAGCAGCCCGCGTAGATCAGGCCCAAAGCTTCGCCAAGCAAATGATTATTGGCCGAAGAGTATCTCGACAAATGTCCGCCAATGAATCGCGCATGCTGCTCGACGCAGCGTAAGATTTCCGCATAGAACCTCGGCGATAGGCTGGGGCTGTGTTTGGCCATCTGCAAGGCCCAAGTCCATGATACCAATCGTAAGGCGCATTCCAAAGAACTTGTCCAATTAATACCAAACAGAAAGGGATTTTTCGCGATCCAGTCCTGCCACTGGCGAAAAAGCTCCTCCGCGTATCTTTCCTCTTGGCTCAAAAGATAGGCTTTGGCCAAGGTGACGAAATGCTGGTGCCGGTTCAGCTCCCAGACGTACTTGACCTCCGTGACCGTACTGCTTTGCCAATAGTCTACTTCCGTCCAATAGCGAACCGGAATGCTCTTTTCGGCCAAAGGGTCCCAATGCCAGTCGATGGCTTGAGGAAAACTCGCCTGACGGTCAAAGATTCGAAAGCGATGGGCGAAGATTTCATCCGCCTGCTGGAAGGTTGCGTCTTTAGCTTCGGCAAAGTCACGGTCAAAAACAGCCTGCAAGGATTCGAGCGTCATGCTTTGCCAGGCAAATACATCCCTTCGCCGGACGCGATCCAGCATGCCGATCTTCACCTCCTCCAGTTTGGCATCCGTTCCGTCGCGCCAAAGGTTTTGTCGGAGCAGAAAGGCCTCAATGGCCTCATCGGCTTTACGATGAGTTACCAGCATCTTTTCCCACCGATTCTTGACGTGTTGCCAGAGACGGTAGAGCATCTCCGGCGTGCTCATCGCTTGCAGCCGAAGAAATTTAAGCCGCAAAGAATTCGTCATCCGGCCACAATCCTTGTGTTGGCGCAACGATTTGTCCGAATCCAAATGTTGTGGGCATGTCCACAGTCGGGCTTATGGCGGCATCGGATCATCATAGCCTAATCTCGAATCCAGCCGGAATCATGCTGTGAGTCCATGAGGCTGGCACGGGTGATGGCGCGATCGCCGAACTTGTCCTTGACTTGATCGAGCACCCAGTCGATTTTGCTTTGAGATTTCTGCTCGGCCCCGAACAGGCTCAACTGCACGTTTTCACCCTGCAAATTAGAGACTGCCACGCCCAGTAGGCGAACTTTTCGATTTTGCCGGTCAAACTGACCAAACATATCCCGGATGTATTTGAAAATTTCATCCGAAGAATCCGTGAAATGCGCCAGGCTTCTGGAGCGTGTGAAGGTGGAAAAATCCTCCAGCCGGATTTTGAGGGATAGGGTTCTGCCGCGATAGGCTTTGCGGCGCATCTCCCGCGCCAAATCCTCGCTTAGGACGAATAGGGTCGTCAGCATCTTTTGCTCATCGCGGACGTCTTGTTCGAATGTCACCTCTTTGCTGATAGATTTTGCAGCGACTTCCTTGGCGATTTCACGCTCATCAATTCCGTTAGCCAGCCGCCAAAAATGTAAGCCGGATTTGCCAAAACGCTCTGTCAGCTCCTTTAGCGAATATCGTGCCAGGTCACCGATGGTTTTGATGCCCAGGCGTTGCAGATGCGGCAGGGTCTTCGGCCCTACGCCCCAAAGTCGCGAGAGGTCCAGCGGCGCCAAGAACTCCTTCACTCGATTTTCCTCAACGATGACCAGACCGTCCGGCTTGTGCAAATCCGAGGCCACTTTGGCGACGAATTTGCTGGGCGCGATGCCTACGGAGGCCGTCAATTGGGTCTCTTGCCGAATTTTAGCTTTGATGGCCTCCGCTGTGGCTTTTGGCGTGCCGTAGAACTTGTGGGTAGAGGAAATGTCCAGAAAGGCTTCATCAATGCTGATTTGCTCGATATCCGGGGAGAAGGAAAAGAGGATGGACATGATCTTCTTGGAAATTTCAGCGTAACGCCTGCCTCGTGGTGGAACATATATCGCTTGCGGACATTTTCGATACGCTTGGGAAATGGGCATGGCGGAGCGAATGCCATAGACACGCGCTTCATAGCTGCAGGTGGAGACCACGCCGCGTCCAAGCCCACCTTTCGGATCGGCGCCGACCACCAGCGGCTTGCCGCGGTACTCCGGATGATCCACTTGTTCGATGGCCGCAAAGAAGGCGTCCATGTCGAGGTGTAGAATAATGCGGGGCATTGACTGTTTGCGCTGCGGTTCTAACAATAATGAGTCATCCATTGGCCGATGTGGACGTCCGGCAAAATCGAGTTACTGTTCTTCCGGATTTATAACTGGGAAGTAATCGTGCCCGCTGGCCAATAAGGCTTTGTAGGATGAAACAAACTAATCGATCTTTGCAAAGCGGTTGGAAATGAGAGTGGCGGAAAGCTGCAGAGAATCGAAGCTTTTCAGACTCTTTCGGGAAGCGAGTTGATCGAGCAATTGGATTGCCAAGCTTATGGTGACAGCGTTCGTTTCATTGATGTAGTACGTTTGCAGATCGCGATCAAATAGCTCAAATGCTTGCCGTGCTCTCTCCGCGCTCATTTCACCTAACTGAACTCGTTTCAGGATAGCCGAATGGAAGTCCGGTTTTGATGTCGGCAATAAGCAGGATTAGATCCTTGGCAGTTTGTTGGAGAAATGATGAAAGAGCATCCGTGCCTTTTTCCTGATGATAGAGCTTGACAATCGCACTGGTATCCGAAAAGAGGTTCATTCCGAGTTCCGTTCAAATTCGATATCCGCTGCCCATTACCGGAAATGCTCTTTGTCAATTCCCGCACTTTAAGGAACGAGAGCTTGCTCCATTCAACTTTGGGGATCAAAACGACTCTCACATCGGTATCCTCAGAAAAGGGTAGCTTTCTTGGGATCAAATTTCTTCGCTTTACTGAGGTATCAATCACATACTGACTCATACCTTGCTTCTTTTTTGCTGAATGACGTTTTAACAAATTTAACATATTTTGGGCAAATGACAAGTGGAGAAGCAGGGCAACTGGATGTTGGTTTTTGTTCAAAGATAAATCACAAAGATTTTGTCAATCTTGACAAGAAGGAGTCTATCATGTTTTGCCACTCGGGATCACCAAGGTATTCTCCCAAGTTTAGCCGAGGCGAGGTATTGCCCAAGATCATCCGCGATAAAAAAATGCCCTTCTGAAAAAGGCACAAAACCGGCTTGCCAAGGTTCAGGGCATAACAAATCTCATAGCCGACTCCCAAGGACGGATTGGAGACTTCGGCCACCAAGGCATCGCATTCCTCTATCCATTCGATGTCCCGTTGGTAGATTTCTTTGGGGGAAAGGGTCTTCTCCAGCGTCAAAACCTCGGGATGGACGATATGCACGGTCGGAATCCAATGCCCAAGCTTCTGAAGATGATGAACCATCTTCTTATAGGTCTCCAAATACTTCCTCCCGCCGGAAATGGAAGCCGCAAAGTATATCTTCAAATCTTTTCCTCCTGCTTTTTTTGCACCAAGATGTACGAGCGCACTCCTTCGCGGACAAAGGGGAGCAAAAGTCTCTCGAGTTGCGTGAAGCGGCAGAAATAATAGATCCACAAGGTCAGCTTGTGAAAGAAAGCTTCATTGGCTTGTTCGAGCTTTTTCCAGCGTAGCAGCTTGTTCAAAAGCCGCCCAAGCAACAGGATCGCCGCAGGAATCTTGGCTGCGTATTTGACTTCTTTCTCCAAGGTACCGGAACCAACCACTGATAGGCCGGCATGCTCTGCCAAGTCAATCAATTCTTCCGGGCGATAAGCCGTATGAAAATAACCTTCCTCGCAGTCGCTATCGATGCCGTAATCACGCAGCACGCCCAGTCCGATCCAGAGGGGCCGCGAGCGGCGATAGTTCGGCGTGGTGAGCAAGGCCGTCCCGTTTGGACGCAGAACGTGGACGATGCTTTGAAACACAGCTTCCGGATGGAGACAGTGTTCGAGTACTTCGCTGCACAGTACATGATCAAAGCTGGCTGCTTGAAAGCATTGCAATCGCTCGGCATCGGCGACTGCCGTATGAATGGAGCTCTTCGCCGCAATATGCTGCAAGGCGCTGCGGCTGAGGTCCACGCCAAAGCGAGGGCCGCCGTGATATTCCTTTAGGTACATGCCGCGATTGCAGCCCACGTCCAACAGTGAGCCATGAAAACAGGCCAAGTGGGACAGTACGAATGCCTTGCGCAGCTTGCCGCGCAGAGTACGATAGACTTCCTGCTCCTCGGGGTATTTCTCTCCGACTTGCTCATAGAAGTCTTTCAACGCTAATTGAGCTTTCGTCATCGTGACCTGACCGTGCCGGGAACCAACGAGGAAAAAATCTGGCGCGCCTGCGCAATCTCGGCGCTTTCGAAAAAGCCGATCATGAAAAGAATGGCCGGAAATACCAGCAGCAAAGCCAGCTTGAGAAGAATATGACTTTGCGCAAAACCCAACTGTCCCAGAGCGAAAATTGCAGCAACCGCCAAGGAAAGCTTGACGATGCGCCCCCACTCATAGCGGATGTAATACAAACGTTGATGAACCACATAGAGTGCGACTGCCATAATCAAATAGGCAATGGATCTGGCCCAGGCAGCTCCCATGATGCCAATCACCGGGATCAACAAATAGTTCGCAAGCAAGTTCGCCAGCATGCCCGAGACGGTTATGAGCGGAAGGTATTTGGTCTTTTTCTCCAAATAGACACCGATGAGGAAATTCAAATAAGCCGCGTAAAGTATGTATGCCAGCATGATCGCCGGCACTACGATCGTGCTGTCCCAAAATTCTGTGCCGATGAGAGAGTAGCCGGCTACCCGCAATCGGGCGATGTTGTCGATGAACAG
>DYKH01000099.1:0-4933 GCA_020722685.1 Caldithrix sp. | reverse complement strand
ATGGTGTCCATGAGCACGACTGAAAGGGTGGTCGGCAAATAGGGTAGGCCAAAAGCGAACAGCTCGTGCAGAGTGCTCTTGGAAAAGCCAGAGGAGATGTGCTTCCAGATGATTGGTAATACCAAAAGAAAGGTGGCGAAAGCGGCAGCCAAATCGGCTAAGAAGATGCCCTCAACGCCGTACTTGAGGATGATCAAAAAAAGAATGTTACAGACGACATTGATAGCGATATTCAGAAATTTGTAGACGACAAATGGAACGGATCTTTCTTCCGCTCGCAAAATGAGGAAAGGCAAAAAGGCTAAGGAATCAAACAAAAGTACACCAGCGGCAATCCGGATTAGCAATGGCAGATCGATGCCAAGCTTCATTGCATCGGCGCTGAATAGCAGGCGCGAGATGGGCTCTGCTCCAAAAAACAGAATTCCGGAAGAAAGAAAGCTGGTCAACGTCAGGGTGAAAAATGCAGTCGAAAAAATGCGCTTGCGTTCGGTCGGATTTTCCTGGCCGATGAAAAAGCGAAAAAATGCTGCGTCCAGCCCGTAGGTGTAAAAGATCGAAAGAATGGCGAAATAAGTGAACATCAAGCCGGCGACGCCGAATTTATCGGGTGGAAAAAGGTTGGTGTACAACGGCAATAGCAAGAAGCCGATCACACGATTGATGATGTGGCCGATGCCGTAAACGGCAGAGTGCTTAAGAAGTCGTTTGATGCTAAGAAAGATGGACATTATTTGTTCTCAATGACGGTTTTCGGAACAATAGCAGCTTGGAAATGGCGGTGCAGAGGAGCCAAAAGGATGCGCGATTCTCGCTGGAATGAGGAGCGGTTGAAAGCCGGCGTTGGCAATATTCAGAAAGGCGGTCTTAGCCCTGCAGCCGATATAGCTCCGGCCGTCGGTCATTCAAAAGATGGTTTCGCCGGTTGAGATTTTTGTCCCGCGCCAAAGCCGGATCGATGTCGACGACTTGAGCCTCTTCCAGGGCGCTGCTGGCCTGCGCCAACACTGTTCCCTTTGGCCCGGTGATTTGGCTTTTGCCGGTAAAATGCAGTCGCTCGCCATTGCGTCGGTCATTGCCGACACGGTTCGCCGTGACAGCGAATACATGGTTCTCCAAACAGCGGGTGACCATGGCACTCTGGCAATACGGCATAACCAGATTGCTGGGATGACAAATGATCTCTGCTCCGGCTAAGGCCAAAGACCGCATCGATTCCGGAAACATCCAGTCAAAGCAAATCATCATGCCCACTTTGGCCAAGCCTATGTCGTGGACCGCGAAGGGCTTATCGCCCGGGGAGAACCAGAGCTTTTCCTCATCGAACAAATGGATTTTGCGGTAGGTTGTGATGTAGCCGTTTGGCCCAATCAGTACGCTGGAATTGTAGATCGAATTTCCATCTCGCTCCGGTAGCCCTGCGACGATGTGGCAGTTGTTCCTCCTGGCCGCTTCTTGAAGGCAAACCGAGGTCGAGCCACTGGGAATCGGCTCAGCATAGCTTACTACTTCTTCTCGGCTAGCAAAAAAGTAGCCGCTGGTGAAGAGCTCCGGCAAAACGATCAAGTCGGCATGTGCAGCGTCGATATGCCTCAGTGCTCGTGTCCGGTTTCGCTCGATGTCACCCAAACGGCAGTTCATCTGGATAAAAGCAACGCGCATGGCTTCTCCTCACCTGTACGCACCAAATTCCCAGCCCGCCTCGAGCATGGCGCGGTAGTTTGCCAAAGGTATATAGTTTGGAACTGTATTGCCCGATCCCAGACAATAGCCGCCGCTTTCCCCAATGTCATGAATAAGTCCTTTGCAGACGGTTCGGATCTCCTCCGGGGAGCCGCGCGTCAGCAAATCCATGTCCACATTGCCGATGAGACAGAACTGCTTGCCGTATTTTTGCTTTACCTCGCGGATGTCGAAAGCCTTTGGCTCGATCGGCTGCAAGGCGTTGATGCCCAGCGCCAGCAAATCATCCATGACTTCCCACAGCCGTCCATCGGTGTGATAGATGAAGGGAATGTTACGCTGACGGCAAAGGTCGCCGATCTTTTTCATCCAAGGAAATAGATAAGTTCTAAAGACTGCCGGTGAGCACATCAGGCCGGAATAATAGGCAATGTCGTCGCTGTAAAACAAGCCGCCAATTACCTCAAACTCGCTCATGCGGCGGAACAGCTCGAAGATAATGCTGCCGGTTTTGTTCATCACTGCGGCAACCAGTTCCGGGTTTTCTGCTAAGGAATAAGAGAAAATCTCGAAGCCCATGAATTCCCAGGCAAAGGTGAAAATGTCACCGTACTGGCCGATGACTTTCATTTCCGCCGGCAAAATACGTTCGGCCTCGGCAAAGAGGGCGAACTGTTCATCTTTAATTTCCGGCCAAACAAAGCGTTCAAACTCGGCAAAATTGGTAATAGCGCCTTGGCCTTCCGTCCCCCAAACGCGCGCCCGGTCCAGGGTAGTTTGCTGCGATTCACGAAACCCATCCTTGGGGGCGATTTGCCCTGGATTCATTTGAATGATTGGAGACAGCTTGACATAGTCGTATCCCGCCAAGCGATAAAAGTCAATTTTGTCCGACAATCCACGCAAGGGCCGAGCGAGGAACTTCGCCATCAATCCTTCGTCGATCCCCAACTCCATCAAGGGAACACGATCCGCTTTACCACCGAATAGAGTTGTACGCAAACGAGAAAAGTCAGGTTGATAGGGGCAGAATTTGTTCGTCATGGTTTTTCTTGCTTATGGAAACTGGTTTGTCAAAGCAGAGATACAAAGTGCGGAAGAATATGTCGGAGTATTTCTTCGCCTTTGCTAGGGATAGGGCTATAGATACTCGATATGCCCTAACATTTCTCCCGAATCGAGGATTTCATAGATTACAACAAGAGAACGAAGGACTTGCCCAATCGTTCGCGTGCCTTGTGGGCAATAAGCAATGCCGCAATGTTGGTAGCCCATTTCATGCATAGCTAAAAAATGCCGATCATGCGTAATCAATACACGTCCGGTCTGATAGGCATAAGCCAACTGGGCTTGATCGCTATGATGCTTTAGACCCGCGTCTTCTGTGGTGGTTATGTCAACTCCTCGTCGTCGCAATCCTTCGGCCACGGCATTGGGGACATTCTCATCAAGATGGAAGCGGATTTTAGCCAACCCTCAATTCCTCAAGCTTGGTCCTTAGCTTGGAGGGATGTTGTGTCTTGAAGGCTTCAAAGAATTCCCCTTCTTCCCCAATTTCTCTGTCAATTTGATCCTTGTTGTCATAGTAAAATGAAAGAGCTGCAAAAATGTCAGCGTAGCTCAGTCCTGGATAGATCTGAATAATCTCATCCGGTGAGCGCCCAAGCTTTTCGTGCCAAATGGCTATGTCTTGCACTCGAATCCGATGCCCGAGGATATGAGGCTTGCCGCCACATATATCCTGACTAATCTGAATGTGATTCTTCATGATTTTTCAAATCTCCCTTGATGAGTTACGCACACAAAATTAAGACTTTTTCTATCAAAAAAAAGCACTTTGTTCGACTTCCGATTGCCGCGAATCACTGAACGAGTCAAGAAGAGATGAATTCTTATGGAAAGAAATCGTAAGACGCAGTTGTCATGGTTTTCATGTCATGATGACCGCCGGTGCTTGTCGACACGCTACAAACTTATTCCATAACCGCTCAAAATCTCTGCAAGCCTTCTTTCTACCGCCAAATGCCCGCGCCGGCACAGATCGTCCTTTTGCTGTTTGCTGAGATCGAATTGAGTGGTGCCATAGTTGTTGACAAAAATAGGGATGGTATTCGCCCACTTGGACTTTTTGATGTAACGATTATCGTTGGCGATGAGCAAGGTGTTGAGGATGCTGCCCAAATCTTTGACCATCGGCAGAGAGGCAATCATATGGAATAAAGAGAAGCCTCGTTTTTTTTCATCAGGCCTGCGCCCTCTGACCGTGCCTTCGAGCTGAGGCGAAGGCTCGCCGTCCAGTTCTTCATCCGGTTTTTCTACCAGAAGGAAACCAATGGTCGGGCGCTTTTTGTCCTCGGCGGTATTGGAAACGAATTCATTCTCCGAATCGAATAGCCAGACCGGATAATTGCTGAGCAGCCCACCATCTACCAAGCGCATGGGAGTATCACTCTGGTAGCTTCCTTCGCCCGACCATTTGACCACACGAAAGAAAAAGGGGATGCTCATGGACATGCGGACGGCAAGTGCCACCCGCATGTTCGGCGTGGTGGTTTTGTTGAGGATGATGTAACGCTGGTTGGTAATGTCACTGACGACAACCGAGAGGTCGATGGGCAAGTCGGAAAAAGTGGGCTGAGGAATACCCAATTTGTAGGCATACGAGCCTCTACCCAGTTTAGGAAGGCGTCGCCTTTGTAAAAGCCGCTGCGATTGAGCAAGTTCCACAGGGCAAAACGTGGCTTGTCTTTGAAGGCGTTAAAGTCGGTGTTATAAACAATTCCCTGGATACACTCCGCGTGACTGGCATACTCGCTTTTGCCGGCTTTGGATTGTTCATCCTCGCAGAATGCCCGATAGCCGGCCGCAATTAGGGCGGCGGTTATGGCGCCCGCAGAGGAGCCTGCCACACGCTTGAACCATATACCCTTTTCCTGTAGGTTCGTCAAGGCCCCTATATACGCCGCGCCTTTAGCACCGCCTCCTTCAAAAACTCCATCGATCTCCAACATGGCTTTTGTCCTCCTAAAAGAAAATCGGTCACTTGAGCAAGGGAAAACGGTCACTGAACATCTTTGCACAATCGAGCTATGCAACAAATTCCTTGTTGACGAAATTTCTCACTTGACGATACCGGCAGGGCAAGGTATCACAGATGAGTTATGATGGCGCTGCCGTAAATGATCACAGGGGCATAATTCTCACGCCAAGCTCGCTGGATTTGTCAGTCGGCTCGCAACCACCGCGGGCG
>DYKH01000398.1 GCA_020722685.1 Caldithrix sp. | reverse complement strand
GGGGTTGGCGGAAGCGTGGTCGTTCCTGCCATAGACCCGAAGGAATCAGGAATGGGAAGTGAGTCGTCCGGGAACGAAGGCTCGAAAAAGCCAGATACGGTGAGGATTTCCGTGGTCACGACCATGTTCCAGTCAGCGCCGTACTTGCTGGAGTTCTACGAGCGAATGGCCAAGACCGCGCGCGCGATAACCGACGACTACGAAATTATTTTTGTAGATGACGGGTCACCCGACCAGTCCCTGGATATGGCTATTTCTTTCTACGAGAAAGACGCCAGAGTCAAAGTGATAGAGCTGTCGAGAAACTTCGGACATCACAAGGCGATCATGACAGGCCTGGCTCATAGCCGAGGAGAACTCGTGTTTCTGATCGATTGCGATCTCGAGGAGAAACCAGAGTTGTTGGAGATGTTTCACGAGAAGCTTCATGAGTGGTCCGTAGACGTGGTGTACGGCATCCGGAACAGGCGTGATCGCGGATGGAAAGACCGTGTGAGCGGCTCATTATTTTACTGGGTTTACAACAAGATGTCGACTGATCCTATACCGCCCAATGTGGTCACCATGAGGCTGATGCGGAGAATATACGTGGATAACCTCGTGAAACATCGAGAACGAGAGTTCATCATCGCGGGACTTTGGGCGGCCTCCGGCTTCAAGCAGGCGCCTATTATCATAGAGAAGCCGTACAAGGGTTCCACGAGCTACTCGCTACGCCACAAGATAGCGGCCACCGTCAACGGGATCACGTCCTCCACCAACAAACCGCTGATCTGGATTTTCTATTTGGGTTTGATCATCTGCCTGCTCGCCACCTCTGCTGCAGGATATCTCGTTGCGCGGCGGATTCTTTTCCAGGAGTACCTGGGCGGTTGGCCTTCTCTCATAGTGTCGATCTGGTTTCTTGGAGGGATAATCATTTTTTGTATCGGCCTTATCGGGATATATCTGTCAAAAATTTTTGTGGAAGCTAAGGCGCGGCCATATACGATTATTCGCTCACTTTACGACCGAGGTGAGGACGGGTCAAATGCAGTTTGCCAAAATAAGACAGATTGTTGCTGAATACTATACTACGAGATTAATCAGGCACGGTCCAGTCGCCCGAGGAGTAGACTGGAATTCACTCGAGTCACAACACCTCAGATTCAAGCAGCTTTTGAAAGTATGCGAAAACTTCGAGACGTTTTCTATAAATGACTTCGGCTGTGGCTATGGTGCACTCGTGGACTACTTGTTGGAAAGCGGTTGTTCTTTCCGCTACACAGGGTTCGATGTTTCTGCAGACATGATTTCGACCGCATTCGCGCGCCATGGTGATAACGAAGACTGTTTCTTTACCAATGTTGAGGCCGATCTGGCTGAATCTGACTTTACGGTGGCCAGCGGGGTATTCAATGTCAAATTGGATACTCCCGTTTCCGAATGGGAAGCGTACATAATGGATACCCTGCAGACGATGGATCGTCTAAGCTTGCACGGCTTTTCATTCAATGTCTTGACCTCTTATTCCGACAGGGAGAAGATGCAGCCCGAGCTTTACTATGCGGATCCGTGTTTTTTCTTCGATCACTGTAAGAAGCATTTCTCTCGCGATGTCGCACTGCTGCATGACTACGGGCTGTACGAGTGTACCATGCTGGTCAGGAAGACGATGCGTTGATGCGCCGAAACAGAAGTATCCGACATTCCATCAGCCAAGCGTGCAGAGATGAAGAAAGTGGTGATATTCGGGGCTGCTCAGTTCGCTGAACTGGCCTATGTTTACTTCACCAATGACAGCCTCTTCGAGGTCGCGGCCTTCACCGTTCATGAGCCCTATTTAAAGCGGTCCCAGCTCATGGGGCTGCCTCTGACATCGTTCGAGGAGGTCGAAGCGACGTACCCGCCGAGCGACTACGCAATGTTCATTGCTATGGCGTACCAGAGGGTCAACGCGGCAAGGCGTGAGGTCTACCACCAGTGCAAAGAGAAAGGCTACGAACTCATTACCTACGTCAACTCCAAAGCGGTGCACTGGGGCAACATAGATATCGGTGACAATTGCTTCGTATTTGAGAGCAACGTAGTACAACCCTTTGTGAAGATAGGGAGCAATTGTATCATCTGGAGCGGCAATCTCGTCGGCCATCATACCCGCATAGGGGATCACTGCTTTATCGCGTCACATTCCGTGATTTCGGGGAACTGTACGATAGGGGACGGCTGCTTCATCGGGGCCAATGCCACACTCAGAGACGGGGTTAAGGTGGGCAACAACTGCGTCATCGGAGCAGGATCCCTCATCCTCAGAGACACACCCGACAATTCTGTTTACAAGGGGGCAGAAACCCAGCCCATACCAGTCACGAGCGATCAGCTCAAGAATTTGTGAGAAGAAGGAATGGAATCGTGAAGGGGAACTGATTCATGAAATGGAGAGAAATAGGACGGCTCTTTTGCCCGGACAACCACTTCTCGTGGATGATTTCTCACGCCTCAAATCCCACCGCTGAATACCTGGGTGACGATGTTTGGCGGGTATATTTTGGGTCACGCGACCGCCAAAACCGGTCCAGCATCGGGTTTGTAGACTTTGACATCAACGCCCCCTTCACCATTCTGGGTATTTCGGAAACCCCTGTTCTGTCTTTCGGCCATCGCGGAACGTTTGACGACAGCGGCGCATCCATGGGTTGTCTGGTTTGTGCTGGCGAACGGAGTTACCTTTATTATGTGGGGTGGAACCTTGGCGTAACGGTCCCCTTTCGCAACAGCATAGGATTGGCAACGCGTGAAGCAGGCAGCATCCGGTTCAACAAGATCTCTTCAGCTCCTGTCATGGACCGCAACGAAGTAGATCCGTACTCCTTGTCTTATCCTTGGGTTGTTCGTGAAGAGCACGCATGGAAAATGTGGTACGGTTCCACGCTTCAATGGGGAGACGGGTTCAAAGATAGCCACCATGTCATCAAGTATGCCGAATCGACAGACGGAATCCGTTGGAAGAGAACAGGGATGGTTGTCATAGATCGGACGTCACCGGAGGAAACGGTTCAATCCAGACCGTGCGTGTTATTTGAAGATTTCCTTTAT
>DYKH01000397.1 GCA_020722685.1 Caldithrix sp. | reverse complement strand
ACATCCGAAGTACTGACATCAATCGGGAATCTCATCGAGAAACTATTCCATGATCTTGAAATTGAACTCGGCTCGGTTTCCGTAAATCATCTCGATCCGAGATTTATACGCCTGTTCTGGGTCAAAACGTAACTTCTCTGGATGAAAACGAAAAATATGACGGACACGTAACATATCGTCAGCCGGGCACAATCCCTCATGCAGCCTACACCGATTGACATCTCAAGTCTACAGCGCTCCGTTGAATGGAAGCCGCCGGAGATCTTTGGGCCGGGCGTTTTTAATCAGATTTCACAAGATCAAATAAGTGAAGTCATTGGATTGGGCTTTTTTTGATGGTTCGGGTCCGCCCGGCCCCTACGATATCGGGCGGCTCAAGTTTTCACGCTGCATCGCAAAATTGCCTGCCCGAAGGCGACGAGATGCTCTGAATGTCGGCAATAGGGTCATTCCCATCTCTGGGGGTGATGAAACCCACCATGACCATTGGTCTAAATTCAGAATTCAATGGCGTCAAATTGAAAGCATTATCCCGGAGCCTGGTTTTCGTAAGCACGATGATCTTTTTCAATGGAATCCCTATCCCGCTTTTAATGGAACTGCAGATAATCGCAGATATCAATTGCTGCGCAAAAAATGGCTGTGCAGGCACAAGCTTTACAGAAAGGATTTTGCATGGAATTCTCTCCTTTGACCGCTGTATCACCTGTTGACGGGAGATACCGGAAAGCGACAGAGCCGTTGAGTCCGTATTTCTCAGAATATGCGCTGATCCGGTATCGGGTCCGTGTTGAGGTAGCCTATTTAATCGCATTGAGCAAGGCAAAGCTGAGCGGCTTTCAAGCATTTTTGCCCCAGCAATGTGAACTGCTTGAATCCATTTTTCAGCATTTTGACATTGCGGACGCTAATCGCATCAAGGAATTGGAATTCATAACGAACCACGATGTAAAGGCTGTAGAATATTTCTTGCGGGAAAAGCTCGATCTTTTTCGGCTTTCTGAGTGGATTCCCTGGATTCATTTCGCCCTGACCTCGCAGGACATTAACAACACAGCGCTCCCCCTCTTGCTCCGGGATGCTTTTCTCGAGCAATATCAGCCAAAGCTGCAAGCACTGATTCAAGAGCTGAAGCAAATGGCCATTGAATGGCAAACCCTTCCCATGCTTGCCCGGACACACGGTCAACCAGCCTCTCCGACTACACTCGGAAAAGAACTCTATGTGTTTGTAGAACGATTGCAAGGTCAGCTTACCTTGCTGAAACAGATCCCTTTTTCTGCCAAATTTGGAGGGGCTACAGGCAATTTCAACGCACATGCCGTAGCATTCCCCAAGGTCGACTGGCCTTCCTTTGCCGATCGATTCATCCAGGGCTTGGGCCTGGTGCGGACTCGCATCACCACGCAAATCGAACCTTACGACAATCTTGCCGCTTTTTGTGACGGCATCAAACGCATCAACACCATTTTCATCGATTTGGCGCGGGACCTTTGGACTTATATTTCGCTAAATTACTTTCAGCAAAAAATCAGCGAAAAGGAGGTGGGCTCATCCACCATGCCCCACAAGGTCAATCCAATAGATTTTGAAAATGCGGAGGGCAATTTCGGCATCGCCAACGCCATCCTTGAGCATCTTGCAGCCAAGCTTCCAATTTCCAGACTTCAACGCGATTTGACGGATTCCACTGTCGTCCGAAACATCGGGGTCCCGCTGGCACATACTCTGATTGGATTTGCTTCCCTGAAAAAAGGGATAGGAAAGCTAATCGTCAATCGATCGGCCATTGAATCGGATCTTCAAAAACATTGGGTGGTCATTGCAGAAGGCATCCAAACGATTCTGAGGAGAGAGGGAATTGCAGATGCTTATGAAAAGCTTAAAGAGTTGACCAGAACCAACGACACGATCACACCCGAGATCGTTTGCTCCTTTGTCGAAACCCTGGATATACCGGAAAAAGTCAAAACGGAATTGCTGTCCATTACGCCTTTTACATATACAGGAATTGTAAACTTCTAACCATTATACGGTGTTGAAATCCAAATTATAGGGGTTAAAGAGCGTCCAATTTTTCCGGATTAGATTGACAACCGGAATCCTTGTATTCTGGATAGGGACGCAATTTCATACCATCCACCCCTCGTTGTCGGGGCGACCGGCCGGTCGCCCGTACGACCTTCTTCAGCACCGGCACGGCATCCTCGCGGGTGTCGCAGAGTTCGCTTTGCAGCAGCGTCTTGCGCTTGGCGGTGAGCTTGACACCGTGCTTGTCGGCATCGGTCTCAATGGCGTCCATGAAAGCGTTGAAATCCAGGCGCGGACCGGCTCCGATGGTCTCGGCACGCGGCGAGCCAGATCGGGCAGGGGCGAATGGCCATTCGCCCCTGCATTGGCCTTGGCGCAGGCCCGCTCGAACCGACCCAGCCGGGCCGGCCTCAGGTCAACGGCAATACGTAGCGGGCGGTCCACCGTCAACTTCCAATAGCCGAAGGCCTCGTTGGGGAAAATCTTGGATTTCTCGGTCCCGCGGGGATTCACCACCAGGTCGACAATGGTCTTGATCTGCTCTTCGGAGAGTTCGCAGTTCTTCTTGCCGAGGTTGCGGCGCACAAGAACATGAACTGTCCATCCGAGGAGCGGGTGATCATCTTGTATTCCGGGTCGCCGCCGTGCTGGGTGACAAAGCGCGAGTCCTTGATGTCGCCCTTGCCGCCCAGTCGCTCCAAATCGGTCTTCCAGCTCTTGCCATAGGGCGGATTGAAGAGCATGAAATCGAATTCCTGTGACGGGAAGGCATCGCTGGAAAGCGTGGAACCATACTTCATGTTCTCGGCCTCGGCCCCTTCGCCCTTGAGCAGCAGATCGGCCTTGGCGATGGCGTGGGTTTCCGGCTGCACTTCCTGACCGAAAAGATGGATGGAGACATCCTTTTATTACTCCTTGCGCTTCTTGTCGTTATGATTCACGCCATCCGTGGCGCGCCCCCACTCGTCAACATCGTCCTTCTTGAACTTCCATAGACGTTCCATGCGATGGGCGGGCATTGCATGCTTGTCGATCCAGTGGTAAACGGAGTCACTGCTGACACCGAGGTACTTGCC
>DYKH01000098.1 GCA_020722685.1 Caldithrix sp. | reverse complement strand
TTCCCCGTGCGCGTGTCGATTTTGAGCACGTCCCCGACATTGACAAATAGGGGGACCTGCACTTTCGCCCCTGTCTCCAGGATGGCGTTCTTCATGATATTGGTTGCCGAGTCGCCCTTGATCCCCGGCTCGGCTTCCGTCACCTTGAAATTGATGAACAACGGCAATTCTGCGGCAATGGCGTTTCCCTCCAGGAACATGATCTTGCAAAGATTTCCCTCCTTTAGAAATCGCTTCTGCTCTCCTAACAGCGCGCTGGCGATGAAGGTTTGATCATAGGTTTCCGTATCCATGAAATAAAGATCGCCTTCGGATTCGTAGAGATACTGCATATCCTTTTCTTCCAAACGCACTTCATCAATCGCATCAGTCATCCTGAAAGTGTTTTCAATGACGCGACCGGTCTTGGCATTCTTCAGCTTGGTGCGCACCATGGCGCGCCAGTTGCCGGGCGTCACATGCTGAAATTCCGTGATAATCCAGATGTCATTGTTGAAACGAATTGCCATTCCTTTGCGGAACTCGGAAATCGAAGCCATAAGAGAAAACTCCTTGTGATATTCAAGATGATTGTTAGTGCAGGAAGTGTGACCGAGTGGTTAATTTCTGCGGCACTAATTTACGCCAAAATTCTCACAAAAAACAACTGGAATTTTTACCTTGATTCGACGAATCCCTCTCTTGCGGCTCTCGCTTGTTCATCGGCGTGGTAGGAGGAGCGCACCATGGGGCCGGATTCGCAATGCCGAAAGCCTTTGCCAAGGGCAACGGCTTTCAGATCACTAAACTCGTCCGGGTGCCAGTATTTTTGCACCGGCAGATATTTCCCATGTTTCAGAGTGGGTGGCAAGTATTGCCCGATGGTAAGGATATCGACTTTATTGGCCAACAAATCGTCCATTGCTTCGAGGATTTCCTCCCGGCTTTCACCCAATCCGATCATGATGCTGGACTTGGTCAGGGTGCGCGGCTGCATGGATTTTGCCCGGCACAGCAGCTCCAGCGAACGATCATATTTGGCCTTGGAACGCACCCGGTTCGAAAGACGGCGTACCGTTTCGATATTGTGATTGAGAATGTCCGGTCTGGCGTCCATCACGGTTTTGAGACTTTTGTAGTCGCCCATCATATCCGAAGGCAGGACTTCAACGGTGCAAGTAGGGATCTTGCGCCGGAGGGCACGGATGGTTTCGGCAAAGATGGAAGCGCCTCCATCTTGCAGATCGTCCCGCGCCACTGCGGTGATGACCACATGGCGCAATTGCATGGTGGCCACGGCATCCGCCACTCTGGCCGGTTCCTGCAAATCGAGCGCTGTGGGCCGGCCGCTGGTTACAGCACAAAATGCGCAGGCGCGGGTACAGATATCGCCCAGAATCATGAAGGTGACGGTTTTCCTCTCGCCCCAGCATTCATGGATGTTGGGGCATCTTGCTTCCTCGCAGACGGAATGCAGGTTTTTCTCTCGCATCAGTTTCTTGAGGTGAGAGAAATTTTCCGTCCCCTTGCGCAGACTGATTTTGAGCCATTCCGGCTTGTGGGCCAGGGTGGTGATTTCGGACATGCTGTTGGCTCCTGGGGATTTTGCTTCTAAAGACAGTTTAGCATCCTACTCCAACAGCATCCAAAAGGGGCGTATTCCAAACATGTAAGGGTCAATATCAACATAGAAACCGAACGGAACACTACGAAATAATGCTCGCACATCCGGAATACTTGTGGCTGGTGCTTATCGAAGTAAACTCATTTTTCTGCTCTGTACCACCTTTCGCCCGTCGGCTGTGGTAAACTCGATTCGACAAATGTAGATTCCAGTAGCAGCCAAGTTACCTTTCGAATTTGTGCCGTCCCATTTGAGGCTGTGAATACCGGCAGTTTGCATTTGGTGCAACAAGGTTCTGACAAGCCGACCTGTGGTGTCATAGATTTTGACATTGACCGGTGCACTATTGGGCAGCTCATAGCGAATGACCGTCGATAGGTTGAAGGGATTGGGATAGTTCTGTTCTAACTGAAACGACTCCACAGCTTTGTTTGCACTGCCGTCGACGTGCACAACGGACTCGTTGCGATAGTAGCTCAGTTTTCCTTCCCGATTTGCCAAAAACAAATCAAGCCTGCCGTCCTCGTCAAGGTCACCAAAGGTAGGCATAGCATTTCGGCCAATCTCAATTCCTGGAAAGACAGAATCATCCTTTTGCCATTTGGGTCTGTGGGCGTCGCCAATGTTCAGATAAGCTTGTACGGTCCCCTTTTCAGTTCCAAAGATCAAATCCTGGTCGCCGTCCTGATCGATATCCGCAAAAGTGCTGTGATAGTAGAGAGTGTCCTCCAGGCCGGATAGCCAGTGTGGCGCTTTAACCCAAGTCTGTACGCACCGAAAGCTGTCGTCGATCACGCGGGCCGCCTCGAAAAAGCAATAGTGAACACCGATCACTTCATTGCCGGAGAAAATCCTCTCGGTAATGAAAAGGTCCTGTTCTCCGTCCCCATTCAGATCGGCAAAGGCGGGTTCTGAATAGGTTGTGTCTCGTTTTCCGCCGCGGAAGGGGAGCAGGAGATCGTCTCGTGCGAACCACACACCTTGTAGAAACAGATCAGAGTTCTCATACACCCGTAAAATATCATGTCCCACCGGGGCAAAAGTCTCATCTGAATAGACGACCTCGCTTAGACCATTCCTATCCAAATCCAGAATCTGAGCGCTAAAATGATTTCCAGATGATCCGTAATCCAGAGCGAAGCCCATTGCACTTTGCCATAAAGTCCAATTTGCTAATTTGGCTTGCTCATAGAATTGATACCAAATATCCCATCCAACAAAGAAATATCTCGCATGCGGGATTAGCATCTCAAGGATCGAATCCTTATCATAGTCAAAGAGGTAAACTGGAGCAAGCCAATAAAACTGCAAGGTGCCGAATTGAAAATAGGACAGATCAAGATAGGCTTCCTGTCTTCCTGTGGCCAAATACACTCTTGCGGTGTGTTGTGGCTCAAGAATGATCAAGTCATCCCGTTTATCTTGATTCATATCGAAAAGCAGAACCCTTTGAATAGATCCATGGAACCAAGATTTGGGGGGTGATAACAAATTTTGCTGCACCTTATCTGACCAGGTAAGGCCAGTCGAATCGAGAATCCCCGGATAAAAAGCGAGGTTGTATGACCCTTCGATGATGTAAGCAACCCCAAGGTCCAAAAGGGTATCGCCGTTCATGTGCGCCAAGAAAGGGGACCATGAATCATAGCCGATGCGCGTTTGATTAACCTGGCCCATCCGTGTCGTATCTTCCTGCCATACCGGGAAGGTTGTGTTGCCAATGTTTCTATAGAATCGCATGATGGGGTTCCCAAGTTCATCTTCGGTCGGCAGGACCAAGTCCAGATCCTTATCCCCGTCGCAGTCTCTAAAAACGGGTTCGTTTGTATGCCAGGACAGTTGATCCTGGACATTGCGAAAGTAGCCCAGCGGATGGAACCACTGGCCCAAAGAATCTCTGGTCCAGTACGTCAGGCGCCAAAGAGGAGCATCAGAGGAATAATTTCGCTCGCGGAATACTATGTCCAATGTACCGTCGCCGTCGAGGTCGGCTAACGTCACTCCGGCAGCAGTGCAAGGATTTGGGAGGCCAATCGTTAATTCCGGTGCCTCTTCCCAATAAGGAGCGTATTCCGTCGCTAGCCCACGAAGCGCTACCATGTTATACGAATTACTAATGCCCACGATGTCCATCAAGCCATCATTATTTAAATCACCCAAGGTAAAGTTGTAAAGACTTTCCAAATCAACGCCGGAAGGATTGAGAGCGAGATCGTCCTTTGTCCAATGCCATTCTTGAGCGAAAGTCGCGGAAACCGCAAGGCAAATCGCTAGGAACGGGCGTAATGGAGATTTTCCTTTTCTCATTTTTTCTACCTCTACGCTGGCTGCGATGCACCTCGATTGAAAGCAACTTCTGCTGCGTTCACAAAATCAGGAACCGTCGGTGGATTCCACCTCTTTGACCTTTTCGTTCTTGGAAAAGATCGGAACGCGGAGCGTCCAATCGCCGCACCGACGAAGATCGTCGGCACGAGATTCTGCTTCCTGTTCCTACCTTAGCAGCAGTACCCTGCCAAGCAAGCTGGGCAAATGACTGCTCTTTTCCGGGCGAATGGTGACATGTACGAAATAGATGCCGCTGCTCACCGGCTGACCCGTAGAACTCATTCCATCCCAGAAAAAGCTTTTTCTGCCGACAAGCATCTCTGAGCGGACGATCTCGGTAACCAATTGGCCGCGAATGTTGTAGATGCTCACGCTTGTCTCGCTCAGTTTTGGCAGGTTTAGGCTGATCTGGGTCCTCTCGTTGAAGGGATTGGGGAACAGTTCCAGTCTCAGCGAATCGGCCGGCTCTTCTTCTTTCTCGACGGCAGAGAGGAAACCGTCTTCGATGAGCGGATTGCGAAGGAAATGCAGCGTGTCGTTGGGTTCGAGACAAAGGAGCGCGGTATAGTCGCAAAGCAAATTATTCTTTATCGCCAATTGCACGATGGTCGCCGTGTCATAGCCGGCGGTGTTGAGCAGGTCGCGCAGCTTTTCAAACGCCAACATGGCGGGAATGATTTTGCCGAAGGTGAGCGAATCCGCCATGATGGGAAGCTCCATCTTTTTATGGATGGTCGAATCCCGGCCTTGGAATTTCGCGTGGAAATCGAACTCGAAGGCGTTTTGTCCTTTGCCGGAGCCGATGAAAAAGATCGGCTTGTTGGGATCGTTGGGTTTGGGATCCACCTCGCGCGTCTCGATGCTCTGGCCGATGCCGCCGTCCACGATGACATCCAATTCAAGCTCTTCCCGCAGCGGGACAGAATAGGGCGACAAGGAAGCGGCCATGTAAGCCCAATCATCCGTGTGCCTTTCAAAGTGAAGACCATTTGATTGATCTGACAGTTGCTTTAGCAGATAGCCGCTGCCATAGTATTCCACATTATCGACGGTGACGGATGGCGGTTTGAAATACTTGCCCTGCAGCAGAGTAACGGTGTGGACGATGGGGATGCCGGTGTTGAAATCTTGCAGATAGGTTTTTGCCCAACTCGCCGCTGCCATGGGTTGGAAGAGAGAATCAGAATTGCTCAAAATAATCGCTCTATCAAAAGCGTCCCCTTGATAGATACCTTTCAACTCGCTTAGCAACTGCGGCAATTGCTGGTATTTCGACTGCGGATTCAAGCACAACAGCGGTATGCCGAGCATGGCTCGCAGGGCGCCGTCATCGGAGAACGCCCAGATGCCGCTCACCACCAGCAGCCCATTTTTGACTTTCTTGGAGATAACCGCGGGATGTCCCTCGCCATCCATCAGCTCGACCTTGACGCCGGCATCGTCGTACTCCAGAAAATTGACCACCGGGTGATACACAGATGCCGGAAAGTTCTTGCCAAAGTAGCCGTCGGGATTTCGATACAGCATGCCTTTGAAACGTTCTCGGGTCGTCAAGCCGGTGATGTAATAGGAGGCGAGTATTTCCTTTCCCACTCGATTGTAATCATAAAAGCTCAACAATCGCCCGCCGTGCGTGAAAAACGAATCCAGCACCGCCGTGACTTTGGCCAACTGTGTGTCGTCCAAAATATTTTCGTGACCATGCTCGTAAGCAGCAATGACGTCCGCCGAGGAAAAGAAATTGGTGCTGGATTGGATGGAATTTTGAATCTCAAAAGTGGCGAGATCTTCGAGGCCCGGAAATCGCCAGCACTGGGCGGCGTGCGGATCGCAATAGAGAATGTGCGGTTTGTGCATCTGTTGCAGAGTGCGGCCCAAATCGCTTTGCTGAAATTCCTGCAGCACCGCTCGGACCATGGCCGAATCGCCCGGCATCCATTCTTGAGAATATCTTTGTATCTTGCCGCCGCCTACGGCCACCAATTTGAACTGATCGTTCGGTTTCATGGCCGCACTCAATGTGCTGCGAAGATTGGGAAGGAGGGCAGGCAGATTGTCCTCCAAGGTACCGCTTAAATCCAGTCCGACCAAGAAACGATGCCGGGAGGTGTCGGCGCTGAGATCAAAGAACAGTCGCGGCATGATGCCCAATTGGAAGTAGCTCAAATCGCTTGGCTTCTTGTAGCACTTGTAGAAAAAACCATCTAAAAAGTTCGTGCTGAAGGTGAGAGTCAACGCCTGGGCCTGAGTGATGTCGGGAACATAACAGGTTTTGTAGCGATAATTCAGCGTGTCCTTCAATGCCCTAAAAGTGCGATCGGGGAATTCGGCAATGGACGGCTGGCCCCAGACGTCTTCTTGCTCGCGAAAAAGAATATCCAACGGTTTGGTCGTTGCATTGTTTGCCTGCAGCATCGGCAGCGGCAAAGTGGCCGAAGCCTGTTCCCCCAGCCAGCGAGTCGGCGTGATAAAGTTCATTTTGATCTTGCGAAAGCTGCCGGGCGTCAGCGGATAGACGTGCAATTCATACTGCTCGCCGATTTTGGTGAGAAACGCCGGATCGCGCTTGTGGCTGACGATGCTGTCGTAGATGGCGCGCGCAGTCCAGGTATCCATCATAATCGCCTGCATGACGCTGTCGGCGATCCACAGCCACAGATCGTTGATCACCGACCCCGGCGGTAGCTCGAAGCGATGCACGATCTCGATTTGCCGGCCGGCGGGATACTGGCCGTGATCCGAATAGCTCAGATACAGCGATTGCTCCACGTACCCGCCATGCGGCTCCACCACCAGCGTGGCGTCGTCGATAAAGCCGGGCGCCGAGCCGTATTGCTGCGGGTCTTGCACGCTGAGAATGTTGACTGCCAATGCGGGCATGCTCAGGAACAGGCAGAGGAAAACTGCCGAAAATAATCCATGAAATTGACAAGACTTGTTCATGGCCAATCTCTCCTCGCTATTTAACTAAACTCATCTTTTTATTCTGCACCAGCTTTTTCCCCTCTGCACCTATGAATTCGATCCGGCAAATATAAATCCCCGAAGCGACCGGTCTCCGGTTCGAATCTGTGCCATCCCAAAAGGCGTCGTGAAAACCGGCTCTCTGCTTTTCATTGGCCAAAGTCTTGACCAATTTTCCGGTGATGTCATAGATTTTCAGCGCAACCTCCCCTTCGCTTGGCAGCTCATAACCGATTTTGGTTTCCGCATTGAACGGGTTCGGATAATTGCCGATGAGCTGATATTCTCCCGGTGTCTCGCTCGCAGTTCCGCCATTTACGGCTTGGATAACGTCCATCGTAATGGGAACGGTGACTGTACTCTCAGGGTAAACTTGGACGCCCAGATATTCTGATTGGTAGTTCTCCCGTTCAAACCATAAATGAACGCGGCAAGCTAAATTTCGCAAAAAAAAGTAGCCCGAACTGTCCGTTGTGGCTATTAAATTATAGTCTCGGAAGACCCGTACGCCGTCCAACGGCAAACCGGAAAGATTCGTAACTCTACCAAGTATATTTCCCATCGCGTTCAGAGTGTCGTTAGGCTGTCCGATCGTCGGCGAGTTATCAAGATAAACGACATCGCCAGCTTCGAACATACATATGCTCTGACCTTGTTTAGGAGATGGTATCATACTGCGCTCATCATTCCCAAAGAATAGCCAATCTCGTGGCGACGAATCCGGTTCACACAATTGGATTTCATCTCCATCTGGATTTATGAAGAACTGACTTGACATACTGTCCTGTCTTATCACCAAAAGGCTGTCGAGAGTTAGGCCTTGCTTGAAGGAAGCCTTGTGAGTCTTGGAAGACAGATACCAGCCATTCAGATTCAATTGCTCCCCAAATGGACACCTCATCTCTAAAATCCATTTGGTAGAATCAAATGTCAGCTCGCTGAAATAGTGCACCACAACAGGATTTGCCCAAGCAGACCCTGCTGCAAAGAGAATGAGGCAATAAAAGAGGAAAAGTCTTAGGGATTTCATTCTATTTGTCCTCCCAGCTAAGAGTTAAATTCTTTTCCGGCAGGAATGCCTCCCTGTGAATGTAATGGGTGACTCCATTTTCAGCCTTGAGGCTCTTATCGGAATCCAGTGAAAGAGATAGCAAACGGAATTCCTCCGGAACATAAATCAGAAAATCGGCCGCTACTAACGGCTGGCCCCAAAATTTCGTCGTGGTCAATATGTATTCGAAGAAATGATCGGGCGTTCGTTGATGATATTCCACGCAGTAACGAGTCGAGTCGTGTGCCGCAACATAAATCGGAAAAATAATGCCATCCTTGCCAAGGGTGAACGAAACTTGGTTTTCATCTGCTTCCGTGACTTTGAAAAAGTGTGGGAAAGGTGAATTCGTTTTGCTGACGGGATAATACAAAGAGCCTTGAAATAATCGGTCAGCGCTGTTCTTGAACAAGTATTCTCCAACCAGTCGGCAATGATCGTTGTGAATTTCGATGGTTATCTTTTCGCGGGCGAATTGAATCGTCTGACCTTGTGAGAAGCTGATAAAGTAGATGACAAAAAGTAAGGTCATTTTCATGATTCGCATAAACACCTGCTGGCTCCTTTTAGTTTTTGATGGCTGTTTGCAGAGTTGTGAGGCAAAAAGGCCATTTCACGCACGGCAAGGACAGGGTTCTATCGCACTAAACTCATCTTCCTACTCAGCACCATCTTTTTCCCATCTGCGCCCGTGAATTCGACTTGGCAAATGTAAATGCCCGCAGCCACCAAATTGCCATCGAAATCCCTGCCATCCCAGATGGTGTTTTGCGTGCCCGCCGTTTGCCAGCCACTCACCAACACTTTTACCAAGCGACCGGTAATGTCAAAGACCTTGACCGTCACAAAGCCGGTGGTGGGCAGCTTCTAGGAATTGACATTCGTATCGCTCGGCGGTAACGTAAGCGTCACACATTTACCTTGCCAAGTGCTTGCCAAATCGAGTATTGAAAATAGGTAGCAGTTCAGGTCCGTTGTCATTTCGAGCGGAGCGAGAAATCTGTATAGCGAAATATCTGCTAAATGTCCAAGTTCCCGCTGTAAAAGATTCCTCCCTTCGGTCGGAGAATGACATTCATTTTTGACAGGGGCTGAACTGTTACGAAAATAGCTCTTTCCCTTTTTCCGCACATTTCTTACTTTGCTATAGTAATAAACTGCCACCTTTCTTAATCCCGTCACGAATTAAATAATGAGCAGCGCAATATGAAGACGATTAATGTGTTTGTTATGGTATTGGGATTTGTTGTAATGTTATTAAGCTGTGAGTCCAACTCAACAAAAGCGCCCAATGCCCCTGCTTTAGCAAGCTATTCTTCTAGTCATTCGCCTTCCTCATCTTTAGCCTACAAACCTCCAGTGGCAGAACCGCTTCCGGATCTTGACGAAAACTTGATAATCGACAATCGGACAATCCCTCCTGACAGCCTTAAAAGATGGAGGAATTTTCCAATGCCCGCACCTTCCTACGTTCCAGTAGATCATATTAGGTGGTACGGTGTACAGAAATATCGTTCACATGGGAGTCAAAGTTTGTTTTATTGTGACTTTGTATGGGACATTTCAGAAAGCGTAATTTTTGGCAATTATGCCAAATGCCTTTATATTTGCATGGATGCAATGAAAGATGACGGTACGATAATTTATCGTAGCGAAGCGCAAAAGCTTGATTGCAGCATAATTGGAACAAAACTCACTTTTCCGACACCAAAGCATCTTTTCAAAATCCGTATTTGGGGCTTTGGCTTTATTGCAAGTTATTTAGAAACCAACCAATCAAGAAATGTCAATTTGATTCATGGAATCAGCCCGGTTCAGGTTGAATATCCATATGAATTGATGGAGAATGAAAAGTTCGAACATCTTATAAAACTGAAATAGCCGCGACTCACAACTCCTATCTCACCAAGCTCATGTTTTGACTTCACCAGCTTTCCCCATCTCTTGCCAGTGGTTTCGATTTGGCATACGTAACTGCCAGCGGCGAGCAAGTACACAAGTAAACCTCAAAGGTCTCCAAGACCTTTGAGGTCTGTTCTCATTTCACCAAACTCATCTTCCTACTCTGCACCAGCTTTCTCCCATCCTCACCGATGAATTCGACTTGGCAAATGTAAATCCCCGCCGCCACCAAGTTGCCGTCGAAATCGGTTCCATCCCAGATGGTGTCTTGCGTTCCAGACGTTTGCCAGCCGCTCACCAGCACTTTCACTAAGCGACCGGTAATGTCAAATACTTTGACCGTCACAAAGCCGCTGCCGGGCAGCTCGTAACGGATGGTAGTTTCCGGATTGAAGGGATTGGGATAGTTTTGGTGCAGGACAAAACCTTCCGGCAGTTGAGCCGGCTCGTCCGTCTTGACGGAGGTGTTCGGGTCCGCATAAAAGGCGGTGTAGGGAGTGAGAATCTGGAATTTCAAGGACAGCTCGATGACTTGATTCTTCAACTCCGGTCGCTCGCCGTAGATGGCGATTTGATCCATCAGGTAGTCGATCTTGGCTTTGGCCCACAGTCGCGGCACAAAACGATGTCCGCCCGGCACGTTGGAAAAATCGGCCGTGGACTGAAAGCTGACCTGCTGGCCTCGCACCTTGCCGGTGAGAAAAACCGGATAGGTCCCGGAGTTCATGTAAATGCCGAGCTGCGTCACCTGGTTGCCCCAGAACAAATCCGATAGCGGACGCGGATATTTGTCCGATGTCACCAGTCCGTCGATTTTTATCTCCAAATCGGTCACGATGGGCTTGGAAATGCGCTGGAAGTGATTGCCGACGATTTTGGCAATGTCAGCATCCTTGTCGATAAATGTGGCATAGCCGCCGTTTTCCGTAGCCATTTGCAGCAGCAAGGGCTCACTCACGTCTTCGCCTACGCCAAAGGGGAAAATGCTGACGTTTTGGCTGTTGTAGCTTTTGATGTTGGCGAGAATGTTGGGAACAAAGGTCTCGCCCCAGGTGGGATAGCCGTCGGTGATGAAGACGATCATGTTGGCAAAGCCGTCGGAAAAGGATTGCAGCAGCGATTGCCTCATGGCCTCGTTGATGTTGGTCAACCCCACAGCGCCAATGTCGATGACAAAAGTTTTGGCGGCTTGAATTTCTTCCTGCGTTGCTGGCACCAAATCCGGCCTGAAAGGCACAATGCCGGTGCCAAAGGTGATGATGTTGAATTGGTCGATGGGCGAGAGGTTGTCGAGAAAAGCCATCAACGCCGCCTTGAGCTGTTCGATGCGCAAGCCCTCCATGCTGGACGAAACGTCGGCGGTGAAAATGATTTTCTTGGGAATGACCTCTTCGCCGGGAATGCTGTCCGGCGGAGTGATCCAGATGGCGTAAAAGGAATCGCTGCCGATCGAGTCATCCGGCGTGGGCGTGTAGCGGATCACGTTCACGTCCACCTGATCGCGGTAGGTCTCGTATTCCAACAGCAGGTCTTTATCCGGCAAAAAGTTTTCGTCGCCAAAGGTGAACTGGTACTTTTGCTCGTTGATCTTGGTGATCTGCATGTCCGTAGAAGTGCCGTGACTGACGGAGCGAAGATACTTGATGGCCGTCTGCGTTTCCAGCTTGCCGGTCACCGACACTCTGGTGAGCGGCTTGGGCGACAACTCCACCGACTTGAGCAAAAAGGTATAGTCGATGGCGCCGAATTCGTAGGGCAAAAGCTGCACGTAGGTGATCTCGGTGCGCACGTCGCTGTAGGGATTGATCGGGGCGATGCTCAGCTTGAATAGGTTGTTGCCCAGGTACTCCAGCAGCGCCGGATCGATCTGCTGCCGTATTTGCCGATTGTACTCATCGCGCGCCTCTCGTGCCTCGCGGATGGCGCCTTTGTAACGCTGGCCGTTGAACCAGTAGTAAAGCTCCACCATCACGGCGTCTTCCGGCAATGGGAAAACCCAGACAGCTTCCACCGTGACTCCCATTTCGCTTTTGAAGGTTTGATCCACGTAAGTGACGGCGATCTGGCCGTTGATGTCCACGCGGGCGTCCACGGTTTTGATCCAAACTTTGTTGTAAGTCAACTGGCTGTTGAGCGGTCGGGAAAAGAGTGCGCCGATGGCGAAAGCCGATTGCTCGGCGGCAGCCAAGACGAGAATGGCTGCCAAGATCGAAATGAAGGTTTGCTTTCTCATAGCGTCCTCCTCGGTTCTGTTGTCGGTCAAACCTCACAGGTCTCCGAGACCTGTGAGGTCTATGTCACTTTTTATCAGCAAAGGCTTGATGGTATGTCTGTGCTCAAGAGTCGTCCAGACTAACAGATAATTGCCGATGGCAAGCATCCGGTTCAAGTCGTTGCGCCCGTCCCAGGTCAAGGTGATTTCCCGATCAGTGGTCATTGGTGGGTGAAAGGTTTTGACCACTTGCCCCGGCAGATTGTAGATCCTAAAAGACAGATCGGCAATTTCCCAGTCCCGCGCTAGCTTGATTCTTAAATTGGTCTGCCGCTTGAAGGGGTTCGGATAGGCTTGCAGCTCCAGAGTCCAGTGGTTGATAAAGAATGCTATTCTCGCCAGCAAGGCGCTGATTCGTTTTCCCATGGTATCCTCCGGCGTAGGCGGCTTTTGCTCACGCCCTCCGCCATCACAAAATTGATGCCAGGCGTCGATGTTTGGCTGAAGAAAACAGGACTGTGTATCAAAGAATAAAAGCAGAATCGATTAGCGTTGAGGTAAAGTTTGCGGAAAGCAGGCTTGGGATTCTTAATGCAGGGACTTGCTTTGAAAAGCAGCAGAACAAATCAGTAGGAGCGGGAGGGGTACAGCGGCAAGAGGCAGGAATGCTGCGAATAATTTTCGTACCGGCAAAATAAATTCGCAGATCTTCAGAACCTGCGGGAGGTTTTCCACAACCTCCTGCAGGTTCTCCGTTAGAAACGAATGATGCAGCAAACTCCGGCTTGGTTGTCCCCCAAAATGGACGGCCTTACGGAAGCAGAAACCTGTCCGAACCTTTCTTTCTGAAAAACCAGAATGTCCATTTGGCTGTAGAGCCAGATGGCGGCAAAGGACGTCAGCAGGATATTTCTAGCTTGGTAGGAACGATTGTACATTTGGTATTTGGCGTCCATCCTGGTTTTGTCGATTTCGTTCAAATAGTCTCTTTCCTTCTCACGACAATCAAAAGCAAAATAGATCCCAGCGCCGAGGGTGATGACTCCGGCGATGCTCAACGGCCATACTTTTGCGTTCTCATGGAGGTAATGATGCCCCCAACCGGGCAGGAGCAGCGAGCGGGCCATGGCATTGCGCAACGGGGACGCAGAAGGAATTGACTCTTGAGTGATACCTGCGGTCGTGTCTGTGACGGCTTCTCCCGGCGGCGCTGCCTCCGGCTGGAAGCCCCCTTTGATTTCGTTGAAAAAGCTGAGAATTTTGGGGGAAGTCTTGATGGGATCTAAGGCGTATGAGGAATCGAGCTTGAGAATCTCCAGAAAGCAGCTCAAGGAAGCGTTCATTTCCAGCAGCGAATAGTGGGAAATGGCCTTCATCTCCAAGACTCTGATTTGATCGGAGATGGAAAGCGCTTCCCTTTCCTGCAGCATCTGGCCGGCGAGGGCTATCACCGAATCGTACTCAAAGTTTCTGAATTTCAGGCGCAAAATGTCGATCTCGACGCTGCTCATCTGCGCATGAGCATCGGAAATGAAAATAGAGACGGCCACGACACATGCCAATATGTTCAAAAGGAATTTCATCGGATAAGCGTCACTTTGATTGATTTGGAGGCAGAGTCCGTGGCAAGCCGGCAAATGAAAACGCCGCTGGCCAACGCTTGCTGATGCTGATCGGTTCCGTCCCAAACCACCTTGTAGGTCCCGGGAGAAAAGTTGCGGTCAGCCAAGGTTTTAATGTGCTGTCCGGAAATGGAAAAGACCTCGAGCCGAACGGAAGCAGGCCTGTCGATGCGGAAGGCAATCGTTGTGTTGGCATTAAAGGGATTGGGATAGTTGTTTTCCAAGTTAAAATCCGTGACTTGGTTCGGCTTTTTGGCTACCACGGTGCTGGGATGCAGGTCCAGCCTTTCGATGCCGGCAATGACGTTGTTCTGTGCATCTTTCCCGCCAAAGACATAAATACTCTGGTCGTAATAGACAGCCATCAACTCTTTGCGGGCGACATTCAATCTTGGCCCAGCCCCTTGGACGTAACCAAAATCTAACACCCGGTACGTTTCCACCGAGGCGAGCGCCTCCTTGGTATCGCTAAAGCCGCCGATCAAATAGATGATCCCTTCCTCGGTGCTCACAGCCTGTCCGCCGGCTCTGGCCTCCGACAAATTGGGATAGAACCGTTCATAGCTATGACTGTTCGTATCAAATCTATACGCGCGGTTGGAAACATTGGGGAAGACACCGCCAAACAGATAAATCGAATTGTTGTAACGCGCGGCGAGTTGCTGGTAAGGGATGTTGCCCTCGAATAGAGCATCGTTCGAGTAGGTGATAGTCCGCGACAAAATATCGTACTCTATGATGAACGACAACGACGAGGGCGCGGCGGTCTGATCCAGATAGCCGCCGAATAAAAAAAGTTTATTGTCATAGACCGCGCCCGTAGCGCCAATACGATTGAAGGGCGTCGATTGATTGGAAATGACAGACGCGCCGATAAAACCCCAGGTCTCGATACTTGATGCTTTGACTGAGTCGCCGGCGATGCCGCCGCAAATGATCAGGCTATCCAAGTATGCGTCCGCGACGAACAAGGAACGCCGGCCCTGCATTTGTCCGATTTGCTGCCAGGAATTGGCGGCGGGATCATAGACTTGAATGCGATCCGTTGCCGACTGAGTAGAATCGGAATAGCCGCCTAAGATATAAATTTTACTCCCATGCACGACAGCTTGCCCGCCTGACACCGGGTACGGCATATCGCCAATGATCTGCCACTCAGCAGGCTGAGCGTAGGTCGGGAGGAAGCTCGCCATCCAGACGATCCAAGCATATTTTAGGATTTTTTTTATCAGCATATTGAAACGACGTGTCGAACAGACCTTTTTTAGACAAAGCGCATGGCGCGGAGCGCGTAGCGTCCAGGGGTTACCACATCGGCACCAAAATCGAAGCCTCTCGCAGGTTCCGCTTAGATACCTTCCATCGCAAATATTGTACCGGCACTCAGTTTGGCGACAGCGCCGTGTCGGCCTCGGACACTTTGACCAGAGTCTCCATATTTAGCTTGTAGTGCAGCGTGTCTTTTCTTTCTATTTGCACATACTCATCCATTTTGCCGAAAGCGGGATTCGTGACCGTCAGCAAATGCCGGCCCGGCGTCACCGGGATCGGCTTCGGCAAGGGCGTTTGACCGTGATATTGTCGGTCGATGGAAACTTCGCCCCAAGGATATACCTGACAGTCCAGATAACCGCACAGGGTATCCAAGCGGACTTGGATGAGAACAGTTTCCATAGGGCGAACGGCGATCTTTTGCACGTAAGGTGGAAACTCCGGGTGCTGCAGCCTCAGCTCGTATTCTCCGGGATAAATCCTGATCGAGTCCTCCAAGGGAGTAGTGGCGATTTTGTGCTCATCCAAATACACCGCAGCCCAGGGCGAGCATTGCACGAACAGCTTGCCGCGCACATTCGAGTCCGATTTTGGAATTGAGGTCGCTGTGCCGGAATCCGTCACGACTTTAGTCACCTTGCCTTCGTTTGTTGCTTGGAGGCCCGCTTCCCGTTCTTCCTTCGCAGATGGCATTTCCGCCATCAGTGAGTCGCCTGATGCCACGGAAACGGGTGGATTTATCATCTGAGCTTTTTGAGCGCCGGTCGTTTCTTTTTGCGACTTGAAAATGGTGGTCGCCAAAACAATGATGACCAACAGAACCACCGCTGCCGCCAAGTATGCGAGCGCCCTATTCAACCTTGGCTTTTTAGCCAGACTTGGTTTCGATGGCGGCGGCTCCTCAGCCTCTATGCCCAATTCGCGCAGCACGGCCTCAGCCGATGCGGTTCGTTTGTTTCTACTGCGCTGCAGTAACCCTTGCAGCACCGGCTGGAAGGAGGGCGGCGTTTGGCCAAGATCGCTGAACAATTGTGCTTCGTCGCCGGTCAGAATATTGTTGAGCGTGGCGCTGACATCCTTTCCGAGGAAGGGATTCCGGCCCGTGAACAGCTCATAGGCCACGATTCCCAAGGCAAAAAGATCGCTTTGCGGCGTCAAGGCTTCGCCGCGGATTTGCTCCGGCGACATATAGCCGGGCGTGCCGACGATGGATGACTTGTTGGTTACCACCGAGTCGTCAGCGGTCAGCGCCAAGCCAAAGTCGGCGATCTTGACCTGCAAACTCGCGCCGACGAGGATGTTTTCCGGCTTGATATCGCGATGGATGATTTGATGGCCGTGCGCATAAGCCAGACCCTTGACGATTTGCAGAAAGATTTTCGTTTTCTCTTCGACCGAAAGCTGATTCTCCAGTGCAACTTCGCGCAGGTTTCGCGCCGGGAAGTATTCGAAAGAAAGATAAAAGTTGTTTGCAAACGTGCCAAAATCGAGCACCTTGATGATGTTGGGATGATCGAGCTTGGCCAGGGTTTTCGCCTCGCGCTGAAAGCGTTGCAAGATGGTTTGGTCGACGAGAGCGTCCTTGCACAGCGTTTTCAAAACGATCTGCTTACTGAGAAAGACGTGATTCGCCAAATAGACGGCGCTGCCGGCATCTTTTTTTAGACAAGCGATGATCTCGAACTTGTCGAAGAGGATATTCTGTTCGTTATTTCGCATTAGGAGCTTTCGTGATAGACCTCAGAGGTCTCCGAGACCTCTGAGGTCTAGGGCCTTTCCATTTCCTTCAGCTTCAACTGTACCCATCGCACCGAGACGCCCAAAGATTTCGCCGCCAGGGTGCGATTGCCGGCGAATTCTTTCAGTCTTTTTTGTAGCAGCAGTTTGGTGTAATCCTCTAACGAGCCGCTGAAGTCGTTGTTGTCTTCTTCAAAGAGAATGTGTTCAGGAAGCAGTTTGTCGCCATCGCATAAAATAAGCGCCCGTTGGATGACATTTTCCAATTGGCGGACGTTCCCGGGCCAATGGTAGTTTTCCAGCTTGCGCAGAGCGGCAGGTTGCAGCCGAATCTTTTTCTCCGCGAATTTGTGAATGAAATGTTCCGCCAACACGGCGATATCCGAGCGCCGTTCGCGCAGCGGCGGCAGGGTGATGGGAAAGACATTCAGTCGATAGTAAAGATCTTGGCGGAACTTGCCTTGTTCTACGAGCTGCTTCAAGTCCTTGTTGGTGGCAGCGATGATGCGCACATTCACTTTTTTCACCTGTGGGTCGCCCAGGCGAATGATTTCCTGGTTCTGCAAAACCCGCAGCAGCTTGGCTTGCAGAGCTATGGAAATTTCCGCAATCTCGTCGAGAAAGAAGGTGCCGCCGGAAGCCACCTCGAAGAGGCCCTTTTTGTCGGTAACGGCGCCGGAGAAAGCGCCCTTTTTGTAACCGAACAGCTCGCTTTCCAGCAAGGTGTCGGGAATGGAGCCGCAGAATTGCGCCAAAAACGGTTTGTCTTTTCTGGCGCTCAGCTTGTGAATGGCTTGCGCCGCCAAATCCTTGCCGGTGCCGCTTTCACCCAACAACAACACACTGGCGTCCGTCTTGGCGACTCGGTGGACGAGCTGCGCCACTTGTTTCATCGCCGGGCTTTCGCCCAGCATGTCCGGCAGTTTCTGGCTCGCCGCCATCTGCTGGCGAAGAATTTGATTCTCATCGCGCAGGGCCTCCGTGGCAATGATTCGATCCAACGCCAGGGAAACCAGATTGCCAAAGAAGCCGAGAAACTGCAAGCTCTCCTCGGTGAAGGCCTGACGATTTTGCCGGCTGTCCACCAGAATCACGCCCCAAGGCTGTTGGCCGAGAAATATCGGCACGCCGATGACCGATTTGATGCGATGAATCTGCACGCTGGCAAACTGCGACAAGGAGGGATCGCTTTGCACGTCGTGGTATAGACAGGGCTGCTCTTGCTCGATGACCCTTGCCAATATGCCGGAGGAAAACTCGGACAGATCGGTCACGTCTTGCTGCTCGATGTTGCGCCCAGCGACGATGGAGAATTGTTCGGACTCTTGCAGATAGCGGGCGAACAAGCCTCGTTCGGCATTGGTCACCTTGATAGCTAGATCGAGCGCCTCGGAGATGAGCGTGTCCTGATAATCAGCCGTGTTCAACAATTGGCTGATTTGGTACAGCGTGTCGAATTGTTCTTTGCGCAAGTCCGCGAGCTTGGATATGTCGGTCGGTAGTTGCATGGCTATAGCGGTCAAAATAAATTGATACGCCGCGGGCGACTTGGCTTACTCGCGTTGATGACGCCTGAGGCGGCCATCTGGTTGCTTACCGTGAACGAGGCCGGCTTGGAGCGCGAGCGATTCTGAAATTCGTCCATGCACCAGATCACCCAGAAATAATCGCCTTCCGGCAAGGGTCGATCGACGGTATAAGAGGTGCTGTCTCCGGAGATGCCGGAGGTTTGCCAAACCACTTGCGGCGGAATCTCGTCGGCATAAACCTCGATGCCAAAACTGACATTGAAACCCGGATCGAAGCTTCTCCAATTCAGCGTCGGCCTGGCAGGGACGAGCTGATAGCCGGAAGGGGTGGTGAATTCGACTTCCTCGTGAATGACGCGTTTGATGCTGCCAATCCCTGCAAGCGCGAGGCGACCGAACTTGTCCCGAACGTTGATCTGAAAGTCAGCGCCAATGACTTGATCCATGGAGCGGACGTTTAAATCATAGATGGTCAGGTTTTTCTCATAAAATCGGCTGTCATTGTTGTAGGCCAGATATTTCTTGAATTTCAAGCCGTCGCATTGCATATAAACAGAGTCTATGTCGCCATCGCCATCCGAGACTTTCGCCTTGGTGACCGCCTGGTAGCTTTGCCGGGATGGGTACTGGTGCGTAACAATGCTGTACATTACCAGATCTTCCAGTTTTGGTCTGGCATTGAGAAGAATATGTACTGAGACGCTCTTTTGCTTTTGCCAAGCTACGAAAAAGGAATCCGCCCAGTAGTCGTTGTGGGAGAAGCGCAGCCAGCCGTCCACAGGTTGGATGTCTTGCAGAGTGAATCTGCCGCTGCCGTCGGATTCGATGATTTGGTTCGTGCTTTCCCAGGTGATGGAGACGTTCGGAATGGGCTGATTGGGGATGGCCAGAGTTTGGACTTGTCCTTGCAAACCAACAAAGGAGCTATTGGGATTTTTCGGGTCAAGGGGATTGTTGCGCGGCGCATCGCATCGAAGCTGCAAAATGGAGATCAGCACCAACATTGGCCGGAGGATGCGAATATTTTCTTCTAATTTGCACATCGAAAACGACAAGCTGACCCTGTGTTATTTAGAATGGCCCCACAAGATGATCGTCCATCAATCATCGGCAGGCTGGAAGCACAAAAGTAGAATGTCAGGTTGAAGGACTTTGCCCTATAGGGTTACCTGGTTCCGAGAAAAGTTATTTCAAGAGGCGCCAATGAGCTCCATCAGGGGAAGATGCCGCGCTGATTCAAAGCTTTGGCAACCCGATCCACGGCAATCCGCATGGCGGCGTTGCGCAAATCGGTCTTTTCCTGCTTGGCAACGTCCCAAACGGATTTAAAGCTCGCGCTCATGACACGCTGCAGATTTCGATTTACTTCATCTTCATCCCAGAAAAAAGATTGGATGCTTTGCACCCATTCGAAGTAAGAAACCACCACGCCGCCGCAGTTGGCCAGAATATCCGGCACGACGTATTTGCCTTTGTCAATGAGGATTTTCTCCGCGGCCGGTGTCACCGGCGCGTTGGCGGCTTCGATGATCGCCTTGGCCTTGATCTTGTCCGCGTTCTCGGTAGTAATCTGCTGTTCAATAGCCGCAGGAATGAGCACGTCCACGTCCAGCTCCAAAAGGTCGCCGTTGCTCAGCTTGTCCACGCCGGGAGCATAAAAGCCTTCGAGATTGGAATGGGCAGAGTCCTCTTTGTACCGGATCATTTCGCTGATTGGCAAGCCCTTGGGATTGAAGTAGCCGCCGCTCAGGTCGCTGATGGCGACTACGTTGAAACCGACCTTGCGCAACAGATCGGCGCAAACCGAGCCGACCTTGCCAAAGCCTTGGATGGCCACCGTGGTGGAAAGGGGCGTCTTTCCCAGCCGGCTGATGATTTCCTGAGTGTTGAACATGACGCCGCGGCCGGGAGCTTCATTGCGGCCAACGGATCCACCCAGATCGATGGCCTTGCCGGTAACGATGTCGAGAACGGTCCGTCCTTCCAGCATGCTGACAGTGTCCATAATCCAGCCCATGGTCACAGAGTCGGTGCCGATATCCGGCGCAGGAATGTCGCGACGCGGACCAATGACCGGCAGCACGCCGACCGTGTATCTTCTCGTGAGCCGGCGGTTCTCTTCACGGCTGAGCTTGGTCGG
>DYKH01000396.1 GCA_020722685.1 Caldithrix sp. | reverse complement strand
AATCTGATTTGAGACTTGAAAAACCGGCTTCCAGTTTCGGAATGTTGACGAGACCATACGTAATGATTGCCAGCCACATAAATGCTTGAAACAATGGGCGAATATCGCGCGGCGAATAAGCGGCCATCGCAAAAATAAATAGCCATGCGACGATATAAAGCCCCACGCTTTCTCCATCTTTGCCCACCGCTTTAATAAACGCCTTGGTATTCCCTTGCGCCATGACTGCGACAAGATAAGCCGCGACGAACAGAAAAACGACAGGCACTATTTAACCCCTGATTTTGTCGCAAAATTCCAATAAGTAGCGGCTTGGTTATTAGCAACCATCCAAAGAAAAACCAAGACCAACACGCCCAACGTCATTGTCAGGGTTGGCGACGCCTGAAGCGCCGCCGGCGCGTGAAACTGGACGGGGCCTGTCATTCTGTCAGTCTTCCATTACCTTATAGACTAAAAAGAAAAGCCCGGCGGCGAGTAAGAGCGTTAAACCGTAATCCCCATAAGTCGCGCCTTTTCCGAAAGGGTGCGACGTGTACGCTTTGAACCATTTACGGATAGATTCCATCGCTCTGCTCCTTATGCTGCCGCATAGACTTCGAGTGTGCGCCGTACATAAGCGCCGCTTTCAACCGACAGGGGTTTAATACCGATATTGTATTGTCCCGCGCTGCTGGCGTTAATAACGCGCTTCGAGAAGTCCATAAAGTAGTTGCCTTTCTGGATGGCCCCCAACGGGCTTGACGCCGTGTTATACATACCCATCAATAGCGCCGGGGGCACTTCGTAAATCGGTGTCACTGAAGATACATACAAGCCCAAGGTCGTAATGTCCCGTTCTGCGCCGGTAGGTCCATTAAACACGCCGCCGTTATCATACAACAGCGAATAACTGAGGTATGAATACGGTTCATCCAGAAAATCGCGGCTGATTTGACCGGCGTTCAAATTGATATTAGCTGGCCCGGACAAAATCTGATACTGCAAAGCGGCAGACTGAGGCGGCACGACAATAGCCCCGTTGCTCGATTGCGGCAATTCGCCGGTCCAATACTGCTGAAACACTTCAATATCAATGCCGGTCATCGCCAGTGTTCCGGTGCTATACGCGCTCTTGAAAGCGTCCGTACCGACCATATCCGACGCGGCGGGAATGGTCAGGACTAAGGACGCCTGCGCCTTTTCATACTCTGCCCACTGAATACCCATCAGACGATTGGAGATGAGCGACACGATCGGAACATAAAACCACAGTTCAAAATCCGCGCTATCACTCGCTGCGATAGAGTCCGGCAATGACTGAATAATCGACACTTGCGGCGCGAAAACACCGGCCAAATCAGTCGCATTTGCGCCCACACGAAAACCGCGATTACTGACCAAATTATACAGTTCCCGCAACGTCGTATCATGACGCACGGTAGCGTTGAAATTGTTGTAGATGATGCTGGACAAAACCGAAAGTGTCGGACTGTCATTCGCGGTTGCCGCCGCACTGCCGCTATTCGTCAATGTCCCTTTCATCTTCACAAAATAGCCGCGAATGAAGCCGGTTTTGTTCGGATAAAAAGTGACGCGGGTTGGGCTGGACGCGCTTTGTGATGGATTTTGAACCCCGAGAGATGTAGTGCGTAACTGGACCTTGGGAGAGGTCAGGATGGCACTGATGACTGCCGCGTTCACTTGCGCGGGGGACATAGACGTATTCGCTGATGCTGCGCTCATTAGATTTGCTCCTTTGTCAATACTTGCATGGCTACCCAAGCAATAACGTATAAAATGATGACTAAAGCGGTAACTGTTACCCAAGACACGGGGTCACTTAAAATGTGTTCATCCATTGCGGGCCTCCAGCAGCATAAAAGAACCGCCAATGATCACCTGGGCAATCAGCAACGCCAGAAAAACAAGTAGAAGATTTTTAGCATCTATGCTATCCATTGAATTTCTCCAAAGCATAGGCCCCGATCATCAGGACCGCTAGAATGATAGTCACCATGACCACCAGTTCCGCAAAATTCAGTAAGTCATCGGACATAGCCTTTTAACCCCTCTTGGTAATCTTTAAACGGAATAGGTGCATATTCACCTGTTACCATTTCAACACTATCATAATACAAGAAATGGAATCGGTCCACTGTTTGATGCTTGTTAAATGGTGTGAAACCCGCCAGTCTCTCTCTGTCTTTCACGTCCAGCAATTTGAAGATCATGAATCTGGACGCTTCCGAGATACAGACGCGGGGAATGTCAACCGGTCGCTGTGAACACGTTATCACTGGGCAATCTGCCGATCTCCCGGCTGTGTATAGATGCCGAAAATAAGGGGTATCAGGGACCATATACGCTTCGTCAATCCAGAGACCCGTATATCGGCGGTTCAGGATTTCAGAAAAGAGCGCGTCAAATTCTTCTGCGCTTTCGTAGGGTTCAGGCGTTATGCGTATAACACGCGGTTTTTTCCGAAACCACGACCTTAACAAACGCCGGGCGCTGGCGACGGAGTGCGCTTTAAACGCAGGCATCCCGTCCCCTTTGCTGTCAATCGCTACCAGCGTTAAATCGTCCGGTGTATTCGCAGCAATCCACGACGCGGCAACACTCTTACCAGAACCGGTTGCCCCAGTGATAAGCCACCGCTCGTTCGTTTCAAATGGTCGTAACATCGGTAAATTCCGCATCAACCGTTTCCCCGCTGTCCGGGGTTTGTTTGTCTTCCGGTTTCATCATGAAGCGCGGGACATAGACCGCCAAGAGTGCCACAATCAACAGGCCTATGTCTGAATTACCGCCGCCAACCGGAAAATAACGGCCAATGATACGCAATGCCGGGGCCATAATCCGCACCGCTTCATTCATGCTGATAGCCCAGCGCTTGTCATGTAAAGTCTTCGCAAGCCAAGCATGGGCCATCATGTAGATGGCGGCGTATTCCTCTATTTCCTCTTGCGAAACAGCCGACCCTTTCTTTTTTGCTCCGGCTTTTCTGCCGCGCTTTCCGCCGGGGCCAGTTCCGCCACTTCCGCCACTTCCGCCACTTCCGGTGTCGTTTCCGGTGCTGGCGAATTGCGGGATTTCAGTTCCTCCATTTCCGCTTTCAGGCGTTCCATCTC
>DYKH01000395.1 GCA_020722685.1 Caldithrix sp. | reverse complement strand
GTAGTCTTTGACCTGCTTTGCCTTCAATATTTTCTTCTCCTTTGTGGCGCCTTGGAGTGAAACCCGGACTGCTTGAGCAAGTAGAGGTCCAGTGGCGCCAGCGCAATTCTATTGCCTATGCGCTTTCCATCTATGAGACTGACAAACTTGGGTTTCTTCCCGTGGATTTCTATCACGACTTCCGTTGGCTTTGAGTTCCAATTGACTACATAGAGAATGTGTTTTTGGTTAACTTCTGCCAGCCTCGCCTCAACACCAAAGGCATTCTTACCGGTATCCGCTTCCATGACCTTGAGAGGTCGGTCTATTTTCGCAGCATCAAGCCATTTGCTCACCAAGTCACTGTATTCCATAAGAGATGAAGGAGGATTTTCGAGACGGAGAATGCCTGGTAGGGAGCCAATCTGTTCCCTGCGGGAATCTCCATACTCATTGAACTTCAACGGGGTGCCAATCAGAACAACGGTTCCACCGTCTTTGGCAAACTGGCGTATAGCCCCAAAACACTCATCGCTCACATACCTGGCATCCGGAACAATAAGCAGTTTGCAGCCACTCCACTGTTTTCTGCCTATCTGCTTCTCTGTAATGAATCTCACCGGTAGCCCCAGGAAAAAAGAGGCTTTGTAAGCCTTCTCCACCTCTGCCAAGTAGTCTTGTCCCTGCTGGATAATGGAAGGATAGGAATACAGAATTCGCAGCTCAGCTTTCAGCCGCGGGAATTCAACAACATATTTTGCCAATCTTCTTAAATCAAGAGAAGTCCTTCCAATTGTTTCAGTAATAGCCGGGTCCACAGTAAGGCCGCAGTCTGACAAATGGGGCCCCCCAGTTGCTCTGATTCTATCCCACAGCCAGAAGTAGATTCCTCCTACCCCGTGGAGACAGCTTTCCCACATCGCGGTCCGAATATACTCTGGTGAATAGTTGCCAGGAGGATTTCCTCTCAGGAAATGCCATTCTGAATCCATAATGGGACAATCCGGAGCTATGGACTTCAGAAAATCGTAACTGAATATTTGGGGCCAAATACTGGGCGCATTGATGTAGTCGCCTCCCGGCGGTTGATACATAAAGCGACCATCACAACCAACCACGCCATCCTCACCCTTGGTAGCGATGTCTTCGCGGTTGAGTCCGCCACGATTGATACGAAACGCTTCGGTGATTGCAGGGGTGTTCATAATCTTGATGTGTATGGGGGATTTCTTGTCATATTGTCTAATTATCTTTTTGGCGGATGAAAAGAGTTCTGTTCCACGGCTCCAGTTAAAGACGACCCAATCATACCATGATGCCCTGTTCTGGCTTGGACCTTGACAGTCGCTAAATGCGACTTCTTCAAAATCCTTATATTCTTTGTTCCAACGAGCATTCAGATTCTGGACAGCTCCGTATTTGTCCTTTAGCCAGGACTGAAATCTCTTCAGTGCAAAGGGATTGTCCGCAGATCGCATAAACATCGGCTCATTGGCCAGGATATAACTATGGAAACCGGCCTTGCCAGAATAGGTCTGCGCGAGAGCCCGCCAGTAGAGTTCGTGCAATTTCTCTACTTCAGGATGGTCAATGATATAGTGGGGCACTGGCCCAAGCCACCCTTTGCCCATCGTCTCTTCAATGCTAACGCCTGGGAAACAAACCTCGGGGTATCTCTCAAGGAACCAACGAGGTAAATACTCCAGGTCAAAAAGAATTGCTCCAGCCAAATTGGACTGTTCGCAACGGTCCAGCCAATAGTGGATATTTGTGACGGTTTGCGTGCACACCTGTTCAGAATCTCTAAAAAAAGCGGCGATATCGTGTGCGTCAAGCGGCTCTCCCCCCTGTGTGAGTTCGAAGCTGTTGAATCCATACCTTGCCATCTTGGGCATGTCTTTATAGGCCTGCTTGTAATGACATGGTCCAAAGAGCAGAACCGGCTGATTGCCGCTATAGAAAGCGCCTCTGTCCACACGCATTCGGTTCGCCATCATGGACGGAGTTGGCACAGCCCTTTGCTTGGAAGGATGCTCAAATGCCTGGCGGAGCTCGGTTTCGGCTCTCGTGACCGATTCGAGCAAATAGTTGGCAATGTACCGTGCAAACTTAATCTGCCCTGCCTTGATATCGTCATTGGCATAGGTCAGGAAATCCTCCGCCAGAACGACGGCGATGTCCTGGTAGGCGGTGTCCATTCCTTTGGCTCTGGCCTGCCTGACCAGTTCTTTCAACTTCGCCAAAGGCGCCTCAAGCGACTTCATCTTGTCCTTGATCGCGGCGACCGACACCTTCTCGACCTTGATGTCTAGCATGCGGTCGAGCACAACGCGATCGGCATCCACAAGCGCCACATCCACCCGATAGGGTCCCTCAGGGCAGTCGCCGACCTTCAAACTCAGGGGCAAGGCATTCGCGCCGCGGTGCAACCCGACCTCCTGCTTGTGCTGGGAAACCGTCCTGCCCGCTGAATTGATGACCGAGACGACAGCGCTGCACGCGGGTCTCTCGGCCGGACTGACCACATGGAGTACAAAGCGAATCTCGTCATCGAAAGTGTCGCTTTCGCTCGATAGCCACATCTCGGTGTCCGCGTTGGAAACGAGCGCCGTGCTCTCTGAACCCTGCTGAAGTCGAAAGCCGTCGACCCAGAACGTGTCGCCCTGGATGGCTTGCACGACGGGGATGCGGAAGCAGTCCAGTTTCTTAACTCCTGAAGGCACGGTGAAGGTAAAGCTCACCCTCCGCCACTCGCTGCTTGGCGGATACTGCGGTGATCCCCGATATTTCTTCCAGTTGTCCCACGCTACTTGCACGTGGATTCTGGCGCTATCCGAAGCGGCCGAACGATACCAGAAGGTGCACGTGAAGGTTTGTCCCTCTCGCAGCAGGGCATCCGCGGTCACGCCGTGTACGCTGGCAGTGTGCGTAGGGTCTCCCTCTCGTCCCACAGAGCTTTCCCCCGTCACGAACGTCGGATACAGGCTGTACCAGCCGCCCTGCCTCCCGCCTTGCGGATTCGTACGGGTGACCTTCCACGACCGTGTACCCAGGCGCGGCTGCGAACGATCCAGCTCGGCTGTGTGCTGCGCCCCGTCCTCGTCCCTGATCATCCAGCCGCTCGGCGTGATAGTTCCTTCCTCGAAACTCG
>DYKH01000394.1 GCA_020722685.1 Caldithrix sp. | reverse complement strand
GGACTTTCAGCCTTACGACTCAATTCTCTTCAGCCAATGCAGCGGCCTGTTTGATGGCTTTCCTTGCATCCGCCATTTTCTGGTTTTTTAAGCGCTTCGATTCAACTTGAGCCCCTTGTTTCTCTATGGTTTCTTGCCAATAACGCGTGACCAACGTTTCCAGATTGGATGCCGCCGCATTCCAGGCATTAGCAGCCCCATTACATTTGCGGTCCAGGGTGCTGGAACAGTCTTTGCAATATAATACTTGGGTATTGCCAGAGACGGCTGCGATTTGCTTCCCGCCACATAACGAGCAGACCGTTGCGGTCCTTTCTCCGACCAGCTTCAGTACGGCCACGCCATACTTGCAGGCTGCCCAATTTATGGCCGATTCCAGAACATGCAAGGAAGCTATTGCCCTACCTCTGCGGGCTTTTCTCGCGAGATCGTTTCTTTCTCCCGTAACCTGGTCCACCTTGAATGCCATTTCTTTCAGATCTGGAAGCTCCAGCAGGATTGTTTCGTATTGGGTCACCAGACTCAGGGCCACTTCCTGATAATAATTCTTACGCCGATTACGCGCCCGATTGGCGCAGGTAACCCCCTGTTCCCACATGCGCCGATCCACTTTTTCCCAAGCGGAAAGCCAATCTGGGAGCCTATTGTTTTCCTGCAACCAGCGGGTGACATGGTGCAGACGATTCGGAGAGATACGGGACATCGGAAAATTGCGAATGGTTTTCCAGAGTTCAGGGATGGCCTCTTCGCTCTCGGTGGGCATGATCTGGCTTTCTTTGAGGCGGGCAACGATTTCATCCCGATAGACTTCCCGCTTGCTCTGTAATTCAGAAGCCCTCTGTAAATCTGCTTCAATGTCGGGAGGCAGAGCCAGCAGACGGGCCTCCCATGGATTCCCATTATCGGAGATTCCCGCCAACCGTCGTCCTTCAGGGTCTGCCGACCAACCAAAATGGATCGCCACCAGAGGCTTGCGCCGTAGCACGGGTTCCCGGCGAATCGGCTCTGGAAGTGTCGCGAGTAGTTGCAATTCGTAGTGATATTGCATGCCAATTCTTTTACGGACGAGTAGCGCAAAGGCAATCCGGGTCTCGGCTGGTATCTCACGATGTAAATGCACCGTCCCTTCCGCATAGATATTCTCTTTTGCAGCACCCAATCTGAATCGAAAAGGGCTGTAAGAACGCGGTACAAAACCTTTTTTGGGATACTGGATCACCAGATCACGGCGTTTACCGGTAAAAAGCCCTTCTACGGGGTATCCACCCGCTTCAGAAAATTGCAGAGCAAGCGTGTCTCGTAATTTAAGGTCTCCCCGCGCGAACCGGGGTACCTTGCCCTTGGACATGGACATTTGCCATGCCTTGAGTGCTGAATCCAGAATTTTAGAGGCCGTAGAGAAACCTAATCCTTCCATCACGGCTTTTGCACGACACTGGTAGGTTTCGCAGGCTGCTTTGTTGCCAATGCGTGAATAGAATCGCTCCTTGAGGGTCTCTTTATGCGTCTGACGGACGGTTTTCAGGATCACCGCCAAGTCCTTCCAGAGTGCTCGCCGCTGCTGCGCGATACGTTTCATTTCGCCTTCATCATTGGCGGCTTTTGCGGCGTTGAAGGCTGCACTCACGACTTCAATCTGTGATTGAATTTCCCGTGCTTCCGGTCCTGCATGCGCCATGATGTAGGTTTGCATTTCATCATAAATACTGTGCATGACCGCGATGATATTGTTGTAAAGCGCACGGGCTTTGTTGATCTGTTCCGCGACGGCAACCTCAGAATCCGGGGATAGACGCACCCCGTAACAGTACATGAGCTGATTGCCTATTTTTTGTGGAACGGTCTTGATCTGCATGGCACCTATCTACTTTTTGAAGCAAGCAACCCATAGGAATGAATGGCTACAGCCGGTTCAGACATCCCGCTTCGTGAATGAATGGGGTCCCGTATAAAAAGGCCAAAACAAAACTTGTCCAAATACACCTGAGGAACCCGACTATCCTGCGACGATATGGAACTCGGTCGCGCGGACGATGGGACGGACATGATTCTTCTCCCGCCTCATTTCGACGATGCCATAGCGAGACATCGTTTTAAGCGTACGGGACAAATTGCTGGGCTTCCTGCCGATCGAACCCGCCAACGACGAAATGGAGTCCGGATTGGTTTCCCGGATGACCCGCAACAAGGCTCGATTGTCGTCACTGAGCACCTCGGCCAAGGATTTCATGGAGGTGAACCAAATCTTGGGTTCTCCAGGTTTCGGTTTGATCTCGCCGCGCGCAATCGCCAGCACTCTTTCGCGGATATTTTCTTGCGGCATGATGCCAATCGTGAGGATTCCCGTCATTTTTTAACCTCCCGTAGGATGCGATCAACGTCTGTGAAAAAGTCGCTCATCAGTTGTTGCGCATCTTTAAACTCATAAGGCACGCCTTTGTCGGACGCGTGCCGATGCTTGTGGTCATAAGCCATAATGCGCCCAGCAAATTTGAATTTCTTCGGTGGTTTAACCAAGTGGGCGTTATCATAGCCTAAAATTCGTTTTCCAAAAGGATCATGCAACGTTAAACTATATCGGATACCGTGCGGAATCTTACTGGTCGCATCCACACGCCAGGCTTCAATCTTCATCCAGTATCCACCCCCTTGGTCGATAATCTCGCCATGCAAGTCAAGTAGAGTGTCGATGGACGGGTCACTTCGCATACTTAGGACTGTATCAGCTGCTGATAGCGTTCTCAAGAGCTCTACCGATAGGCTTCTTGCTTCAACAAGCAGATAAAACTGCGCACGTTGTAGAGCAAATTCGTTATCCCAATCTTCAGTTCAGTGAGTGCGATCGCTACGGTCCTCAGGATTTTTCCATATTGCGTTCGCATTTGCAGTGAAGAGGTATTTAATCGTACGTGATGACAAGATCGTCGGGTATTGGCATTCAAGCAAATCGTTCATCTACCACCCCGCACGGCATCCACCAATACCTTACCCGAAATATGCGTGTACCGCTTCATCATCTGGGTGGATTTATGACCGGTAATGGCCTGCACCGTCATGATGGCTTATCCATCACCCCAACAATTTCGCCAAATCTTCCGCTTTCAAATGCGTGTACCGTTTCAGCATTTGCAGGGTTTTAT
>DYKH01000393.1 GCA_020722685.1 Caldithrix sp. | reverse complement strand
TCGGCGTTCTCTGTGGTTAGCTTCTTGTCGGTTTGAGGTGTAACTTCGTTAGATAGTTACAAGGATTCTTTTGAATATATGAGTCCACTGCAAAAAGGCCAAAATCAAACCACAGAGACACGGAGACACCGAGATAAAGATGAAGAAGAACTCCGTGACTCTGTGTCTCAGTGGTGAGAATTCAAGGTTTTTGCAGTAAAGTCATATATCCTTCTCCACTTCGATGAATGGCTTTCTAAAAATATCCTACCGCTTGATCTTTTCCGGCAGGATGTACGGGTAATACTTTCCCATCAGGTTGTGCGCGGATCGGTCAATCTTTCTGAAGGCTAAGTAGAGTCGCCAGATCAAGGCGTCTTCCCGATAGTATGCCCTGATTTCCTCCACGCTGAGAGGTTTCATCACGCCGTCTCGAATTTGCGCCGAGAAGAACCCATTGACCGTGTCCACGAGGCCGGGGATCAATTCGGGTTTCTGCTCTTTGTAGAAATTGGCGATGAGGTCAATGCTTACCTTTCGGAAATCGTAGTAGCGGGTCATGACATCCTGGAGGAAAAACAGCCGCAGAATCCAGGTCATGAAAGAGGGCGCGCTGCGCAGAAAAAGTTCGGGGTCCAATTGTTCCCGGCCATCCCGGCGCGTGAGAGGCGTGCTTGTGTCGAGATAAAACAGGCTGATCTTTTCGTCCAATCTCTTTGCTTCCGGGTTGAAGTTGGCAATCCCCCAGTTTGATATTTGCCCATCAATCCCAAGTTCCAATTTGCCTTTGTTGCGTTGGTTGAAGTCGAACACTTTGGATAGTTCTGTCAATATGGCAAGCGCCAGTCTGTTCACCTCATCTGCCTGGAGGCGGTGAATGGCTTTGTTGCCAATCGATTCCGTTGGAAGTTTTTCCTGCACGATATAAACAACAGTCCGATTGCGACGGTCATCGGTGATTCTGGCGATATCACTGGGGACAACCTGGATGCCAATGCGTTCACTCATAACCTGGATGTAATCCTTGTAGAGGCCTTCATAGCGTTCCGCCTCTGCCTCGGATTGGAAGATAGGCACCCGCTTGTAAGCCAGATTGGCCCCGCCTTCCGCGCCAATCTCAAGAACCGTGCTGATCTCGCCGTAGCCGATTACCCTGCCCGGGATGTCACTTTTTTCGGGATGGCGAGGGTCAAGCCCGGTTTCAAACTGTTTTATCAAGGCGCGATCAAAATCCAGCGCGGACATTTTGCCTCCTCATTTACAAGCCCAACATTTTTTCAACGGCTTCAAGGGACTTATCCACACGTTCGAGGATTTCCTCGGCAAGGGGACGGTCAATGATCAGTGGCGGTAACAATTGGGCAACCCGTGCGTCATTACCGGCATACACCGAGAGCAGGTCGTTTTCGTAGGCGGCTTTTGTAAAGAGCGGACCGCAATGTTCGTTTGCCATTTCGATTCCCATCATAAGGCCCAGTTGCCTCAAGCGGACCAGGATGGCCGGGTGTTTTTCCTTCAAGACCTTGAATCCTTCCGAGAATATGTCAGCCATATGCAAAACGTGATCGAGGAAGGATGGATCGGAAGAGATTTCCAAAACTTTCAGCGCGACAGGGCATCCCACCTCGGCGCCCCCAAAGGTGGAGATGTGGATGAAGGGGTCCTTGTGAAAGACGGTCTCGTATTTTTCCTTGAAGCAGGTCGCGGTTATGGGATAAATGCCGCCCGAAAGTCCTTTCCCGATGACCATGATGTCGGGTTCGACATCGAAGTTCTCGATTCCCCACAGCCTGCCCGTTCTCCCCAGCCCGGTCTGGACTTCGTCAATAATCATCAGAATGCCCAGGCGGTCGCACAGACTCCGCACGTTGCGATAAAAATCAGGTGAGGGCAGAGTCATGCCAGCCGTCGCGGGAATCGTCTCGAAGATGACAGCGGCCGTGTCGTTATCAGCAACTTTTTCCAGGGCGTTTACATCGTTGAATGGAACCTGAACAAAACCAGGCGCGGGCGGTCCAAAGGGCAGACGATACTTTTCATCGCCTGCCGCAAGCGCCAGGCCGGTGTGCCCGTGATATCCGCCCCTGGCTGAGATTATTTTGCTCCTGCCGGTATAACCGCGCGCAATCTTAATAGCCAGGTCAATTGCCTCGCCTCCGCTCACCCCAAAGACCGTGTACCTGAGTCCGCCGGGAGTGAGGCGGGCTAGCGCGTTTGCCAGGGTCGCTCTCTGCTCGCTGACCAGGTGATGGTTGCCGATGTCCAGTTCCTCGAGGCTTTGCATCAAGGCATGGATGATTTCGGGATTGCGATGACCGAGGTTGAACACGCCCCCATTGCAGTGGCAGTCAATGAGCCGCTTCTTTCCTTCGATGTCATAGATGTAGGGACCTTCCCGTTTGCCCAGGGCAAAGTCAATCCCGGCGGATTTGAAGAACGCCGCTTTCCCCGAAGAAACATGCTGCGCGAAGAGATCGTAGATCTTTTCTTTACTTTGATTCCCCGTGCGTGTGAAGTGAATTGTGTCCATGTACGCCTTCTTTCTCTTTTCATGGAGTGTGGATAGAGTCTGCCCTTTGGCAGTAAGGTTGATAAAACATAGAGCAACAGTGAAAAACTTTCCCGCCCATCGCCTGGATCATGGGACCTCCCGCTTTTCATCAGAAAATGAAGAGCTGCTATTCAGAGAACTTTGTCTCATTATATATCGGAATTTCTGGTTGTCCAATATGCTGTTTTCCCATGCAAGTGTTACAAGCCTTATCGCCGATATTTTCATCCACTTTCTACCTCCACTCTGTATCTTCTCAATATTTTGGTTAGCGCGCCAAAGTGATGGGGCGCTCTTACCAGCCTGGAAAAGAATCCGCTAATCTACGCCAATCTCCGCGAATTTTTCGGGAGATTAGCGAGAATTCGCGAAGATTAGTGGATTCCGTCCCAGCGCTTTGGCACGCTAACAAAAAACGTGCATGACTTCATCATCCGATATGGCGCCTATGCCGCCCTGATTGACCCAAGCGAACGCCTGGATGAATTGCTGGCTCGCATGGATGAAGTCGACCAGGAAGAGTTTTTGAAAGAGCGCAAGCGTCTGAACTTGACGCTGCTCGATGAAGTGAAGATTCATCGCTTCCGTTATCATCGAGCAGACTATCTGGCTAAACTAG
>DYKH01000392.1 GCA_020722685.1 Caldithrix sp. | reverse complement strand
GTGAACTTGCTCAAGAACGCAGGTTTTGAAGAGGGTAAGGATGCGCGGGGCTTGCCGAGCGGCTGGAAATACGACTCGCCGCAGCAATCTGTGAAGTTTGTCGCGGTTGACGAGACAGTTTGCCATAGCGGCAAGAGTTCGCTTCGCCTTCAGCCGGACCCCGATGGGGAACTTATGACAGGGACGTTTCAATGGATTCCACTTGAGAAGGATGCCACGTATCGCTTCTCGGGGTGGGTCAAGTCCGAGCTTAATGGGACTTCGGTTCTCATCGCCCTGAGCTACTACTCTGCGGAGACGAAATGGCTTAATGCGGAGTATATCAGGGTTGAAAACCCAACGGACTGGAAGCAGGTGACCCGATTGCTTATGCCTTCCCGCGCGCCAAAGGATGCGGTGAAGATCCGGGTTGGGCTGTGGATTCAGAAGAAGCAGGGCGCCAGTGGTGCGGCCTGGTTTGACGATGTGGTATTTGACATTGTGAAGGAAGGGAAAGCGGAACCACTGAGTGGCGCACTTCAGCGTGTCCGTAAAGGACAGTTTTTCCAGAGGATGAAGTTCGGTTCTCTGGAGGTTAAAGCCCACTACACGGCGAAGACAGACCACATTCTGGTTGAAGGTGAGGTTCGAGACGTTGGCAAGCCGCAAGGGGAACATGCACTGCAGATTGTCTATGTACTTCCCATTGATGCCATAGGCTGGCGCTGGTGGGATGACATCCGCACGAGCCGGGTCATTGAGGAAGGGAAGTTATACATGAACCTATGCCCATGGCGCGTGGGAGGGCATATATTTTCCGTGTATCCATTCTCGTCGGTGAGCGGCGAGAAGGCGGGGCTTTCGCTTGCCGTGCCGATGGATGAGCCTGTAGTGCAATGGGCAAGCTACGACTGTTCCAAAGGGCTTCTCATTGGATTTGACCTTGGACTGTCGCCGCGGACCAAGAAGCTGGGGCCAGGCCGTGCGCCCTTTTCGTTTGTCATCTACGCTCACGAGCCGGAGTGGGGCTTCCGCGCTGCGGCGAAGAAGTATTACGGCATCTTCCCGCAGTTCTTCGCCAAACGCACGGGCAAAGAAGGGCTTTGGGTACTCCCTGCTGGCGGAGGCAACACTTTGCCGAAGATACCCGCCATCGAGGACTTCGGCATAGGGGTTCTGGAAGGTGGCATAGTGTCGGACAAACTCCAGAAGTTCCTCAAAGGCCACGGGATAGTGACCACTGTCTACGTGGAGCCAACGGTGGTGCATTTGCCATTCCCTGAAGCGAACACGAGGGAGGAGATGCTTTCGCTGCGGCCGAAGAGGCTTGAACAAATCAGGCAGTGGGCAAAAGGCGATGAAGGCCCAAAGGGTTGGTTCCTGCCGCATTTCGTTGCATCGTGGGACAGACAGGAGAACCACACGCCCGGCGGCAAAGCAAGTTTGAGGTTTTCTATGCCCAGCCAGTTCACGAAAGAGAAGCCAGGCCCTTGGGGTGGTGGAGTTGGATGTGTTGAATCAGCTTTCATCCCCGCAGAGCCAAACACAAAGTATCGCTTTTCGGCATGGGGCAAGCTCAAGGGTAAAGAGGGAAGCATATTTGTGCGAGCGCTTGACCGGAACGGCAGCATCATTGGAAAACAGGACTATGGCTGGGTTTATCATGGCTGGCAAACCTGGAAGGAAGGCGAGGCTGAATGGGTGCAGAAGGACACGGAGTTTGTCACCGAACCCAATTGTGCGCAATTCCAGATTGGCATCGGGATGAACGGCTGGGGCAGTTTCTGGGTGGATGATTTGGCGCTTGTGAAGGTGGGTGCTGGCAGCGGTAATCTCATTCCAAACGGCAGCTTTGAGAAGAAAGGTCAAAATTGCTACCGTTGGAGCAACCCTGTGGAGGGCTTGAGGGCGGAAGTCTCGCAGGCTATCTTGAACTCTCTTCCTCTGTCACCCACAGGCGAGGAGATGCTTGGCGATGTGGACAGATACACCTACTGGCACTGGCGGCTGAAGCAAAACACTGACCCTGACCTGGCGCATCCCAACAGGGCCGACAGAGTGAAGGTAGAAGCGTATGAGTTGCTGGCGTGGTCACAGGCTGAGGGCGTGTATCTTGATAGCATGCAGAGCTGGTTTGCTGCTTACCACAATTGTCGAAGGGAGCATTTGGAAGTCGCGGACATACCGCTAACTTTTGACTTTGATACAGGCAAGCCTGCCCTTCTCGGCGCATTGTCGCACTGCGAGTTTGTGAAATGGATTGCCGATGACCTGCACAAGAAAGGCAAGTTGCTTCACAGCAACATTGAGTCGGACTCACGCTACTATGTCGCCTACCTTGACCTCTTCGGCGGCGAGGTGGGCAGTTGGGGCCATGAAAGGAAACTCTATGAGGTAGAGCCCGACGCTCGCGCGAATGCTAAGCGAACACTGGCCTACCAGAAGTGGATTTCCAATCTGCTCCAGGAAGAAGTCACCTGGCATCTGGACGAGAAAACATCCGAGCCAGTCTCACACGAGCAGATAGAGCAATATATCCAACACCAGATGTTCTATGGCATCTGGCCCGGCATTTCCACCATCGGCGGTGGCAGCCCGCTTGGCTATGTCCAGATGAAGCGATACTTCAGTTCGCCAGAATTCTACGAACGGGACCGGGACCTGTTTAAGCGCTACATCCCCGTCCTGCGCCGCATCACAGAGGCAGGCTGGGAGCCGGTGACGTATGCAACCACATCTGACCCTAAGGTTTGGATAGAGCGCTTCGGGTATTGGGAAAAGGGCAACCTCCACTTCACTATTCGCAACTCAACACCTGAAGAGCGGAAGGTAACAGTGCGTGTGCAACTGGCGAAACTGGCGGGCAGCAGGATGCCACACATTAAGAAGGTCGTTGTGGCGGATATGGTAGAAGGGCAACGGTTACCACTGACGCAGAGCGAAAGAAAGGGTGAAGTTGGGTTTGTGTTGAATATGAAAGGCTATGAGACGAGGGTGGTGGCTGTTCGCGGCGGGCTTGCAGTGAGGAAGTGAGTGTTATGAACTGAACTTTGGCAAATTTGGTCTTTTTACTTTGCAACAGCATAGTTTAATCTAAGTTGTTTGTTCTTTGACAATATCTATTCTTTTTTCAGTCAGTTTCTCATCATCCCAGTCTGAAGAGGTAAGGAAGCTATTTTT
>DYKH01000391.1 GCA_020722685.1 Caldithrix sp. | reverse complement strand
GAAGGATTCTCGTCAAATTGCCCAAACCGTGCAATACCAACGTAGCGCTGTAGTACTAATTGTGCAGAGGTTCCTTACATTCAACACATTGGCACGCACCGCATTCAGTGCGCCGAAACATTCGTCGCACGGTTCGCTAAGCGCCGTTCTACAAATATGCGCAGTATGAGTTGCGGCCTGACACGCTCAATAAGCCTCCTATCAAGCGTGGGTTCCCACAACCAATAACTCTCGCGAAATCCGCCCACTAGACAAGGAAACAACGCTGTTGAAAACGAATCTCGCAGCACCACGACACGAGGAATCTTCCCTGCAGGGTCGGTTGCGACGAATCCCCGCCGCATTCCCCCAAACTGACGCTGTTCGCCCGACATCTCCTTCATCCGATCCGACCACAGACTATCGTCTTGAATCATTATCTGCTCTTCCATCAACTGATTTCTCAGGCCCATCATTCGAGCAAGATCTCCGGCATGGCTATATCGTCTTGAGAGGCGCAATTCCGCGACACTTGGCACATTTATCGCGTAATCCTGCCGTAAAGCATCTAGTATCACCCTTGCGGCAATCAACGCTCCCAGTTCATTCCAATGCGTGTCGGTGCGATGATACAGTCTCCCGATCGGTTTTGCCGCCATCAGCGCGGGGCGTAAATCGATCCACTCAATGCCCGCTTGGCTCACTGCCCTGCCAATCACATCGGTCAACGTCCGGCCTGGTCGCAGCCGCACGCCCTCCGGCAAAAACTCCGAGTAAACACTTGCCTTGTTTGGACACATAATAGCGATATAACGTGCCCCTACCGCCTTAGCTACCTCGGATTCCTCGACAAAATACCGCCGCCACTTTTCCACATGTTCGCGATCGAGATGCAGTTCTGAAAGATAAAACGCACGAATCTCGTCGTTGAAATAAAACAACCATCCATCTTTGCCGGTTAGCACGGTATGGATTGGACTTTTATGAAGCAGCCTATATCGGATTGCAGCTCCTACGTGCAATAACGCAGTCTTGCCACCAAAGGAAGACATAAGCGCCTTCTTTACGCGCCGCGCCCGCGCGTAGGTGTATTTCAAAAGTTCCAACGCGTTACGGGGGGTTATGTGCGTTACTTGCTTGCTTCCCCCAGCCAGCCACCGAATTGTCAGGCACCTCTCCCCTAAAGGAATTTGCAATTCCTGGTCACGCACGGCATGGGCTTCTGGCGTCAGCTTTTCGTATGCCACTCGCAAATTGTCCAACCACGGTAAACCGAGGGCGGCACATACCCCGAGAACCAGAGCTGCATCGCCCAACCGCCTCGCGCCCTCAGAAATTGGCTTCTTCATGCTCTATCTAAAAGCGAAAATAAATAAAGGGATTATGTTGAGCCATTACCGACACACACTCTAGCCAAACCAGGAGTGCCAAGAGGAACCCGGCCTCAGCCATGAACCACGCGCGTTGCCCCGATTCCCACCCAACCGAGCTACGAAGTCGACGGTACGCCTTGGCCAAGGGGAACGCGCCCAAGCAGGCTGCACAAATCGCCACAATAGTCTCTGCGTCCGCGATAGGAAGATCACGCGGCTCCAACCCTTCCCCACTGTTACCAAGCCCTAACAAGGAGGCGTACATTGTGGCAGCATGGGCGAAGGAATTCGCGCGAAAAAGAACCCATCCAAACATGACCACCGCAAGCGCGTATGCCCAAGCGCACATTGATGGTAATCGATCCAGAATTCTTCGCAGCCCCGCTCGCTCAGTCACGAGACATAGTCCGTGGTACGCGCCCCAAGCGAAAAATGTCCAGGCTGCTCCGTGCCACAGCCCACAGACCAAAGAACACAATGACAAGATTACGATAGGTTGTGGCGCGTCCTGCACGATTACCCCCAAGAGAAATGTATAAATAATCACGGAACCATGTTGATAGTGAAATATGCCATCGCCTCCAAAATTCGGTTATGGAGCGCGAGATATAAGGATAATTAACATTTTCCTCGAACTGAAATCCGAACATTTGCCCCAAGCCCATCGCCATATCGGAATAACCGGAAAAGTCAAAATAAATCTGGCCAGTATATGCTAGCAGGCCTATCCATGCCAACGTTGTGCTTAAACCGCTCGTGTCGGCATCAAACACAGGGTCAGCGAGACGCCCCAGTGCGTCCGCGATTAGAAGTTTCTTCGCCAAGCCGACGATAAATCGTCGCGACCCACTTGCGAAACCTGAGAGGCTAATATCTCGCGACTCCAATTGCCCGGCAATCGAACTATAGCGCACAATCGGTCCCGCGATCAACTGGGGGAACAACGAAATATACAATGCCAGCCTAAACAAGGATGCTTGCGCCGGCACCTCCCTACGGTAGACGTCAATGAGATACGACATTGCTTGGAAAGTGAAGAACGAGATGCCGATGGGGAGCGCTATGTCTATAACGGGAAGCCGTGGCAAGCCTATGTGTTCGAATAGTGACACCACCGTTCGCAGTATAAGCCCTAGATATTTAAATACCGCTAAAGCGCCGATGTTGGCAGTTAGGGAAACAATCAGTGCTATTTTACGAACACTACTGGAGGACGTACGATCGATCACCATTGCGGCGTAGTAGTTCAGCGCAATGATTCCTAGCATCAACAGAATGTATTTAGGTTCACCCCAAGCATAAAAGAGCAGACTGAAAACAAGTAACAGTCCATTACGCCATTGTGGCGGCACTATGAAATAAAGCAACAAAACCGTGGGCAGAAATACGAACAAAAATACCGGCTCAGAGAAAAGCATAGGCCCCTTGTCCTATTTTCGCCCTATTTCAGGCGGTTTGGCCGCAGACCCATTCAGCGGACCCATTCAGGAAGATGCAATCTAACTGAGGGTGTCCGGGAATTGAAATGACCTAAGCGCATGGACCTCCAGGGGTTATGCGTCCGTTGAACACGCGGAGCAAACCTTGACTGGAGGTCCGAACGATGGCAAGTGGTGCCAGGGAAGGCGCGTGCTTGGCGACGTTGGTGAAGATGGCTTTGCCGATGTTTCGAGAGGCCGAGTGCCAATGCCCAAGGACGGGGCCGGGAAGAAAGCCGCAGATCCCCGATTGGCTGATCGCGGTGCTCAAAAGAAGAAAGAGCAAGTCCGCCCAGTATCGGTATCTCGCCGAACACCGTGCCGAGATCGCCGAGTGG
>DYKH01000390.1 GCA_020722685.1 Caldithrix sp. | reverse complement strand
TATACACATCGTAGGGTTCGGGCAGGGTCTTGAGCAGTGCGAAGAATTCCGGCCAAAGCTCGGGGTAATACAGGTGCAGCAGGACGGCAGTGCCCGACCCTTGCGGCTGGCCGGGGTGGAGAACGGTTTTCGGTGTCGTTGATAAAGGCGCTGGCGTTTGAGTGGGCTTGACCATCAGCCCCAGGCGTTCGCCTTGCTGCCGCAGATACTGCCAGCTTGCCAGCCCGAGTTCATGTGAGCGCTTCTGTTTTTGCGTTTGTCCGGCGTGGATGCGAAAACGTGCAACGGGGGCCGAGAGGTAGGCAAGGTCGCCGCGCGAAAGAAGGTGCAGTGCAAGGCAAACGTCGCCAGCGCCAAAGCAAAGACGGCCGAACAGAGTCATGACATTGGGCTCGTCGATGCGCAGCGCGTCTGATCGGCGGAACATCATGCAGGTTGGCTCACCAAGAGAATTCAACCCGGAAGACAGAATTTGTCCAATGACTTGCGGGCCACGCAATAGGCCGTCATTCACTGAGAGCGGTGGGCCCAGTATGCCCTTGTCTAGGGCTTGTCCTGACGCGTCAATCGGCAGGCGGCTACCTGCCGCCAGCCTCGCCGCAGAATGCTCGCGATAGATGTGCAGCAAGCGTTCAACTGCGTCAGGCTCCAGCAAATCATCGTCGTAAAGAGGTTTGATGAACACGCCCTGCGCTAGCTGGATGCCCTGGGTGAGATTGTCCGGCTCGCCAAGAGGCAATGCATTTGGGTGATAGGCGACGCGCGAATCGCGCTGCACAAAGTCTTGCGCAATTTTTCGGACGTCATCACCCGGACAGTCATCGAGGATCAGTATCTCAATACGACGGTAGGTTTGCGCCAACGCGCTTTCGAGACAGTCCGATAGAAAGTCTGCTCGGTAGGCCGGCACAATAATCGAAACCAATGGGTTATCTTCTATCGCCTCAATATGCTGCGTGTACTCCATGATCAGGGTGGATTCGGTCCGGGTTTCCAACCGGGCGAGATGAGGGTCTGCGCTGTCGTTGATATTGCAGCGTTTGGCCTGTTCCAGCCCCGCCCAATCAGCAAGACGAGATAACTCCTCTTCGTCCACCAGCCATTTATGCCCCCATTCCCGCATGGAAATATTCAGGTATTCGGCGCGGTTTTTTACCCATGAATAGCCGTATTTATCAAGCCACGGCTGGCGCCAGTCATTGTTTTCGTACTCTGTTACAAGGGCACTCAGATCAGGGGTGGCAATGCGTACACGCGCTCCCGGTTTAAGAACACGGCGGCATTCTCGGAGAAAGCCCAAAATGTCCTTTTGACTCAAATGCTCGATGAAATGTTCGCTGTAGATGCCGTCAACTGTGGCATCTCCAAAGGGAAGCCCTTGGGTCACATCGCATTGGATATCCGCTCCGGGTTCCAAATCGATATTGACGAAACCGGATAGTTTGACCTTGCCGCAGCCAACGTTGAGATAAAGGGATCGTGTCATGATTTTGAGGCTGCTTTGCTAGCGATTAGCTTCGCTTCGAGATCGAGCAGGGCTCGACTCCGTTCCTTGATGCGTTTGGCCGGGTTTCCTGCATAAATGCCAAAAGGTGGACAATCCGTTTTTACCAAGCTAAGAGCGCCGATGGCGACACCGTCAGACAGATTCACGCCGGGGAGAATGACTGTTCCACTTCCGACGATGACATGTTTTCCTAGATGAACGCTGGCGTGTGATACCTGCTTATAGTCTTCAGGAATTGTCGGATTCGTCATGCTTTCGCCCGAATAGTCGTCAGAACTGCTGTAAATGGATACTCGAGAAGAGATATTGCAGTAGTCGGAAAGGATGATTTCTCCTTTTCCGATCAAAGAACTGAATACTGCGATATGCACATGGTTCCCGATATGGATGCCTCCCGAACCCGCAGAAAGCACGCAGAAATCGTCGATACGGACATGATTGCCGATGTGAATCCGGCTTGCGCCATAGAACCGGGCATACTCTGAAAGCTGCACATCATCACCGACCTCGGCAAAGCCGATGGCGTCAATCTCGGTGCGACTCAGCATGGCGCGCTCCTTACGGCTCTCACTCTGCGATGACCGCAACGATGTCCTGCACCGTCTTGGGATCGAGAGCCGGGTAAATCGGGAGACACAGAACGCGATCTGCCATTAGCGCGGCAACCGGAAGGTTGTCACGGCGTGCAGATGGGAGTCCGCGGTACATCGGGAAATCCGAGATGAGTGGGTAGAAGTAGCGGCGCGCGTAATAACCGCGCTCTTTGAGTTTGTCGTAGAGCGCGTCGCGAGTGAGCGGATAGTCGGGTTCCACTAGGACGGGAAAATAACCGTGGTTTCGCACAATTTCTCCGCTATGGGGCAAACACCGGATACCGGGAACATTCCCTAGCATTTTCTGGTACAGCGCATCGATGGCGGCGCGTCGAGCGATGGCATCTCCGATGTAGTTGAGTTGCAGCAGGCCGAGCGCCGCATTGAACTCGCTCATCTTGCCATTGATGCCCGGAGCGACGACGGTCGTTTCATCGACGAAGCCGAAATTCTTCAAATGATCGATGCGTTGCTTGGTCTTGGCGTCGGGGCAGACGATGGCGCCGCCTTCGAACGTTGAAAAAGTCTTGGTCGCATGAAAACTCAGCACGGAAAGATCGCCATGCCGCAGGATGCTGCCACCTGCATCCCCAACCCCAAAGGCATGCGCGGCGTCATAGATTACCTTGAGGTTGTAATTGTCGGCAATGCGCTGAATGGCTTCGACATCGCAGGGGTGGCCGTAGCAGTGAACCGGCAAGATGGCCGTCGTCTGCGGCGTGATCGCGGCTTCGATCTTTGAGGGATCGAGGTTCAGCGTTCTCGGGTCGATATCGACAAAGATCGGTCGGATGCCATTCCACAGCAGCGAATGCGACGTTGCGACGAAAGAGTAGGGCGTGGTGATCACCTCACCCGTGATGCGAAGCGCCTGCAGCGCCGTCACGAGTGCCAGCGTGCCATTGGTGAACAGGGCGACATGTTCGACGCCGAGGTGCTCACACAGCGCACGCTCGAACTGGGCATGAAAGGGGCCGCCATTGGTCAGGATCTTGTTGTCCCAGATCTGCTGGAGGTAAGGCAGAAATTCCTCAAGGGGCGGCAGAAAGGGCTGGGTGACAAAAACCTTGGATTGAGGTTTCACAGGAT
>DYKH01000389.1 GCA_020722685.1 Caldithrix sp. | reverse complement strand
TAACAGTAGTCACAACGCAGGTTGCAGCGGTCCGTGAGGTGCAGCCAGGCGGTGAGAGGGGAGGAAGAAATGGCTTGACCGCAATCTTCTTCCGTCACACAGGCGCGATGACTTTCAACAGGTTTAAGAAAGCCCAACGAGGCGAGTTGGTGCGCGATTGGAATGCCGCATTCCTCGCCAATGGAAAGTCCGGCAATCGCATTCTCGATGGAAACGGGCTTCTCAAACAAGCGCAAAATCTGTTTTCCCATTTGACCGAGAATCAACAGACCCTGTGAATCCCCAGCCGCATAAGCGGTAAATTGATCGGCCAGCGGAATCCCAATAAGATTGGGCGATTGTTGATAAATCCCGCCAGATAATCGGCCTACCGAATCGGCGCAATTTTGCGCTCCTCCCACGCACGCGCAGTCTTCTTCTTGCACAATACTGCCTTGAGCGGCAGATCGCAGGAAGGAGACATTTTCACAGGCGCAATCGTCCTCCTGATGCGTCAAATTTACGCTCCACAAAATAAGAGGTTTTACATTTGTTGGCATAGCAACCTAACGAATTTGTCTGCCAGAGCAGTGCCTAAAACACTTCATTGCACATTCCTGTGCAGATTCTACGAATATTTTGGGGTTTCCTTCAGCATTAACTTTGCTTTGTAAGCACTGCTCTCAGTTCGCAATCATATTATACACCTGACCTTTGTTTAAAAGCGAGCATGGCGAGAAAAGCCATTCCTCGCCATGCTCGCTCACATACAAATACAACGCACCCTAATCTCCAAACCAGAGCGCCCGATTGATCAGAAAAACCTGCATGGGCGAATTGTTGGGATAGAGAATTTTAACTTGACGACAAATGACGCGCATCTCCGCAACATTTAAACGTCTTAAATTTTCAAAGATGGTATCTTTGGCTCGACGAATACCCTGATAGTCCATAGCAAAGCGACTGCTATAATCAAGTCCAAGAGCATAGTTTTTGGCCTCATCTTCGAGGCTTGCAGTAATAATTTTGGAAATACCCTTTGGTTCAATGATGCGCTGCTGTTTTAAACGACGATAAGCAAGGTTGCCTTTAAGCACATGCAATTTCCCTTTTTGCGCCCAAACTTGAGGTTGTTTGTCCATCTCGGTATCGGAAGGAAAAGCTTTCTCCGCAGCCTCAACAGCAACCCACACCGCATGATTTTCAGAAATCTTCTCATCCTCTTCGAGCACATAAAATTCCAGCCAAGCGAGGTTGACAAGGGCGTCTACATGCCGATAGATAAGCCCCGCATCTTTTGCTAGCCTGGCCGCTTCCTGCAAAGCATCCTGACTTTCCCGCCGCAATCGCGCAGGAGTGTCCCATGCTTGAGAACTTCGTTTAATCCACCAGGCCAAATCGCGGCAAGCGCAACCAACTTCAATCAGAGCCTCCACTTGTCTCGATTTTTCTCCTTTTTCTGCGAAATTGGTGTTTGCATCATGTGCATAATCGCGCGCTTCTCGCAACAATTTGATGCGCTCTTCAACAGTAAGGAGCAACGATATACCAGCATGGCGGCGTGTAGCCTCGGCGAGAGTCGTCAACACCATACCAATACCTCGTCCATGAGAAAAAGCGCGAAAGATAGCCAAGGCACGTTCTGCATTTTGACACGCAACAAGGTATTGTCCTTCACGCACATCAATAGCAGCCAATGTATTTATGCTCAAAGCAACGGGTACACGCGGTCCCAACTCTCGTCGCAGGCGCAGGGCATCAACCACATTAGAACGACCATTGTGCCATTCACCAAGTTCGGCCTGGGCGAAACCCATATCATTCATGGTCGTTGCCATCTCAATGCGGAGATTAATCTCACGTAACAAGGCCGCCGCCTTTTGATACTCGTTCACAGCATCTTTCATAAACCCCTGCACGCGTTTAAGATAGCCATACACACGATGAGCAAGCGCGGCAATGGCTTTTTTGTACCAAAGAATGGTTTCTGGATAGAACGGGGTGGCAAACGGCTGGTCAATCTCTTTTTCAGGCAAGAGGGAATGAGCCTGCTGGAGGTGAGATTCCGCTTTCTCATAATCCCCTTTTTTCCCTCGCATAATGCTGAGACTGGCCGTCCAAACATAAGCAGCCGCAAGCAAAAAGGGGAATTTCGTACGCCACTCCTTGTCCACTGACTTAATAAATTTATTTCCCAATTCTAGCCCCGCTTCGTATTTCCCAAGCGCCCAGGCACGCGCTAGCGGGCGCACTTTCAAACTAGCAAGGATGAATTCAACAGAAACATCCTCTGCGATAATCGGCGAGAGCGGTCTGCTCAAATGGGATAACAACTCGGCTTGCAATTGCAAATCCATCGGCAGATCGCGCGCCATAATCGCCTCGTGGGAGAAGCGATAATAAGCGCGGAAGCCGCGGCCGAGATCGTGACGCAAGTAATAGTACATGATCTCGGTCAGAAGGGCCTGGTATTGGGTATGTGCTTTCCCCAGTTCTTCGATGTTGAGGCTTTCCCTGCCATGCTCTTCGACGGGCGCATAGAGTTCAGTCAAGCGCATGGAAATATGCTCGCGTTGATCCTTGTAATATTTCTTGATGGCTTGAAAGGCGGCCTTTTGATAAGTTTCGGCATCATAAGCCCAATCATACACATGCCGCTGGAGCAGGGCGTACATCTCATCGTGAAGAAAAACGTGTTGGTCTTCGGGGCGAATCTTGACCACTGACAGATTGCGGACATCGTTCAAACGCCGGCGCGCCTCAACAATAGAAACATTTAGCAGCCCTGCCAGTAATTCTTCATCCGCGCCCTTGGGAACGCGGCCAAGAGCGATGAGCGTCTCGCCCAGTTCTCCCTGTCGCAAACGCTCGAATAAAACCTCCTCAAAATGAGCGCGATCAGTTTCTTGGAACTCTTTCGCCGAAGGTTGGCGAAGCATTTCCATGACTTCGCTTTCGCCAGGAAGACCCAAATAATCTATAAACAGAGAAAGCAGTATAGGGCGTCCATAGGAATAAGCATGGACATTTTTCTTATGGTCAAGGGATAAATTCTTCAAGCGTTTGGCTAAATGATAATCTGCTTTTTTTTCAGCCAGTTGCGCCACTTTCTCAAAATATTCCAGACTTTCCTCCAAGCTGAACGAGTCAATCTCGATCTCCTCGACCTGCAGCGATGTTTGTGCCTTCATTCGTTCAATGGCAGGACTCGCCTCCTC
>DYKH01000388.1 GCA_020722685.1 Caldithrix sp. | reverse complement strand
CGGGCGATATTTTATTCTTGGGCGACTCAAACGAGAATTTTCGCCAAAGTCCAGAAAGAAATCTTGAACGCGCTGCGCGATTTGAGCAACCGTCTCGACCAACGCAAACGCTTGAAGGATCGTTCGTAGGTCGCGCTCGCGCTCGTGAGCGGCACGGTGCGATTCTTGCAAGCGGCGAATGGCGCGGTGATGGCGCTGGCGGTGCTCGCGCCGTTCTGGTGGAATTTCTACGCGTCGTCCGTTTCGCGGCAAGCGTTGTTGATGATTGGAGGGACGATTGCGCTCTTGGGATCCTGGTATTTCGAGAATCAACTGACGCAGTTGCGGGAGCGCGTGCTGTGAACCAGTCAGGGCGCACATTAGCAGACGAGGTGATTCGGCTCGTCGAGATCAATCGCACGACTATCAACGCGCTCAACTATGGCGATGTGATTTTCAAAATACATCAGGGACGAATTGTCGAATTGACTGCGGTGGAGACGTTGAAACTATCAGCAGGGCTGTATCTTTGTCCTTTGCATCTGAAAAGTGAGACCCAGAATGATTGACTTGCATAGGAGATTTGCTTATACTCTGGGCAGACTGATGTCGGCAATCCAAGTCCGCTCAAAGGAGAACGCGAACATGAAAAACGCTCTTGGAATTTCGATTGCAATGTTCATACTTGCCGCGTGCGCGCCTACGCCGACAGCAACGCCTCTGCCGACCACGACACCGTTTCCTACGAATACTCTTGCGCCAACGGCAACGCTGCTGCCCTTGCCGACTGTAACGGTCGCACCTCCACCGTTACCAAGTGCAACTCTCACGTTAACACCCTTACCAACCATAACTACAACGCCAACGCCCACTTCGACTCCAACTGTTGCACCAACGGCTACGCCTGTTTGCGCGAGTTTTGCGCCTCAACGCGCGACAATGGCATTGGAACTTTACGGTACGATTCACGCGATGGGAGTAATCGTTTCCATTGATGCGAACGATGATCCCGATCAAAATGCGAATGCATTAGTTGAGTATCGAACAGGGAGCAAGCCCTTTCGTGCGGGTTTTCCTCTTTCGCGGGTGAGCAACAATCGTTTTGTTGGAAGTCTCTTTTGGCTTGACCCAGGCACGACTTATGATGTGCGTGTCACTTTTGTTGACAAGGGCGGTTTACTCAATTGTGTTGCCTTGGCGGGCTCCGCTCAAACGCGCCCTGAAGTCACCGTGCCCAAGCCAGTCAACTCGTTCTATGTCAGTCCGAATGGAAGTGGATCAGCTTGCAGTCTAGATGCGCCTTGCTCTCTGATTGACGGGATCAATCGGGCGAACCCAGGTGACGCGGTTGTGTTGCGTGGAGGAGTTTACTACCAAGGGGAAATCAAGCTCCCGCGTTCTGGAAAAGCAAGCGCGCCAATAATGCTACAAGGTTACCCTGGCGAAACGGCAATCCTGGATGGCGCAGACCAAGCAACCTTTACTTGGACGAGTGTGGGGGGTGGGCTTTATCGATCGGTTCTGAATACACCTGATACAAATCTCGTTCTTGCCAATGGTCAGCGGCTTTATCATTACTCTACACTCAAAGATTTGCAGAATCTGCGTTGGCAGCTTCCTGGCTTTTACACAGAGAACGGAATAATTTATGTGCGGCTTGCCAATGACGCGGATCCTAGCAAGGCCACAATCATTGTCGGCAAACGTAGTTATGCTTTCTGGGTCGAACAACAATATATCTATTTCTTGAATCTCACTTTCCGTCACTATGGACAAGGAATGTACCGAACCGCTCTCTATCTACGGAACGCAAGTGATGGATTGATACAGGGAAACAAGTTTGTGATCAATGACACTGGTACTATTCTGAAGGGTGACGCTCACCGCAATGTCATCCAAAATAATGAGTTTAACGACACGATCTATCATTGGGGGTGGGATGCAGTAAAAGCATTGAAACCCGAATATGGACTTGAGAGGGGTGGAATCCGATTCTGGCCGCCTAATCCTGGTGAACCTCAGGTGACTTCGCGGGGCACAATTATTCGTCGCAATTCCTTCCATGATTTCTTCGATGGGTTTGCAGCATGCCATTGGAACACCAGAGCCCAGTCTACTAATGAGGCAGATGTGTACGAGAATACGATCTACAATGTTGGCGATGATGGGATGGAGATCGATGGACCTTGCAGTAATTGCAGAATATGGAGTAACACCATCAACGGCGCATTAGCTGGTATATCAATGGCACCTGCACGAATCGGGCCTGTTTACGCTATTCGCAACGTCATCTCGCGTTTAGGCAGAACTGGCGATTGTCCGTTTGGGCAAACACCGCCATGCGGAGGAACCTCGTTCAAATTCCAGTACGATAACCCAGGTTCTGGCCCAATGTTTCTATTTCACAATACTGTTGATGCAGCCCTCATTGGTCGTGGTATCTACATAGTCAAACCGGCAACATGGCCTCTTCTCTATGCGCGAAACAACATCTGGCTGGGGGCGGGAAGGTTTGCTATACAATATGATGCCGATGATCCAATTGATTTTGATTTTGATAACCTGGGCGTTACTCAAGTCACCACAATTGTCGAATGGAAAGGGACAAAATACACGCGGCTATCAGATTTTGTTCGAGCCACAGGTTTGGAAAAACATGGGCTCAATGTCGATTCTCGCTTTGTTGACCCAGCCAAAGGCAACTATCGTTTGATGCCAAACAGTCAATTGATTGACGCGGGCGTACATATTCCAGGCATCAACGAAAATTTCTGCGGACGAGCTCCTGACATTGGAGCCTTTGAATATTGCACTAAATAGACGCTGACTGACAACAACAGAATCTGAATCCCGAATTCCTCCTCTCTGGCTAGATCAGCCAACAGGTGTGAACCTGTTGGCTTTTTTATTTTCTCAAACAAGGAATCGTCAATGAGCGAAATCGTGGTTCACACCCTATTGATCGGCAGCGCGTTCAGCGCCGCGTTCTTTGGATTGTTCGCAACTCTGAACACCACAAGTCAGGTTGTTCAGCGTGTGGCGCTCCTGAGAACGCCCGCCTGGAAGCGTTTCTATCAGAAGAAACAGGTAGACACGGGACCGAGAGATGCCGTTGACCAACTCCCCTGGGAAACCTGGCGACTTGTCGCGGGAATTATTGGCGTAATTGCGGGGATGGTTCACAATAGGTTGACACTTTAACAATCGCATAAAATTGCCGACAG
>DYKH01000001.1:164428-184413 GCA_020722685.1 Caldithrix sp. | reverse complement strand
TTGAATGGCTCCCGGGAGGAAAAGATAATGACCAATGAAGATTTGGCGACAAAGATTTGGCCGATGGATTGGCTGCATTAGAAGACAAACTTTTGAAAGAGCTTGCCACCCAAAAAGGTCTGGCAAAAACAAACGATCATCTGGACAGACTTACTGCAGTCGTTCTACAGAATTCAGAAAACATAAAATCAATGCAGGCAACTTTGGAGAAGGTTGTATATAACCAGGATCTTTATATGGCTGCCTTGACCGATTTCGCTGGGGATATTAAAAACTACCGACTGGAAAAAGCAGCTACAGATGCCGCGATTACTCAGCAAGACAGGCAGTTACAGGATCACGAGCGGCGCATTCATACTTTGGAAGAAAAGGTCGCTTAGATAGGAACGATACGGTGTGACTACGATCCAATGTATCATTCCGTCCGAGGCTTTGTAAACGATCATCTGAACAAAAAAGAGCATTAAATTCACTGGGTAGGGGCACCACGGGCGGCGGGATTCAAAATCTCAATCACTTTCTCATAATTCTCTCATAGCACCTGATAATAAGACCGAGGCGGGTGTGAAATGGTGTTTATTATTTGGTAAGCGGATTTGCTCTTTCCGTTTTGTTTTTCCTCACCGACTATTGGCGCACAGCAGCCACTGGAGCTTTGCGCTACCTTTTTCCTTTTTAAGATTTATGGTGCTGGCGATCTGCTTGGCTTTTGCTGCCTCTGCCAACGCCACTGACGTGAGCGGCACCATTAGCGAAAACACTACTTGGACGCTGGCCAATAGCCCTTACGTTGTGACCGGAACCGTGACCGTTGCCAATGGAGCTATTCTTACTATTGAGCCAGGGGTTCAGGTAAAGTTTAACTCTTACATCGGACTTTATGTTGAAGGTGGCGTAAGAGCGGACGGCACTTCCGGCTCAGAAATCATCTTTACATCGATCAAAGATGATAACTACGGCGGCGATACCAATAACGACGGCTCCTCAAGCATGCCTGCCGCAGGCGATTGGTACAGTATTTACTTCTTCGACCAAAGCGATGACGCAAGTTGTACAATGGATCATTGCATCGTCAATTACGGAGGTGGCGGCAGCTATGCCACCATATTTTGCGATAATGCTTCACCAACAATTAGCAATTGTCTTGTCAACAACAGTCGGCTATCGGGAATTGACTGCTATAATGGAGCTTCGCCGCTAATCAGCTTCAATGTTTTGGACAACAACCAGCACAGTGGAGTCTATTGTACAAATGGCTCAAATCCGATCATCAATCACAACAATATTGAAGGCAATTCTTCTTACGGCGTCTTTAACAATACTTCCAGCATTGTCATAGACGCCCGCTACAACTGGTGGGGCGATCCTTCAGGGCCCTATCATCCTACCACAAACCCGACCGGATCGGGCGATCAAGTGAGCGATTATGTGGATTTTTCGGACTGGCTAACAGCGCCGTATGTACCAAGCGAAAATCCTGTGGTGATTCTTCGAAGTCCACGAAACAACGAAACTGTCACCACCAATGAAGTCACCTTCCGCTGGTCGAATGCCGGCGCGCAATATTACGAGTTGTACGTGGATGACGACAGCAATTTTGGCTCGGCGGAAATATCCAAATATCAGATTCCGGCGCTGAATAACTATACCGGCACAGAGTATACCATCAGTGGCAACTGGATGGCTTCGGGCACCCAGTATTGAAAAGTCAAAGCCATCTTTGCCGACGGCGGCTCTACCGAATCAGGGGTGTCGCATTTCACCTACTCACCGCCGATAGCGGATAGCCCCAATTGGCAGCCTTTATACCGCTTGTATCATTCCGGCGATAAGGATCATTTCTATTGCTCCAGTGAAAGCCATGCGCAGATTGCCATTGGCTCCGGTTATAAATATGAACGCACCGAAGGCTATGTATCCACCCAACGCTTCACTGCCGCGGATTTGTTGAGTATCTTTCGCTTTTACGATGGAACAAAAAAATGTCATTATTACACCGTTGACGAGTCGGATAAGGATACGCAAATCAGCAACGGTCTCATCTACGAAGGTATCACCGGCTTCGCCTACGCCAATTCTCATGGCGGACTGGCGCCGCTCTACCACCTGAAAAAGGAGTTCAACTCCACTAACCACGATCATTTCTATACACTCAGTGAAGTAGAAAAAGTCAACGCCATCAACGCCTACGGTTTTGCCTTGCAGGGCGTTACCGCATATCTTTCCCTCACCGGCGGGGAGAGCACGGTGCCGGTGTATAGCGCACAGGTGCTGGTGGGCAGCGGCATCAACACGCAAAACGGCAATTTCCGCCATTACACCAAGACCAGCTTTAACATTTCCAGCGTCGGCTTGCCGCTGGTGTTCGAGCACATTTATAATTCCAAAAACGTGCAGTTGCCGGCGCAGATCATCCCCTTAGGGCCGGGCTGGAGCCACAGCTACAATGCCTGCATCGTCACCTATCCGGATTCATTGGAGGTGATCTGGCCGGACGGCAGCATTCATCACTATCACAACGGCACCTACGTCTGCGGCACCAAGGGCGTGTACGACGAGCTTTCGGTGGTGGCTGCCGGACATTACCACATTAAGAAAAAGGATCAGACCGTCTACAGCTTTGACAAGCCCGAGGGCACGGAGGACGGCTATCCTGCCATGCTCACCTCCATCACCGACCGCAATGACAACACCGTCACCTTGACCTACGAGACCAGCGGCTTGCGCCGACTCACTACCGTCACCTGTCCGGCAGGGCGGCACTTGAACATCAGCTATTACGAGCCTGACAGCAGCGCACATCTCATCAAGCAGGTGAGCGATCCCATCAGCCGCACCATTCAATTCGAGTACGACTGGCACGGCAATCTTTACAAGTTCACCGATGCGGAGGGTCAAGTCACGGAGTATTTCTACGACACCGATTATCCGCAGGATCACGAGCTGGTGAGCATCAAGCTGCCCAAGGGGAACATCATCGACAACAGCTATGCGGATCGCAAGATCACCAGCCAGAAATATCACAACTTGACCAATGGGCTGACCCTCAATTACGCGACTGACAAGACCACCCTGACCGATGAGATGAGCCGCACCTTCGAGATCAGCAAATACGGCTCCGGCTTTCCCAAGGAAATCAAATGCACCAGTCTCAATACCGGCACCATTTACTTCACCCGCGCCGATGCCGATCATCCGGATTTGGCCACACAGATCAAGGATCAAAAGGATCAAACCACCAGCTACGCGTACGACGCCAAAGGCAATGTGCTGGAGGTGCATCAACCCGGCAGCATCAGCCATTATTACGTGTACGACAGCATGAACAACCTGACCCGGTACACCGATCCGCGCGGCAAGGTGACCAACTATACTTATGATGCCAAAGGCAACCTGACCAACATCAGCGATCCCTTGTCGCACAGCACTTCTTTTTCGCCGCTGTCCAACGGCCTGATTGCTTCCATGACCAATCCCATGAGTCACACCACCCAGTTTGGCTACGACGCCAACGGCAATCTCAACAGCGTGCAGGACCCGCTGCTGCACACCACCAGCTATGTCTATGACAATGCCAGCCGCATGACGCAGATGACCAATGCCAAGAGTCAGGTCACCCGCTACAGCTACACCGCCAACGACCGCATCGAGACCGTGACCGACGCTGCCAATGGCATCACTCATTATGATTATGACGCCAATGACAATCTGATCACCGTCACCGATGCCAAGAGTCAGGCCACCACCTGGGGCTATCATTTTGATTGGGACCTGCTCACTTCCATCAGTAATCCTTTGGGCAACCAGACGAGTTACACCTACAACGACGATGGCAGCCTGTCCACCAAAACACTGCCCAGCGGAACCAGCATTGGTTATACCTACGATGGGGCGGGACGGCTGAACATGATTAATTATCCCAGCGCCACGGTCATGTTCGGCTATGACAACAACGGCAACATCACCAGCGTCTCCGACAGCAACGGCACCATGACTTTTACCTATGACGCTCTGAACCGGCTGACCACCTATACCGATTATTATGGCAACACGGTCGGCTATGGCTATGATGCGGCCAGCAATCTCACCAGCATCACCTATCCCGGCAGCAAGACGGTGAACTACAGATATTATGACGACAACCGTCTGCACACGGTAACCGACTGGAACAGCCACGTCACCAGCTACACCTATCGCGCCGACGGCTCGCTGCAAGAGATCAGCTACCCCAATGGCAGCCGCTGCACATATTCCTACGATGGCGCCGACCGCTTGACCGGCATCTCCAACACCAAGTCGGATGGCTCGGTGATCGCCAGCTACAGCTACACTTTGGATGAGATCGGCAATCACACCAGCGAGACCTGCACCGAGCCTTACGGTGTGCCCAGCTTGAGTGCGCAGAACGTCTCCCTGACGTACAATGCTGCTAATCGTTTGCAGACGGCCGGCAGCACCAGCTACAGCTTTGGCGCCAACGGTACTTTGAGCAGCAAGAGCGACGGCAGCAGTTACAGCTACACTTGGGACACAGAGAACCGGTTGATCCGCGTGAACGGGGCACAATCCGCCGCCTATGGCTACGATGCCTTTGGCAATCGCCGTTCGGCCACCCGCAACGGCGCTACCGTGCGCTATGTGCTGGACGTTCACGGTCCCATGAGTCAGGTGCTGATGGAGACCGATGGCAGCAATAATCCTGCGGCCTATTATGTCTACGGCATCGGCCTCATCGCCCGTATTAGACCGAACGGAACGACACATTACTATCATTTCAATAACGTGGGCAGCACCATCGCCATGACCGACCAGAGCCAGAACGTCACCCACAAATACGCCTACGATCCCTTCGGCCAGGTAACCGATAGCGAAGAGGCTGACGCTAATCCATTCCGTTTTGTCGGCCAGTACGGGGTGATGGATGAAGGGAATGGCCTGCACTTTATGCGTGCGCGGTTTTATGAGGCGGAGACGGGGAGGTTTGTGAGCGAAGATCCGGTGTGGGGGGTGAATTTGTATGAGTATGCCGACGGCAGTCCGAATATTAAAGCGGATCCAATGGGCAAGTACTGGCTGAAATATGAAAGCTGGCTTTATCGACATACTTCGTGGGCAGATATAAGCGAAAAATGGCTGATCTATAGACTGATTGGCCAAGGATCTACCGTGTCAAAAACTGCGACTAAAACGACTGATGTAATGACAGGCGGGAAATTTGGTAAAAGTATAGACAGAGGATTGGATCGTCTAATGAATAAAAGACCCGAATGGGACATCTTGTATGAATAGTGAGATGGAATCGCTTCTGCTTTCAGGCCCTGTCTGAGCACGCAGCAGAGTTTGTATAGGTGTCTTATTGAACTTGCTAATTGAATCTCAAACAACACGCGGGTACAAACCGTGTAAGATCGCTGGCAGTCGAATTGGTCGTTTTACTTGTGCAATGTCAACCTGCTGATTTCCGCAAGTACTTCCTTTAAGCCGGGAGGCCGACAATCAACGGTCGAATCGGCCAAATGCTTGTGGTGAGGAAAACCGGGTAACTCTGGATGGTGAGGAGCATTGTCATAGCGGAAAATCAATTGCTCGTTTTTTTGATAATGGTAGGAGTAAGAGTAACGAAGGACAGGTCGGGGGGAAGTGTCAACGAATTCTCGAAAATCTAAAAAGGAGCCGTCAATGAAGTTGATTCGGGCTTTAAAAGAACCCAAGGTAGAGGTGCGAACATCCTCTTCGTATTGCCACGAAGCAACGACAGCACAACTTGCTATCAGCTTTCGCAACTGGGCAAAATAGCTCTCTATTCGCAAAGCACCAGTTCCTCAAGGCAGCTTAGTTGCTCGCGAAGGTTTTGTCCGATTTGATATTCGCCGGCCCAATCAATATAGTCGTTGCGGTCATCCAAGCCACCGCTTTGATAGAGCGAGAAAAAGCGATCGGAATTCAAATTGTACTGCTTTTCAAAATGACTCAACTTTTCTTCCGTCCGCTCAAGCGCAGTTTGCAGAATTAGCTTCTGCCGATCCAAAGCCTCATTCAATAACGATTGAGCCGTTTTTTGATTAGCCTTGCTGTCGGACTTGATTATTAGTTCGGTCATAGCATACTACCTTTGCATTTTTTGAGCATAATTCTAAGCAATGATAGCAAAGATAGCGAGAAAAGTCAAGATGGAAAATAAGGTCAAAGCCATGAAATCTGCGATCATTTTGTCCTTTGTTTTGCTTGCGACAGCTTTTCTCTTTGCCCAAAGCAAAACCATCCAATACCAATACGATAATCTGAGCCGCCTAACCCGGGTCGATTACGGCGACGGCACAGTCATCGAGTACACCTATGACGCGGTGGGCAATCGGGAAACGCACGTGGTCACCGCGCCGCAAGCAGCAACGGTTTTGGTCCAGACCAAGCTCTTTCTCGAAGGGCCATACAACACCGGCACCCATGAAATGTCCACGTCTCTAAAAGACGCCGGCTACCTCCCCACAACAGCGCCCTACTCGGAGAATGCCCGTAGCGTTGCCAGCGTGCCGGCCAACATCACCGACTGGGTGTTGGTGCAATTACGCAGCAGTCCTACCGGAACCGCCGTGGTCTCCCGCAGCGTCTTTCTGCACAAAGACGGTCGCATCGTCGCCGATGACGGCGCTACCGGGCAAATTACCCTAAACGCCTCAGCGGGGAGTTATTACCTTGTAATAAAACACCGCAACCATTTGGCAGTCATGAGCGCCAATACCGTCGCCTTGAGCAGCGGCAGCTCCAGCTTGTATGACTTTACCACCGGCAGCGACAAATATTATGGCGCATCGGCCAAGCTTTTAGAGAGCGGCATCTATGGCCTTTACACCGGCGATACGGACGCCTCCGGCACTGTGGACGCCAACGACCGTTCCGCCACTTGGAACAACCGCAACAGTAACGGCTACTACAGCAGTGATTGCGACCTCAGCGGCACGGTGGATGCGAATGATAGATCGGTGACTTGGAATAATCGCAATTTATCCACTAATGTGCCAGCGGTAGGAGGACTGATGATGATAGCGAAAAAGAAGATTCAAACAAGCGAATCGAAGTAAACAAACTGCGCGTTAGAGCCGACCTGCAAAGGTGGACTCCAGCTATCGCGCAATTCTTTCAAACAATTTTGGACCAATTTTAGGAGGATGGCAAATGACGACCATGGTTACTAAAGCTATGTTTCTTTGCCTTGTGCTTACTACTACCGCATTTGGGCAAACCTTTGAACTGACGGTGCAGAACCAGCAAGTGTCGGGCTCTGATTTTGTTTTTGATATCTACATACTTCGGACGGGCGGGACGAATATCTACCTGGGTAACTCAGACTTTGTACTTACATTCAACGCAGAAAATTTCACCAGTCCATCGTATGAAATCGTTACCATCGGTACAACGCGATTGGACACCTACTATTCGCTTGCCACCTCCATTTTATCCGGAAATAGGGCTATCCTGAATGTGGGAGCGCCAACCCCGACTACCCAAGCCCAGTTTGACTCAAGAGTCGAGGTAATCTCTAACTCTGGCAATGGGACGCTAATCGCCACAGTGAAATTGACCAACATATCAAATCCGTCAGCCACGGCGGGCTTGCAGTGGCGGTTGATCTTGCCGAACAAAACCATTGTGAATAACTTCCAAAACACCAGTCCGTGGACGCAGAGTGATATCTCTGCCAATGGAACCTATACGAATCCTGTCGACACGTCGTTGCCGGTGGAGCTTTTTTCCTTCACCGCCTCGGCGGGAACCAGTGTCATTACCATCCGATGGACAACTCAAAGTGAAATCAACAATCTCGGCTTTAACGTCTACCGCAGCGAAACGGCTGAAGGGCCGTATCAAAAGATCAATACCGACATCATCAAGGGATCCGGAAATAGCACGGAGCAACATAGCTACGTGTTTGTTGACGACCGCCTTGTGGGGAGCGAGAAGTATTACTACAAGCTCGAAGACATTGATCTCAGCGGCAAAAGCCGCTTTCATGGACCCATAGAGGCAAACTTTGAACCCGTCACTTTGCCTGAGCATTTTGGCCTATCGCAGAACTTTCCCAATCCTTTCAACCCAATGACCTCTATCACGCTGCAGTTGCCGCGACAAGAAAAAGTGGAGCTGCTCATCTTCAATCGAGTCGGACAAGTCATTCGCCGCTTGGTCGATAAAGAAATGCAGGCAGGGTCTCCCCAAATTGTTTGGGATGCACGAAATGATAGCGGAGAACAGGTGGCCAGTGGAATTTATCTGTGCCAAATGGTGGCGGGGGAGTACAAAGGCGCCATTAAGATGCTGCTGCTAAAGTAACATGCCAGACGATCAAAAGCTGCAAATTGTCAAGCCTGTGCCTTTGCCCAAAGGTACAGGCTTTTCTTATTCTGACGTTCGCCAGTGCAGAATGGCAAATGCTGGGGAGAAGATTCAATTTATACCCTGTAAAGAGATCTTTTGTCTTGCTACTTTACAACACCAAGCAGCGGTAATAAAATGGCCTTGACAAAGGGGGTCTAGTTGTTTACTTTAATGCGTGTCATAGATTTGCATTTGGCCATGCTGTTACAAAAGGAGAATTGCACATGTTGGGAAGAATTACTATTGATAAGCGAATTATGCATGGTAGGGCCGTAGTGAGGGGAACACGTGTGCCCGTGGACATCGTGATTGGCTCTCTGGCTGGAGGTATGTCTTTTGAAGAAATCGGCAAAGAATATGGTCTCCAGGCAGAAGACATCCAAGCTTGCCTCGCTTACGCCGCGGAACGAGTGAATGACGAATGGGTCTATCCTTTGAATGCGGATGCAGAGTTTGCCGATGCCGAAATTTCTGGTTGATGAAGACATGCCGCTTTCGTCGGCAAAGCTTCGTCGGCAGCGAGGTTTTGATGCCGTGCACGTAAAAGAGACGGGACTTTCGGGAAAGCTCGATTCAGATATCTTTGCTTTCGCGCAGATTGAAAAGAGAATTGTCGTGACCCGTGACCGGGGTTTTGCCAACACGCTCGATTATCCCATTGGCGCGCATTGGGGTATCATTGTTTTCCGCGTACCATACTATTTCAGAGCTCTCCAAATCAACAAAGTATTAGCAAACTTTATGGACGAGGTAAATTTGCCGGAAGTCGAGAAATCCTTGACCATCGTGGAGCCGAAACGATTTCGGATTCGAAAACCTCAGCCCAATTCGGATTGATAGCATTTCAACGTTTTTGGACTGAGCCATAAACAAAATTCCCGCGCACCTACCGCACTTTTTCCATCCACCCATTGTACAACAGCGTCCCCCATCTAGTTTGGGATGGTCACGATATTGGTCGCAATAAGCTGGTTGCTGGTATGTTCTTTTGCGGCAATGAGGCTGGGAGTTGTCGCACGGCGAGAAAGATGTTATCGTTTATGGTGGGTCATGTTGTTTCAAGGGAAAATCTCTGGCAGCAGCCTTTTGCTCAAATTCTTACCAAGCATTGCAGATTATCTTTGCTAATCACTTTAAAGCCCACTTCGGCAAGACGCGCGGCAAATTCCTTTTCCGTAGCAGTTAGCCATGCACTAAAACTTAGGCCGCTTTGGATGAATTGCTGCTCCAGTTCTTCCCGAATCTTATGGACGACTTCCATAATAGGGTCGTCTTTAAACGATGACATTTTTCTAACCTCCTAACTCAAAGGGACTGATAATGCTTATTTCCTTTTATCAAACACGACAAAATATAAAGAAGAAGTGAAATGTTGTCAAGCAACCAATTTTCATTAACCTATCCAGCGGCGTTTACTTTTACCGCACTAAGGCAGGAAGCTTTGGCGCAGTAACGTGAATGCCGGTCATTTGATAGGACGTCCATCAGATCGAAGCTGCATATCATTAAGCCCGTGCCGTCAACGTAAGACATGGGCTTTTCATTCATGGGCGGATATTCATATATTGTGGGGGTTGGGAGAAAATCTCTACTGGGGTCTTTCAACTATTACCAGCATCTGCTGCGAGTAACTCCATGCCTCCAGAAACTCTGCAAAAGGAATAGCAATGGGATGATTCGAGAAGGCCGGATCGTTAACCAGAATGCTTTCCTGATCAAATCCAATGGCGACTACCGAATGAAGGTAGTCAAAATACTTTGTTGAATTCCAGTGCCCAAGCGCACCTGTCCACAGTAAGGCAATGGAAGGTTGCCTTTCGGATAGGAAGGATTTTAATTCTTCGAGATTGGAAAAGGAAATTCGACCTTCGAATCCAAGCTCTTTCAAGTGAGTAATATTGAATGGATTGGTGCCCGCAGGCTTTGTCTTGAGTACCTTGCACAAAGCGGGTTCTGTAACTTCAGTGCCCCAAAAGGATAAAACCATTCGTACGCAAGCAGGCAAACAGCTATTGCCCAGTTCTTGCTCAAAGTGGGGAACTGGAAGCGGCAGATTGATAGAGAGCGCGGACATGGTCTTCGATCTCCGAGATAGAAGCGGGCTTGGATTCGCTTAAGACGATTTCTCCAGAGTTCACGTTCATCGCTAATTCCCCTACCTGCGTAGAGCTATGCTTCGGAATCGTATAGAAGATCGGCACTGTCCAACGAAGCTGATCGGCTAATACTGACAGCTTGGGTTCGCCAGCAGTGACCATGTTGCCCAGGTGCGTCAACAGAAATACGTTAGCTTTTTGCCGCGCTATAAACGGCGTAACGTTTATCTCTGAGGAAAGCTCGATCTTGATCTTAATCCTCGCACCCGGAGCTGTAATTGGAATTTGGGATACTTCGCTTTTCATACCTTCTTCCTACCAATCGTCCGCCGTAATATACAATGGTAAGCTCGTAAAGGCAAGGCTTTTAATCTGGCCCAGAGCGTCCGGCTACAGTAGGCGAGACCAAATTCGTCGGTACCATTCTCACATTTCTCATACCCGTCATTAGACGAAAGTGCACCTTCGTTTCTCCATGTTCCTTATTGTTCATCCATCAGGTACGGTTATTGCAAATCATACGGCATCGAAACCAACCCATCGCTGCATTTCTTACGCCATTGGATTTGGTAAAATTGTCCCTGAGCCATCTTTTGGAAAGCCATGAATTAACGATCTGCTTTTTTTCGATGGCTTTGCAAAAAGTTTTAGATGGCCATGCATCAATGAGCAATACCTGTCTCTTTTTATGGCAATGATCGCTTGGACTGTTGCCTGAAGTGGTCAGCAATCCATGGGTGCAACGTTTTACTTGACTGGCTCTCATTGGCCCAATCGACCGAATTGATATTTTTCACAACTCACTTCTTCGCAGTTAAGCTTTTGGATCATAGAGGTGCATCAGAGTGAATTCGCGGACACATATATTCACCGTGCGAGTTCTCAGCTTTTTGCTGTCGCTTAACTCCAGCGTATTAGCGCGAAACGTCGAGATACTTTACAAACAATTATCGCCGGAAGAATTTCAACAGCTAAAAACCGCCGAGGGCGTCTATGTGGCGGGGAAAAACTATAACGTACTAGTTGACGGTCATGGCACCGGACTTCGCCCACCCACCGAGGAAGAGTGGGAGCAAATCCGACGCAAGCCGGTTAAAGCCGAGAAAATGCTTTTTGCCGAGGCAGCCGTTCCCACCAAGCATGACAATTCTGCCACCAACTGGTTTCCCCCCATCGGCAATCAAGGCTCGGAAGGCTCCTGCGTTACCTGGGCGATCGGTTACTATGCCCACACGTTTGTCGAGGCTAAGGAGCACGACTGGAGTCTGAGCGGAAGCGCATGGTCCGGCGGTGCCTATGGTCAACCAACCTCCTCCTTCCAAAGCAAAATATTCAGCCCGGATTTTATCTATCACCAAATCAATGATGGCGAAGACAACGGATCGTCTTACGTCGATGCCATGAATCTGCTGCAGCGCATCGGCTGCAGCACGTGGGACAAGATGCCCAATAATCCCACCAACTCCACTGCCTGGCCCACCGAGGCTGCGTGGAGACAAGCTCCTCTGTACCGTTCCTTGACCGGCTATAACGTCATGCTCAGCAAAACCGACGCCGAGATCACCAATTTGAAGCAGTGGCTGGTCAACGGCAATTTGGCCATCATCAGCGTCAATGCGGACAAGTTCCAGGATTTCACTGCCAGCGATCTATGGACTCTTGACAATTACAATCCCAACACACGCAATCACGTAACCGCCATTGTCGGTTACGATGACGCCTTTGGCCCATATTCGGAGGGAGGCCAAGCCAACAAGTACGGCGCCTTCAAAGTGGTCAATTCTTGGGGCGTCGGCGGCTGGGAACACGTGGCGGACGGCTTTTATTACGTTTCCTATGAGTGCATGAAGCAGCGCATTCAAGGCTTTTACTTTTACGACAATTGGGTCGGCTATGAACCAAGCATGATTTCGGTCTTCAAAATCAGTCACGAGCGAAGAGGCGAGTGCAAAGTCAAGGTCGACGTCGGCCCGGCGCAGTCGCCCAAGACAAGCAAACGCTTTGATGATTTCTATTATAACGGCGGCGACCATCCCTATCCCACCAACAAGATGGTCTTGGATGTCACCGAATTCGAGCCTTTCATCACCGGTCCGACTGACTCTTTATTTCTCGGTCTGTATGACGGAGGCACCTCTACAACGGGGATCGTCAATTCCTTCTCCATAGAGCGCTACACAAACTATAGCTCCGGCTCGCCGAGCGAAATCTACTCCTCATCCGAAACGCCGATGAATACGTCTCAACTTGCCTGGGCCTATGCCCGAGCGTCCCTTGCCGGTGAATTACACGTGGAGCCGACTGAAATCGACTTGGGCGTTCAGCAAGCCGGCTATGCGTTCTCGACTACTTTTTTGATCCGTAATGACGGAGGCTCCAGCATTTCCGGAAGCGTATCCGAAAGCGCAACGTGGATTTCGTTCCTCGATCCGAATGCATTCGATCTGCCGGCCGGAGAATCTATCACCATAGACTGCTCCGGCAATTTCCCTTCCACGCCTGGCGAATTCAAGACAGCCATTACCATCAGCTATGATGACGGCGGCGATCAAAGCCTGATCATCAAGGGGGCGGTTCAGGCTTCGGACTTGCCCAGTCCGATTCTCAGCAATCCGACCCCGGAGGCGCAGGGCTTTGGTGAGACGACGATTCTAAGCTGGAAGTCTGCCACGGGAGCGGAATCCTACGACCTGCAATTGGACGATGATTCAAACTTTTCCAGCCCAATCGTCAATGAGACAAAAATCGCCGACACCAGGTACGCGGCCGGCGGATTGAGCTTTTCGCAAGTGTACTATTGGCGCGTGCGCTCCCGAAAATCCGGCTCGGTTGGCGAGTGGTCGGCGCCGCACTCTTTTACCACCATGATCCGGCCTTCGGCGGAAGTCATCGCACCGGCCAACTATTGTCTGGCGTACTTGTGGTCCGGGGATGAGTATTACACCGATCGCAGCTACGAGATCAAGAGCATTCCCGGCAAACTGAGCGGTCTGTTGTGGATCAAATCCGCAAACGATGATCAATATGACACCGGCGAGGCGCTGCTATCTTTGCAATTGAATGCAACGGCAACCGTCTATGTGGCTTACGATTCTCGCGCCACTTCCGTGCCGAATTGGCTTAGTGCTGAGTTTGCCCAGACGGGAGATGCAATCGAGGTCACAGATAAAGCGGGAACGCTATTGGTATGGTCAAGGCAATTAGCACCGGGCGCTTATACTTTTGGCGGAAACCTGGCGAGCGGCGCTGTCGGAGCGAAATGCAATTACGTGGTACTCATCGACTGCGCCCCGCAATTGTTGGATCCAGTCGCGGACAAGAAAGGGGAAGGAACCAATCTGTGGTTGCATTGGCAAGAGTGCTACGATGCCACATCTTACACCCTGCAGATAGATGACGACAGCACTTTCGTCAGCCCTGAATTTATTAGAGAGAGAATTACCGATACCCGTTGTCAGGTCACTGGACTTGCACAAGCGACGCGATACTTCTGGCGCGTGCGCGCCCAAGCCTCCTCTGGAACGGGTGATTGGTCCGAGCCGCAAAGGTTCACAACGATGGCCAATCCTCCCGCACAGGTGCTTGCACCGAAGGAGTACGTGTTCTCTTATTTGCAGGAAGGAGAAGAATACTATATCGATCGCGGTTATACTCTTGGCTCCATTCCCGCGGATTTGGATAGCCTGCTTTGGCTGAAAACCGCAAACGATGACCAAGCGAATACCAGCGACGCTCTCATCAGCGTGCAGCTTGAAAAGGAAACCGAGGTCTACGTCGCCTATGATCATCGGGCCACGTCCGTGCCCTATTGGCTAAGCTCCCAGTTTGTCCGGACGGACTATGCTATTGAAGTGGCCGACAAGTCATCGCCACTGATTGTTTGGCGTAGAAATGCGATTCCGGGCGCCCTTACTTTAGGGGGAAATCAAGCGCCCGGCGCCTCCGGTTCAAAGAGCAATTATGCAGTCATGCTGAAGCCATTGCCGCCTCCGCTGCCTGACCTTGAAATTGCCAATCTCTCCATCCCCCACACTATACACAATGTGGGCGGAACCGATACAGTTTCAGTGACAGTCAAACGAAGTAACGGCCAATTGGTGGGGGACGAAAAAGTCACTGTGCAAATCTTTGCCTCGGTGGACAATACTCTAACTTTGGACGACCTAAAGATCGGCGAGTCTGCTCCGGATGCTTTGAGCATCGACTCGCTTAGTACTCGTGGCAGTCAAACCGTAAAGATAGCAGTGAACCTTCCGTCAGAGGCTGGCAACTACTTCTCAGGCGCCATAGTCGATCCGCTTGGCGTTATCCAAGAGTCGGAGGAAAACAATAACCGACTTCTTGATTCTGTGCTCAGGATAGGGCACATCGCTGTCACCTATCCTGACAGCGGCGGCATTCAATGGCAATCGGGTAGCAATCAGAGCATCGCCTGGAGCGGGGAAAACATCGACGGCCCCGTCCGCATCGACTTGTTGAAAGGGACACTCGGCGCAGCCGTGATAGCGGATTCCACTACGAACGATGGCTCTTATTCCCTGACCGTACCGTCAGCCTGGGCGGAGGCATCCGATTATAGGGTAAAAATCAGCGACGCGCGAACCGGGCGGGTATCCGATCTAAGCGACAGCTCTTTTAGCATCATCACTCCGCCCCTGCCGGATTTACAAGTTGCCAGCGTAAGCTTCGCTCATTCGGTTCAGCAGGTGGGTGCGATTGACAGCGTATCGGTCACGGTGAGGCGAAGCGGGGGATATTTGTCGGGCGATCATGAGGTAAAGGTTTGGTTGTATGCCTCTCTCGACAACAAAATCACTACCAAAGACCTCAAGATCGGGGAATCGTCGGCGGGGGCATTTGTTGCAACAGATTTGAATGACAAAGGGACACTGACAGCGGTTCTGTCGGCTGCCCTGCCAGGGGAGCCTGGTGATTATTATTTGGGTGCGATGGTCGATCCAAACGGCGCTTATCATGAAAGCAAAGAGGGCAATAACAGCCGGCCCGGACCTGTGGCTCATTTGGGCAAACTCTCCATAACCTACCCGGACAGTGCCGGTATCACTTGGCAAATGGGACAAAGCAAAACCATTCGCTGGACGAGCGCAAACGTGAGCGGCAAGGTGAAAATCGTACTGCTTAAGAGTGGAATGGCCGTGAGTGTTCTGGCAGATTCGACGGACAATGATGGCGATCATGAGATCATGTTACCGGAAACGCTAGCCCAAGGGTCTGACTATACAGTAAAGATCCAAGACGCTCAAACCGGACGCATCTCGGATGGGAGCGACCATCCCTTCAACATCCTTCTGCCGCCGCCATTGCCGGACTTGAAAATCCTCGCTCTCACCTGCCCCAATGAGGTACAGAACGTTGCCGCCGCCGAAACCGTTTCGGTCACTCTCACGCGCAGCGGCGGAACGTTGGCAGGCAACGGCAGCGTGCCTGTGGCGTTGTACACTTCGCTCAATACGGTCATCGACGAGGAGGACGCCCAAGTCGGGGAATCGGCGAACGGAGATTTTCCTATTGCCGGGTTGAATGACGCCGGCGCCAAAACTGCGAATGTTTCTATAAAACTGCCATCCGCGCCGGGCAACTACTACCTGGCCGGCTTAGTCGATCCGGCCAGAACATTTCCGGAAAGCGACGAGGGCAACAACCACTTTACCGGTTCGCTCATACGTGTCGGTAGAATCACCATCACCCATTTGGACAGCGGCCAGATTGCCTGGCAAAAGGGAAGCAGCCAAGTCATCAACTGGAGCAACGAAAACGTCGTCGGGCGGGTGCGGATACAAATGTATCAAGCCGACACCCTCTTTACGAATCTCGCAGACTCGACGGAGAATGACGGAAGCTTTGACTTTATCGTGTCGGCGAACTGGCCGGAAGGCAGTGATTACAAAATCAAAGTGTGCGACGCAAACACCCAAAGAGTTTTCGATTGGAGCAAGGCTGCTCTTTCTATCACCGCCGAATCCCTGCCCGATTTGCGGGTAACAGGGATTTCCATTTCGAATCCGGTACTAAACGTTGGAGCAAGCACCACCGTTTCAGTCACCGCCGTACGCACAGGGTCGGAATTGACGGGAAGCGACGGGAATGTCGATGTTTGGCTGTACGCCTCGCAGGACACGATCATCGACGCTGGGGACTTGATAATCGGAAAATCCGAGACTGATGCTTTCACCAGCAAGACGTTGAACTCCTTGGGGACGCAGAGCGGCGCAATTGCGGTCGTCATGCCGTCTATTGCCGGTGACTACCATATCGGGGCGATGATCGATCCGGAAGGACGGTATGCCGAGGCCCAAGAGGGTAACAATAGCTTTGCTGGAGCAATCCTGCACGTCGGGCGCTTGACTGTCACCTACCCGGATAGCGCGGGGATCGTCTGGCAAAAAGGACAGCGATACACGATCACCTGGAAAAGCGAGAATGTAAGCGGCAACGTGCAATTGAACATCATCAGATCCGACAGCGCCATCCGCATGATCACGGCTTCCACCGCCAACGACGGCGACCATACCTTCATCGTGCCCGTTACCTTGCCGGACGGCAACGACTATCAGGTTTGGATTGCCGACGCTCTCACCCAGCAAATCTCGGACATCGGTGATGCGGCTTTTTCTGTCGAGACGGCGCCGGAGAAACCCAAGGCGGAATTCGCCGGCCAGCCTTTGTCCGGTGCGGCGCCGTTGGAGGTTCACTTTCAGGATGAATCGACCGGAAACGTCTCGAGCTGGAGGTGGAATTTTGGCGACAGCAGTATCAGCATCCTGCAAAATCCTTCCCACGTCTTTGAGAAGGCGGGCCAATACTCCATCAGTCTGAAGATTGACGGCCCGGGCGGAAGCGACTTGCTGGTGAAAGAAGGCTACGTTAACGTGACTGAGCCTCTCCCACCCGTCACCATCAGTCTTCCGACGATACAAGCGTTGGCAGGAGACGGGGTCTGGATTCCTGCAATTGTGTCTGACCTAACCGGACGGGGCGTGAAAACTTATTCGGCGACCTTTTATTATCCGGACACCGTCATGCAGTTTATCGCTGCTTCGGTTGAAACCACACTGAGCCAGGCGTGGGGAGCGCCTGCGATAGTAGAGAAACCGGATACCCTCGAGATCATCGGCAGCGGCGCTTCGGAGCTCGTAGGTTCAGGTTCCTTGCTGCGGTTATCTTTCCTTGTAAAAGGCAACGCCGGACAGACTATTCCGCTTGGCTTTTCCTCTTTCAGTCTTAACGGGGGGAATGTGTCGTCATCCACAAAACCAGGCGCATTGACAATCCTCGAACGAGTTGAGCCTCCCCAGGCCGCCTTTAGTGCCAGTCCACTTGACGGCAAGCTGCCGCTTTTGGTGCAATTCAAAGATGAGTCGATCGGTAAGATCGACACCTGGCTGTGGCGCTTCGGCGACGGCCAAGCCAGCAGCGACCAAAGCCCTGCCCACATTTATGAGAAAAGCGGAATATACTCGCCCAGTCTGACTGTCACGAACGCTGCCGGGCGAGACTCCTTGAAGAAAGACTTTCTCATCAGCGTGAGTGATACGGTCGTCTCGACGGTGGTCATCAACCGGCTTGATCAGTACGGAATGGTTACGGACTATTCACTTAGCGAGGGGTACCCCAATCCGTTCAATGGCGTAGTTCGGGTGAACTTTAGTTTGCCGGAAACAAACTACGCTGAATTGAGCGTTTTGGACCGGCTTGGTAGAGAGCTGAAAATCATGTATCGGGGATCATGTCCGACGGGCAGTTATCAGGCTATGTGGGATGGGAGAGATTCGGCAGGAGAGACCATGCCATCAGGAATTTATTTCATCTGCTTTCGCGCCGGGGAGTATCGGCAGGTGGTGAGAGTGGCGCTGGTGAGGTAGGCGAATGCAAATTAGTCTGATCTTTCGGAACCAAAAAGGTCGAGTTCGTGCCTTTCGAATAACACTTGCCCATATAGCAGCGCCCGCCGGATTAACGGATTATTTGCTGCGATCATTTTCTCCAATTCTGCGGTAGTATAAGGGAATACATCCATTGCCAATGGCAATGAATCTGGCAAGTAATCAGGAATTCTGTCGAGAAAACGCTTGCGGCTATCCTTAATCACCCAAAGCAAATCTACATCACTTCTTGGCGCATAGCGATCGGTACTGTAGGAGCCAAAGAGGATGACCCGCAGCACCTCGGGGCGCTTCGCCACCGTTTCGCGAACGTACTTTCGAATCTGACCCAGAACTTTTTGCGGATCAGCGAAGGTGACCTTCACAAAAGGTGAGGATTGCATTTGCGTTTTCGATTGCTCTTTTAGCTTCATTGTCGATGTAATAGTCTAATGGCGCCCCGCTGTCGAAGCCGTTAGGATATCGCGTTGGGATATAGTGTTTGTCCAACTCCTTGGCCCGGTTGATCAATTCGTTAGTAGGCTTGGATTCATCAGGAAGCTGATTTAATAGAGCGGTTATAGAATGCCCCCAGGCTTCGGCGTGAAGCTTTTCGAACACCGCCTTAACCGCTTTCTCAGCCGCCTGCTGCGCAGCAAAACAAGCCCACTCGTAATCTCCGTCCTCCAAAGCGCGCTCAGCGTGTCGCAAATCCTTCTGAGCCTGACGGAACCAATCCTGGTGACGTTCGGCCATAGATTTTCCTCTTTTAAATATAGTCTCGTTCCAAAAGAACATAAGGTAGTGAGAAACTAAAATAAATTGGAAATTGTAAGTGGGTCGGCAACTGCGCCTATCGACCAAGCTCACCCGCCGCCAACAGGATGGGCACAAAACTTTGAAAAACCACACGCTGTTGGCGGTCAGGTGCAGCGATTGGTTAGCTTCTTATTTCAATCTATCTTTTATCCATGCGGGGTTTCGCCGACAATCAAGTACTGCATATACAAGTACTGTATTGTGCTCAATACGATAATAAATAGCAAATGGAAAACGTTTGGATAGTGAACGATAATATCGTTCAAAATATATGGGATGAATGCCAGCATAAATCTGTGATGAGTCAATATCTGAAAACAGTGTATCTAGAAAGTAATTACCAAGACCTTCTTGTTGTTTTTCATAGAACCAATAGCCCTCTATTAAGTCCTTGGAGGCCGACTCAAGGATTTTGATTTTCATGAAATGGACTCTCTTATTTTCCCTTTAGCATTCTCCCAATTAGTAAATTTCTCTACTCCTTTCTTTACTTTTTTTTCTCTTTGTTGAAGAACCTTTTCATGCCAAGGTGGAGAAGGGATTTCATCTGCCCTTCGGCATAGATCATCCCATATATTCTCCATTGCTAAGAGTTTTTCCGTTGTAGTCATCTGATCCAATGGAATAGTACCTGCCATATTATCACCTCCAATCGCATTTTTTATGTTAGCTAACTATCTCGTTGTATAACTAGTGGGGCATTTCCGGCTTTCACCGCCCTCACAATACTCTCCGCCACCAACTCACACGCGACTGCCCCCACCAAGTTGACATCCGCCTCTTTTTCGCCGACGGAAAGGACAAAAACAATATC
>DYKH01000001.1:143561-164328 GCA_020722685.1 Caldithrix sp. | reverse complement strand
CAGGTTCCCACGCCGCCCGGTGAAGCAAACTGCTGTCCGGCCAATTTGCCGACCGTTGCGCCGCAACCCACGCCGACCAATCCTTCGGAGCATTCATCAGCGGTGGCTGCCTCACAAGCGCGATAACCCATGTCTGCATTGGGACGCACTATGGCATCCCCGACAGCCAGATCATAGATGACAGCCGTCGGCACAATGGGGACTTTGGCCGGCCCAGTATCGTAGCCGATTCCGCGTTCTTCCAAGTACTTCTGCACGCCGCTGGCCGCATCCAAGCCAAAGGCGCTGCCGCCAGTAAGAAGAGTGGCATGTACCTTCTGCACCAGGCGCACCGGCTTGAGCAACTCAATCTCCCGCGTCCCCGGCGCGGATCCGCGAACGTCAACTCCGGCAATGGCTTCGCGCTCGGGGAGAATGACGGTGCACCCGGTGCGCGCCTTTTCATCTTGCGCATGCCCCACGCGGATGCCGGGAACGTCGCAAATGGATCTCATCTTCCCGCCTCAAAGCTGATCAGGTCGCTGGTACGGATTTTTTGGCGAAGAGGCCAAACTTTTTCTTCATCGGCAGCTCAATGATAAGACTTTGATCGCTGAAGAAGAGCAGATCGCCGATCATCAAGCCGATCTCGTTGCGCAAAGGCTTCCAATTTTCCCGATAGGCAGTGGTGTCCACCTTGGTGCCTTCCTTGTCCTTGATCACCAGCAGCACGCGCTCAGGATATTTTCGGTTGATCAAAAAAGGCGAATGGGTGGTGTAGATCACCTGGTTTTTCAGCGCCAAATCTTCCAGCACCTTAACCAAATCCTTTTGTCCGGCAGGATGCAAATGGATGCCCGGCTCATCGATCAAGAAGACGTATTCGTTGGCGCGCGCTTCGAAGGTCTGGGAGATAAAGTTCACATAGAATGACAGATACCAGCGGAATCCCAGGCTGCGAGAATCAGGCGTGTCGAAAACCGTAGTGGCGTCGGAAAAATCGATATAGAGAACCCGGCCGTTCACGTTCAGCTTGATTTCGATGGTCGGCTCTTGCGACCACACCCGGCGAATTTGCTCGGTGATGATTCTGCTGGCTTCTTCGGTAGCCCGTCGCCCGCGCGTGCTGTCCTCGAAAATCAAATCGTAGCTTTCGATGCCGCCAATTTTGAGCAGATTCTTTTCCGTGGTGAAATCGCCTTGTTCCGAGATCAGGCTTTCATAGTCCACTTTGTTTTGCAGCAGCGGAATGTCGCTAAAGTAGATGATCTTCGGCAACACCTGCAACAGGCGCTTCATGTCCACACCATCGATCTCGGAATCGCCGAGGATGAGATGGTAATCATGCAAATCCGGACCGTCGCGCCGCACCTGAAAGCTTTCCACATCCTTGAACACTTCGGAGACGCGCAGCAGGTTGCGACGATTCTCTTTGCTGATGCTGCTGAATTCGAGAGTGATCTCCGGACATTTACCCATGTAATAATGGTTGGAATACTGACAAGTGAGGGTGCTGTCGAAGACAATGTCGCTGCGGAAAGCCTCCAGCGCTTTTAGAATGTTGGTCTTGCCGCTCTCATTCGCGCCGATGAGAACGTTCGTTTTCGCATCCAGCGGCAGGGACAAATCGTAGATGGATTTGAGCGCACGCATATAAACTTTGCTGATCGTCATAAGTCCTCACCCTCGCAAAGTTGATCGTTGAATATCATTGCAAACCGCAGATTGGCAAATTTCAGCTCGATCACGTGCGCAGGAAAATTCTGTCTGTCCCAACACATGGTTTGTCCGTGTTCGACGAAGGAAGACACCTCCTACGCATAGAATTCAGGCACAGCAAGTCTGCGGCTTGGTGATTCGCCAAGGCGAAAGTACCCGCGGCCGGTAAGCGTCGAGCCGTGTCCCCCCGTGAAAAATATAAAGAGTCCCACTTTGCAAAGCAAGCAATAATTCGGTTTATTTGCAAAACCTCACTCACGGGTGGGTAATCTCGTTCCCAAACAGTTTGGGAACGAGATTGCTACGCACGAATGACCTCTTGTGATTGTCATGCCTGCGCATGCAGGCATCTCCAGCCAGTAAGTGAGGTATTCCGCATGTTTTTTCTGCACGCCTGGACGGCCCTAAGCCTCGAAGCCCCTCTGCATTCGATCAATGAAGTGCTTTGACTTCTACTTCGGCCTCGTCCCAAATACCGCAAAACGCAGCACGAACCGTTGTCCGGCCCTCTCTTCGTGGGATAAAACTGCCATCGCCGGTTGTTTTGCCTATTCCTGAGGAAACCGACCAATCGAAACGGGTGTTTGACAGCTTGACGTTGTTCTTGGCAAAGGCGTATGCCCGGAGGCTGATTTTGTCATTCACCGCGGTGGTCATCAACCCCGGACTTATCACCACTGATTCAACCGGCAAGATATAAACTCTGGCAGAATCAGTTCGTCCGTGGTAGCGCATCCAAACGAATCCGCTGTCTGCTCTACCGGCAACCACAAGCTCGCCATCACGACGCATTTTGCCGATTCTCTTATCACATTTCCAATCGATCAATTCCCTGGTCGTGACAGCGTATCTACCGTTTTCATCGTACTCACATACTTTAAACTTGAATTCGGTGTTCAAGCCGAGCCAAGCAACTGGCGGCTCGATTTCCAACCTGCGGCCCTTTCCCGAGGCGGGTTTGGCGATCACGAATAGGGCATTAGCGATCGGCCGCTCCCCAGTCGCATCGGAGGGACTATTTAGGACTTGATCTTTCGCCACCATGGTGGTGGAGCCGCCGCCGTCGAGATTCATCGCCTGCCAGGCGCCTAGGGACCACATAAACTCGGCCAACTCACTGAGAGTCATGCCCACGCTGAACCCCGGTTGCCTTCCATCCACTGTCACCAGGAAAACTTTTGAGGAATCCTGCGAAAAACCAATCGCGGTGCGCGGATGCCGGGCTTGACAGAAGGCGTCCGATATGTTCTCCTGAACGTTCTCGATGGAAATAGCGCCATTGCGAAGGATCCTTGGTCCGCCGCCGGCCATGGAGTAAATCAGCCCGCGGATGGGCGGGAAAGAAATCAATATCTTCACACGCTGGCCCGGACGCAAGGACTCCAGCAGAACCTTCCGGCTTTTGCCGTGGGCGGATAGAACCCAATTCCCATCCGTGATCGGCGAATCGCCATGGTTGTCTACGATACTTATCACTTCGCAGGTAGCATAGCCCTCTCCATCGGAATGGTTCAGCGGCCTGAGCATCGCTTCCGCGCCAAAGGCGTTGGTCCTCGTCGCTCCGCCTTTGAAGGCGTTATACAGCACCAAATCATCCTCGTTGCGCGGACTATTGATGCCGGTGATTTCCACTGTTTTGCCATTAGAGGTGATTAGCCGGGCATGCAAGCGCACAGTCTCTATAGCCGGGCGCATGTTTTGGGTCACGATAAACGCCGAGCGGGCGCTCGGGTTTTTTAACGGGACGCCGCCAAGCACCTGACAGCCGACCGGAATGCCTTCATTGCTAAAAAAATCACCATTGACGCCGCCGATCAGATTCTGACCACAACGGAGGAGAGAGTCGGCAAGAACGGATGTCTTTGCCCGGCCCATAAGCTTGGAATGCGCCTTGGCCGTCTCAATCGTTAGGTTGGAAAAAGACAGATCGACTTCCAAAGCATGAACGCTCCAAGGGCCTTGCGGCAGGTAATATTCGTGGTGGATCACTCCTGCGGCCAATTGTCTCATCACGTGCTGCTGGGCCCGGCATACGTTCGCGCCAAAAACCAGCAGAAAGATCACCCAGACAATCCAGGCTTGTCGACGCCTCAGTTGGATTTCAAGGTCGGTCACCCCGGCTCCCTAAGCTTCAATACGCTGGATAACGGTGTCATGGCCAAAGTTTTCGTCGTCTCTTTTAGGATAGTCGGTGGTATAGTGCAAGCCTCTGCTCTCTTTGCGCAATAAGGCGGATTGTATGATGAGTTGAGCCACCGTCGCCAAATTGCGCAGCTCGATTAATTCAGCCGTCACCTTTGTCCGCCGGTAAAAGTTCTCCACTTCCTGACGAATGAGGCGTATCCGGCTGAGGGCGCGCTCCAGACGCAGGTTCGAGCGCACAATCCCGACATAGTCCCACATCAGATTCTTGATCTCGGCCTTGTCATGGGAGATCAACACCCACTCTTCACTGTTAAAGGTGCCGCTGTCATCCCATCTGGGAACGGAGGGAAATTTGAATTCCTGCGACTGGACGAATCGAATCGCCTGCATACTGGCATGATGGGCGAAAACCAAGGCTTCCAGCAAAGAGTTGGAAGCCAGCCGGTTGGCGCCGTGAACGCCCGTACAGGCCACTTCGCCGCAGGCGAATAGTCCGGAAATGGAAGTTTGTCCTTTTAGATCAGACACCACGCCGCCGCAAGCGTAGTGAGCAGCCGGCACGACCGGGATAGGCTCCTTGGTAATATCAATCTTGTAGTGTAAGCAGTTTTCGTAGATGTGCGGAAAGCGGGCGCGTATTTCGCCGGCGTCCTTGTGAGTGATGTCCAAATACACACAGGATTCGCCGCGTTTCTTGAGCTCCGTATCGATGGCGCGGGCAACAATGTCTCTGGGCGCCAAAGAAGCCATGGGGTGGTAATTCTCCATGAACGCTTCCCCGCTTTTGGTGATGAGTCTCGCCCCAAAGCCGCGAACAGCCTCGGAAATGAGAAAAGAATTGGCCTCCGGATGGTAGAGCGTGGTGGGATGGAACTGCATGAACTCCATGTTGGCGATTTTCGCACCGGCGCGATAGCTCATCGCTACGCCGTCGCCCGTGGCAATGGACGGATTGGTGGTATGCAAATAGACTTGGCCGCAGCTTCCGGTCGCCAGAATCGTGGCCTTGGCCAGAAATCGCTTCACCGCGCTGTTCTTGATGTCCAAAACATAAGCGCCCCAGCAATGCAACTGCCGACCATGCGTCGAAGACGGCAAAAAGATATGGTGCTCGGTGATCAAATCAATGGCGGCATAATTTTCATAGATGCAAATGTTCGGACGATGCTTGGCAGCTTCCAGTAAGGCGCTCTCTATCTCCCTGCCGGTGTGATCGTGAACGTGAACAATGCGATTGACCTGATGACCTCCTTCGCGACCCAGATCGAAGACATTTCCCGCCGTGCGCGTGAACGGCACGCCCAGGGCAAACAGTTCCGCCACGCGCGCTGGTCCCTCCTCCACAATGAGCCGCACTGCGTCTTCATGACACAGACCTGCCCCTGCCTGCAAGGTATCCTTGATGTGTTGGTCAAAAGAATCCTGCGGGTCGAAAACCGCTGCGATTCCACCCTGCGCATAGTTGGTATTGGACTCGGCTTTTTGCTTCTTGGTGACCAGCGCGACTGTGCCGTGTTCCGCCAGCTTGAGCGCGCAGGAGAGCCCGGCGATACCACTACCGATTATTAGAAAATCCGTTTCAACGCTCATATCAGACAACCGCCATGACCATTGCTGACCTTTTGCAGCAACTTAACGCAAAATGGGATGAAATGCAATAGCTTTCTTAGAAAGCCAAAGGGGCGCAGAATGAGGATTAGGGATAGTCCAGATTTCTGGGAAATAGCTTTCAGGTAACCCATCACGGGGTGAGCGACCCCAAAATTGAGTCTTTCAGGCAAAGCCGGCGAGCTTTAACACTCTGGGTACTCTGCAATCATCCAACTAAAGTTGGGTGTTAACGAGAAGGCGGCATAGGCGTATCAGCCTACAGTGTGCACGGCACTCATCAACACCTCGTTTGAACGAGGTGAATGGGTGTGGGCCAGCAACCGGTGCGGCAAATCCGGTGGTCCTTTCAACGGTTTCCACAAATCTTGCTCTCTTTGCAGAGGGCTTGCCCCGGTGATCGGTGACACTTTCCGGTAGTCTTTGGGTCACCCAGGAAGCAGAAGAGCCGGCAGGACGATTCCTGCCGGCTCTTCTGTCGCCCGCCGTTACAGTACACCAGGCATTGACATTTTCTTGCCGAGACTAACCTTCGACGATGCCCAACAGGTCACGATTTTTGATGGGCCGGGTGATCACCTCCGAAATGCCATGGTTAGCCGCCCGCTGCTGTAACTTTTGATCATCACGATCGCAAATCCCTACTACTTTTATTCGCGGATGTTGTTGCAGGATTTTGTTAGCCAATGCAAACCCTTCCGCGCTGCCCTCATCACTTTCTGGAGAAGAACCCAGATCCACAAACGTTAAATCCGCCGCCTCCTGTTCCAGCAATTGCATCAAATCCACAACGTCCTGAGCGATCTGCACATCATGACGATGGCTGAGAGCAAGGTACATTTGCATCTCCGAGCGCAGCTCCTCATTCAGAATAACGATTTTCATACTCTCCCGTAGTGCAAAGTTGTCGTTCCATGTTGTCTTTTCCCAATCTCACAAGCAACATAGTCACAAGGCGAAGCGTTTGCGGAAGCAATTTTTGTCGAATTTGCTGCTTTTCGGAGAAGATTTATAGGACAAGATGCCACCTTGTCCTACGGACATGCTTTCAGATAAGCTTCAATAAAGCTTTTGCAGAGTGGAGTTTCTGTAATAATGAGCCAAAATGGCTCGATAATCGAATCCCTTTTGCGCCATGACGGTCGCACCCACCTGACACAAGCCGACACCGTGGCCCCAGCCGGCGCCTATCAGATGAAAATGAGTGATCTTGCCAGAGTCATCAAGATCCCTCTCCACATAGAAACAAGCGCTGTACAAATGGCTTTTGGACAAGGCGCGGCGAATTTGCAGCTCCTTGCCGACTCGCACCGTTTTTTCGCTGCCGACAATGTCCAAATAAATGAGGCGACCGGAGGTTCCCCGCTCGCCCGGAACGAGATCGATCAGTTGCCCTATGGCTCCGCCGATTTTACTGTGGATGATCTCCTGCAGTTCTTCCCGGCTATAGCTCACCCGCCAGCGAAACAGCTTGACCGAGTCATACGGTAAGGCTGACGATATTTTGTACCGGTGGGTGTTGCAATAAACGTCCGGGTTGCTGTCAATATATGCACGCACCTTTTCCTCATTATCGAGGGGAAATTCGATCCGTTCGGGGCCGTCAACGCCGGCAACCAAGTACGGCACCTGTCGATTGTCCCAAACCTTGCCGTAATCTTCCATGACGCCGCCGCAGATTTTGGCATAGCGGGCGTCGCACACGCGTTCTCCGTACATCAAGTTCTCGCCCTTTGTATCCCGAGCTGCACGCACGGAAGCCTCGGCGATATTGGCCATTCCATGATAGCACTGGCAATGATCGTCGGCGCAGAGGTGGAAGCTCTCATCGTAATGATGCTTACCCATGGTGGCGAGGATGGTACTGCGTGCCGCGATGGTCTGTGCTTTCAGCAGCTCGGGCGGATTTTCTGCCGTCATTTCCGACGAGTTCACACTGACCAGATAGTCTTCAATGTCCAGCTCATTGATGGCTACCAACTCTCCCGCATTATTGATTCCTACTTCTAAAATACCGGGCAACACCTGAGTACGTTGATGCTGCCAATGAAACTCGATTCCCACCGTGACATTGGCCAAGCTAATCCGATTGGCAGCCGAATTGGGTACGATTCGGACGCCCTGAGAGAATTCTTGAGAGTCCAACAAAAGTGTCCCGGAAGGTTTCTGCAAAACGTCTTTAACGACCACAGCCTCGCCGACCGGCTCATACCTGCGGGCGAACTCGTCGGCAGCCGCCCGATCGGCAAATGGGTCAGTGACAATCCAATAATCGCGATTGTCAAGGGTTCGGTCCCGTAAATCAATGACCAAGCCGGTGTGCTTGAGTTCCGTGGCGTAGCCACGCTCCATAAGCCGCGCTTGAATGTGCCTCGCCTCTTCCTTGGTCTCGGCAATTGCCAACCGGACCCGGTACTTCATTTTTGCCGGGAAGGTCTCTTTGATTCGGACGGTGTATTCCTGATTCCCTTTCCCGTGAACCAGTATCTTGCCCGTCAAATCCATTGCCTGAAACGAGCCCTCGCAGCTAAACTGCACCTTATTTGTGGACTGAATCATTCCAATCCGCACCTGCGGCATCGCTTTACTCTTCGGGATGTTCACTTAGTATTGCCTCCTTTCTTCTCTCTTCTGCCATCTTTTCTTCGCAAGCCCGATTGAACAGAATAAACACAGGCACGATCACTGCCAGGGCCAAGAAAAGCCAGACTATGTTGACCTGTTTCTCAGTTCCATACCATGCCAAATGGTTTTCCGAAGTGTTCATCAAAACAATCGACAGCAAATTATTCGTGGCATGCAAAAAGACACCGGGCAAGATGCTGTCACTTTTCCATGTCAGATAGCCGAGCGCCAGACCGAGAAAGGTAATCTGCAAGGCTGTCCACGGATTGAAATGGGCGATGGCAAAAAACACCGAGGAAAGCACGATGGCAATGGCCGGCTCGCGGTAAAACTCCAGCGTCCTTTGCAGCATGCCGCGAAAGAGCATTTCTTCGGCAAAGCCGGCAATCATCACAGCCGAAACAAAAAGCAGCAGCGCTTGCCCGGGGGTGTCCATGCGCACCAGTTCTTTCATCGCATCCAGCCATTCGTCCGGCATAGGAAACAAGCTGCCGACAAAGCGATCCAGGCCGTCGCTCAACACAAAGATCGATAGGCTGATGATGATTGTATACCCAAAAATTGGGCCGTTAATGCGGTTCAGGCGAAAGACTCGAAAAAAAGGAATCTTGAAGCGCCAAACGAAAACAAGTGACGGCACGATGATAAAGGACTCGCTGAGCAAGGCCAACGATCTGCCGCCCAGCAGTACCACTGCCGTGCCGATGAACATCATCAAAAAAAGCGTGAAGATAAGGATCGCGAATACTTGTCTGGGTGTTAGTAGAGTCGGATCCAAGTCACGATGATCTGTCATGCTATTGCTAACTCAACTGATTGGTTCTTGGCTCAAATGATAAAAAATAATACCGGCGGCTATCGCAGCATTAAGAGATTCCCCCGCCCCGATTCTCGGAATAGTGACTTTCATGTCTGCCAATTCGACCGATGCCGAATCCAAGCCGTTGGCTTCGTTACCGATGAGCAGCAGTTGCCGGCCTTTGCGTTTGAGATTTTTGAGCGGCACGCCGCCATCGCCTACGGTTGCTATAATGATGAAACCTGCATTTCTGAGCTCCGGCAGCACTTTGGCAAAGTCGACTTTTTCACGGAATCGCAGGCGAAAAATGGAACCCATGCTGGCGCGAACCACTTTGGGATTGTACAAATCGACCGTATCGCTGCTCAGCAGCAGGCCATCGATCCCAAACCAGTCCGCAGTACGAACGATCGTCCCGAGATTGCCCGGATCACGAATGGCTTGCAGCCCCACCAGCAAATAACGTTCTTTGGTAAACTTGTCTTGAGCCGGCACAGGGAACTTTTGCATGACGCAAGCCACTCCTTGCGGGGACTCGGTATCGGCGATGGACAAGAATTCTCTTTCTTCGGCGACGAATATCGGAATTCCCAGACTCTGCGCCTTTTCCGACAAGCGGCTTGGAAGTTCCTGATTAAGCTTGTCCCTGGAGATAATAAATTCACGAACCAGGTTTGCAGCCGCCAAAGCCTCACGGCAAAGTCGTACACCTTCCACCAGGTATTTCTGCTCGCTGTCCCGATACTTTTTGTGCAGCAAGGAACGAAGGTATTTGGCGTGGTTCGGGGATAGGGGGAGCCAATCGGATTTGGGTTGTTTCGTGGCCATTGTCCGAATTACAAGGGGATCTTTTCTAACAGAAACGACGAGACTTTTTCTTTGGGGACATCCACTTGTTCGCCGCTCCGTAGGTCTTTCACCGCTACAACTCCTGCCTTCGCTTCTCTCTCGCCAAGGATAAGGACAAAACGCGCTCCTTGCCTGTTTGCCTCTCTCATCTGCGATTTAAGGCTTCTATCGCCAAAAGCCATGATGGTGGAAAGTTTTTGTTCCCGCAGTTTGTACGTCAGGTCAATAGCCATCTGCAAAACAAGCGGCCCGGAGTGCACAATAAAAACGGAAGGAGGCTTGCTTGGTTCCGGTTGCAGACCCTGTTCCTTCATGCTCATGATGATTCGCTCGATTCCCGAGCCAAAACCGATTCCGGGTGTAGGCTCGCCACCCAATTGCTCTATCAAACCGTCATAACGGCCGCCGCCGCACATGGCGTTTTGCGCGCCGATCCCTTGCGCCCAAACTTCGAATACCGTCTTGGTATAATAATCCAAACCACGTACGAGCTTGTGATTAATGGTGTACGCTCGCCCCAACAAATCGAGATAGCTTTTAAGCTTGGCAAAGTGTTCACTACATTCACTGCAGAGGTGTTCTGTGATGACCGGCGCCTCCGCAATGATAGGCTGACAACTGGCCACTTTGCAGTCCAGAAGCCGCAGGGCATTCCGGTCCAATCGTCGCCGGCAATCCTCGCATATTTCCGCCCAACGCCCACGATAGTACTCCTTGAGCTTTACGATGTAGCTGGGACGACAATTCGGACATCCCGTGCTGTTCAACTGGAAGGCCAAACCTCTAAAGCCCAACTCCGCATAAAGCTGCCAGGCAATGGACATCACTTCAAGGTCGATAGCGGGATCCTGCTCTCCCAGCGCCTCCACGTTGAATTGGGTGTGTTGGCGGTACCGACCGGCTTGCGGCCGCTCAAAGCGAAAAATGGGACCCACTGAGAACAACTTGACAGGCTTGGGGAGCATGTGCATGCCGTTCTGCAAATAAAGCCGCAGGACACCGGCCGTAAACTCCGGACGCAGGGTCAACGAATTCTCGCCCTTGTCTAAGAAGGTGTACATTTCCTTTTCGACAATGTCGGTCGTTTCGCCGACGCCGCGGATGAATAGCCGGGTGTCCTCAAAGATGGGTGGATCCACACGCTGGTAGCCGTACAGCTCGGTTATTTCGGCTATTTTTTTCTCAACTAGCCGCCAGTAAGGCTGCTCTTCCGGCAGTACGTCGCGGGTGCCGGTTATGGATTTGTATTTCATCGGTTGTTTATTTGTCGCAAAAGTTTGGTAGTAGAGTCGGGCACAGCAATTTGCCACACCTAAAACAACCGCCAATCGATGCGAACAGGCGCCAACACAAGATTCGCGGCCATTGATGCAAATTGGCGGTCGAGAAAACCTTCAAAGGCGTGATGGTTTCACTGGAGTAAAAATGTGACTCATTACAGAAGATGCGGCTCATTATCAAATATGATCAAGCATAGCATGCAAAATGCTCTCGGCGCGCCGCTTGTCCTTCTTGTCCACATAGATCTGACATTCCTCGCCCGCAGAATTCGCGCCTCTGACAAATCCCGCGGCAGTCATGGTGTCGGATTTGACGACGCAAGCAATCCCGGCATTCTCCAGAGCCTCTTTCACCATATCGGCGTAGACGATGCCCGGCAAGGGATGCAAGCCGACCAAGTCGACCTCCTTGTGCTGCGCAACAGGCAATTGCTCCACCAGTGCGACCCGACAATCCGGGCATTCGAGGATGCCCTCAATATATTCCGCTTGACAATTAGGGCAATATGGCATGACATACCTCGCTTCTTCTGTTTCGCCCAGCAACGACTGGATTATAAACAATAAAGGGTCTCAAGAACATCGAGACCCGCGCATGTGTCGACGGCTCGCTGGAGGCCATACATCAAAGTGGCTTAGATGGTTAGGTATTTTTGTTCTTCTTGTGCAAATGCCTCAATCACTTCTTTGCTATCCCGAGCTGCAATCAATTTAGCGCGAAATTCGTCCCAGTGCATCAATCTCGATATGCGGCTCAGCGCTTTTAGATGCGGCCCGGTTTGATCGGCGGGAGCGATTAGCAGAAAAACCATGCGCACGGGCTTTTCATCGATGGATTGGAAATCGACGCCCTGCTTGGTAATGCCAAAACTAGCGACGAGGTCATCCACTGCTTCGGTTTTCGCATGGGGAATCGCAACGCCGCCGCCAATTCCTGTACTCATTATGTGCTCTCGTTCCAGCACCGCCTGCAACACAGCATCGCGATCCCTGAGTTTCTTGGCCCTGTGCAGTATATCAACCATCTCTTCAATGATCTGCGTCTTCTCAGTGCCATTGAGCGGGATGCGTATTACTTGTTCGGAAAGCAGGTCGTTGAGCTTCATCATCACTCCGGATTCATCCGGTTTCAATTTATAATAAAATGAAAAAATTCCAAACTTTTTTTCGGCGTAAAAGCCGGCGACACCAAGGTCCATTCGATGATTCAATCTAGAGAGATAGAATTGGGAATGCAGAATGAGGCGTCTGTTAGGGTGATCCCGCCAAGACCAACACGATCAGGAAGGTTCTTTCAACCGCGAATAGGCGCGAATGTACGCCAATTCCATGACCCGTCGATGCCGCAACTCAAAGTAAGGATGATTTTGTCCCTGATGATTCGGACTTGACCAAGACAGTCGGATAGACTTTTCCGACGCAATGCAATATTGGCGTTTCTTAGCGTCACGCTCCATTGCTTTGGTTGCGGCAAATTACCTCGCCATGAAACGCTCTGCCCAAACAACTGCGCGTGACTGAAGTCAGTCAGGCAAGAAAAAGCCCTTTTGGTCTTGCGGCCCAAGCTTTTCGACCAAAAGGGCAAACCGTAAGAAATCGTCGCTACCCAAATGAACGACAAAAGGCAGACATCAACTACTCTGAGCCGGCAGTTTTTCTTCGCTGCGAAAGTGAATTGGCGATCATCGCCACCCCGGCTGCAATGAGAATCAGCGGCCACCAGTTCTCTAATTCATAAAGCTGGCTGGCGCTAAAAGCGACCAGAATGGCTCCCCAGACCAACTTTCCACCTACCGGTTTGTTGTATTTTGGAATACTCATCCGCGCCACTGCTTCGCCGATCAAAATAATTCCATAGGCGAAAACCAGCCACCAAAACCATCCACCCTCTAACATGCCTACCTTATCGGCAAAGATCAGCGCGCCAGCGACAACAAACAGAATCCCGGTCACAATGCCGCTAAAAGAGTCATGATATCTGTACGTCGTTGGGGCTTTGGTCTCGCTTGCATCCATAACGCCTCCTCAATGCTTCCAATCCGTAGAGCTATATCCGTTTGTCCTGATCAAAAACTGCCTGTGGTACGAGCATTCTTCTCATTGGTTCCAATCGAATATTTGTGCTTCAATACGAGACGGGCGCGATTTTTTACCTTGTATTTTAATCCTAAGTAACTATATTAGCGTGTCAGTTAATGGCTCATCGCGTTCCTGACCAAATTGAGGAAGTGACTTTGACGGTATTAGAGCTCATCCGTAAGCGCCGGACCATTCGCCGCTATCAGCAAAAAAGGATTCCCTTCCCAGATTTAAAGGAGATTGTTGATACCGGTCGATTGGCTCCCTCGGCCTCAAACCTGCAGCCTCTGGAATATATTGTTATCGATGACCCGGACCTGGTTGAGCAAGCGTTCGAGATGACGAAATGGGCCGGTTATTTGCCGCCGGCAAGCGGACGCCCGCCGGCGGGACAGACTCCGGTGGCCTTTATCATCATCCTGATCAATCGCGACATCCGACCCAACGCCGGAGGCCAGGACGTCGGCGCGGCCGCTGAGAACATGATTCTGACGGCTTTGGAAAAGGGTGTTGGAGCGTGCTGGATTGCTTCTATTGATCACGCTGCGATGCGGAATTTGCTCCACATCCCGGACAACTATGAAATCGACTCCTTGCTGGCGCTGGGTTTTCCGGACGAAGATCCAATCGCCGAGCCAATGCAAGACACCATAAAATACTACAAAGACAGCACCGGCCGTCTGCATGTGCCCAAGCGTACCCTTGAATCCGTTTTGCATCACAACAAGTTCTAACGCATCTCATGCAATTCGCCGATCCGTTACCTATTGCCCGGAAATGAAAACCGTCTACTTCCTGTCTGGAAAGGATGTGCCCATGGAAAAAGCCGCCAAGCTTAGCCGCCGTGATTTTCTGCTTTCGACCTCCATTGCCGCTACCGCTACAATGATTTCTGCAACGCTTGTCAATGCCGGCCGAACGGCGATCAAAAGAGGCGCAGGAGAAGTGGTTGTGGCACGCGATTCATTCGCCGTCGCAGGCTTGGAGAAGATTGACGATGCGGCAGTTCAGCGGCTTGTTGACAACGGCATCATGCGTTTCACCGGGCTGGAAAAAGTCGGTCTTGCCTGGAAATCTCTTTTTCCGGTTTTGGACGCGCAGACGATCATCGGCATCAAAATCAATTGCGTCGCCGGCGACCGGCCGCGCCAGTTGTGCACGCAAAAGGCGACGGTCCATGCAATCGTCAATGGACTGGAACAAATGCCGATCAAGGGCGGGCATTTCCCTCGTAGGAATATTCTTGTCTGGGATCGTTGGGATAAAGAAATAGATGGCGCCGGTTTCCGCCTTAATGAGAGAGGCAACGACGTAAGAGTGGCAGGCATTTCCAAAAGCATGGACGACAAGACTCCCCGCTACGGTTACGATGGAGCTGCCTCCTGGAAGTCGATAGAGGATACGGCATATTTCACTTCGATCCTTTCCAAAGTTTGTAGCTATCAAATTAATGTCCCGGTCTTGAAAAGTATCGGCCGCGGCGTCACCTTCGCTTTGAAGAATATGTACGGTACATTCTCCTCTGCCTATCCGCATTGGGCCGACATCGGCACGGTGTTTCACAAAGAATTTCATACGCGCATCTGTGACCTTCATGCTGCCTCCCTCATTCGCGACAAGTTCGTATTGCACGTGGGCGACGCCTTGCTGGGCATGAAGAATCGCGGCCCCGCCGGGCCGGCGGATTTTGCTTATGGAGCCATCCTGTTTAGCAAGGACCCGGTGGCCCTCGATGCCGTTGGCGTCAAGATCATTCGCGAGCAAGGGCAGGAAATGGAATTTGGCAAGTTCATGACCATGGCTCAGGAGCGTGGCTTGGGCATCGCGGACTTGGAAAAGATAAAAATCGAGCCTATTTAACCCGTACCAGTTCTGTTCAAGAAACGGCCAAGGTCTATTCTTTATGAGTTGAGGGGTCAAGTCGTGTCAGGCGAAGAGGATCATAAGACAAGGTTGTTGACACAGCAAACGGAGAAGCAAACATGAATCCGCTCAGCAAGAAACTGATTTTCTGGACACCTCGCGTGCTTTGCATTTTGTTCGCCGCCTTTATTAGCCTGTTTGCATTCGATGTCTTCGATGAAGGCCGAAGCCTTGGAGAAATTCTCCTTGCCTTGCTGATACATCTTGTGCCGACCGGACTCGTTTTGCTGGCGCTCATTCTTTCCTGGCGCCGGGAATGGGTGGGAGCGGTGCTTTTTTCCGCCTTGGGCATTTTGTATCTTATCATGGCTTGGGGAAAAATTTCCTGGATACTGACCATTTCCGGACCGCTTTTCTTGGTCGCGCTGCTATTTCTCATCAACTGGCGATATCGGGGGCCATTGCGAAACCCTCCAAGTAATTGAAACCTGCAAAAGGGAACCCACCTCCTTGTAAAAATCAATCGGACCGTATGAACAACTCTAAACTAAGAATCGCGCTCATTGGTGCGGGAGCCGTTGCCGCGCATCACATCAAGGCCATCCAGCAGGTCGGTGGGCTTGAATTGAGTTTGGTTTGCGCCCCAGAAGCAGATAAGGTAAAGGCTTTGGCGGAACAATTCGATCTGCCGTGGACGAATAGCAACCAAAAAGTTTTTGACGATCCCGATATCGATATTGTGGACATTGCCGTTCCCTCGGGCTTGCATGCGGAATTAGGCATCGCCGCCGCACGCGCCGGCAGACACGTCATCGTGGAAAAGCCCATCGATGTCACACTCGCAAAGGCGGATGCACTCATTGAAGAATGCCGCTCTTCTGGCGTCACGTTGTCGGTAATTAGCCAGTACCGCTTTTTGGACGCAATGCTTCAGGTCTACGACATACTCCAAAGCGGAAAACTTGGCAACCTCATCGAAGGCGATGCCTACATCAAATGGTATCGCACCCAAGCTTATTACGACAGCGCCCAATGGCGCGGCACCCGGGCACTGGATGGCGGCGGATCCTTCATTAACCAAGGCATCCATTTCATCGATCTTTTGCTTTCGGTCATGGGACCGGTCAAGAGCGTATTTGCCAAAACCAGAACCGTGGCTCATGCTATAGAAGTGGAAGACATTGGCATAGCGATCGTCGAGTTCGTCAGCGGGGCGTTCGGGGTCATTCAAGCCTCAACCGCCATGTTTCCTGGTTTTCCGGCAAGGTTGGATATTCATGGCACCAAGGGCGCTGTGAGCGTCCTCGGCGAAAAACTGTACTTTCTGCAGATAGAAGGCGAAGAACCGTTCCAAGCGACCGAGGTCAATGCCGGCGGCGCTGCCTCGCCGATGGCTATCGATATTACTCCCTTCGTCCGCCAATTCACGGACATAGCATCTGCAATTCGGGAAAAGCGCGAGCCCATCGTGTCCGGCATGGAGGCTCGTCGTTCATTGCGGCTCATCCTGGCGATCTACGAATCAGCAAACTTGGGTAGGGCCGTGTATTTGGATTAAAGGCCGCGGCCAACATCACAGCGTCATCCATCTTACGGACTAAACAGCGGCGAACCCCGCGAAGGGAAAAGTATGAAGAACGAGGGAAGCAAAAAGGTGATACAGCGGGAAATGTTGGTTCAGTACCTCGACGAGTATCTAAGAGTAGGAGAGATCAAGGACTTCGGTCCTCAAGGTCTGCAGGTTGAAGGGCGTGAGGAGGTCGGTCGAATCGTCACCGGGGTTTCTGCAAGCTTGCAGTTGTTTGAAGAGGCCGTCAACCTGGGGGCTGATTTGGTACTGGTTCATCACGGTATTTTTTGGGACCGGGACAGTCGCGTCGTCAAAGGAACGCTCAAGAAGCGCCTGAAAATTCTGCTGTCGAATGAAATAACTCTGTGCGCATATCATTTGCCCCTGGACAAACATCCTGAGCTGGGCAATAATGCTTTGGCCGCAAAAGGTCTGAAACTTGAGCATGTCCAGGAAATGGGAGATATCGCCATTCAGGGAACCATTTCGCCCCTCACCTTTGCCGAGCTGCTCAATAAGGTACAAGAGTTTTTCCAGTTTGACCCGCTTGTCTTTCCGTTCGGACCGGAACGTATTCATCGCCTGGGCTATTGTTCCGGGGGAGCCGAAAGGGAAATCCTGCTGGCCATCGATGCCGGACTGGATGCTTACATTACCGGTGAAGCTTCGGAGGCGACCATGCACTTGGCCAAGGAAGGTAATATTCACTTCTTTGCAGCTGGACACTATGCGACTGAACGCTTGGGCATTCAAGCCCTTGGTGACCACATTTTGAAAAAGTTCGGCGTCGAGGTTCATTTCATCGACATCCCCAATCCCGTTTGATGGCAACGTGCCTTGGATAACAGAGTCCTAACCGGTTGCAGGCACGCTCTCAAGATATTTGTTTGCCGTTACCTGTAAGCAGTATCTTGCGTGAGAGGTCTTGTTTGCATGGACGCGACCGGTGCGAGCCGCTTTTGCAAGGCAATCCTCTTCTGTCTTGCCGTGCCGGGTGTTCCAGTGCCATGAGCCCCGATCAAGCTCTCGCACGCATGGAAACTTGTTTTATCGATACCAGATAAAAACACTATACCGAAATGCTGCACGGTGTACAGCAAGCACATGGATAAACAGTCCCCGGCTTAACACCTGCAAAGTTATTTGAAGAAAAACGCCGGGAAAAGTATCTAATAAGCTGATTGTACTTTTAGAAAGTCTGTTCTGTTTAGTTTGATATTTTCCTAACCTGGAGGAGTAAATGCAAAACGTCATAATTATCGGCTCGGGACCTGCCGGATTGACCGCCGCCATTTATGCTGCGCGAGCAAATCTAAAGCCCCTGGTCATCTCCGGACTGGAACGAGGCGGGCAAGTGACGCTGACAAATGATCTGGAAAACTATCCCGGCTTTCCGGAAGGATTGGGGGGCTATGAAATGTATCAGGCCTTTGAAAAGCAAGCGACACGTTTTGGCGCCGAGTTGCTATACGATGTCGCCACCAAAGTCGAGCTTGCTGCACCCGTCAAGAAAGTTTATGTTGGCGAGCAAGTCTATGAGAGCAAAGTAGTCATTATCGCGACGGGTTCCTCTCCCAAACGATTAGGAGTGCCCGGAGAAGATCGTCTGATTGGAAAGGGCGTTTCCTACTGCGCTACCTGTGATGGCTTTTTCTTCACCGGTAAACACGTTGCCGTTATCGGTGGCGGCAACAGCGCCATTGACGAGGGCTTGTTCCTTACTCGATTCGCCAGCCAGGTAACAATCATCCACCGTCGCGACGCCTTGCGCGCCGACCCCATTTTGCAGGATCGGGCCTTTAAGAATGAGAAAATAAACTTTATTTGGAATTCTGTCGTCGAAGAGATAGTCGGGGAAACAACCGTGAAACACCTGCGTCTTAGGGATGTAAAATCCGAGCGCATCTCCGACTATGAAGTTGATGGCGTGTTCGTATTTGTCGGCCACTATCCCAATGTAGAGTTATTTAAAGGCCAAATAGAAATGGATAGTGCGAACTACATTGTAACCGATCGCAGAATGAGAACGAATATCCCCGGTGTTTTCGCCTGCGGAGACGTTCAGGATCCCATTTATCGTCAAGCAATAACCGCTGCCGGGTCGGGATGTCAGGCAGCCATCGAAGCGGAAAAATATCTGGCTGAACACTCGTGAGACGAGGGGTAAGCATTTCTTCTTGCTTTTTGCTCCTCGTGTCAATCATATAATGCAGTTGTACGGACCCCGTGTTATTTGCTGGAGGTCAAATGCATCCATCACGATCCTCATCGGTCTTTTGGGGGCTGTTGCTGGTTGTAGTAGGCATTTTAGTCTTCCTCAATAATACGGGCATCCTGTACTTTACCGACCTTATCGCAGATTGTTGGCCACTGGCAATCGTGTTGCTGGGAATGTATCTAATTGTAAGGAATCTCGATCGACGAGATGCAAGTCAAAGTCGGGATTTTGGCGATCTACATGTCATCTCCCAGTCGGAGCGAGTTATTCGCTTCAACACCTTCGGAGACATCAAGGTCGCCATCGAAAGCAAGAATTTTCAGAGCGGAACAATTCGCACGACTTTTGGCGACGTGAAGATGGACGCGAGCAAATTAGAAATTCCCGAAGGGGAGCGAAAACTCACCCTCAGCGCCACATTTGGCGATATCAAGGTCGATTCACCCAAGAATCTGCCGATTAAAGTCACAGCCAATTCGTTGGCCTGAGATATAAACATTTTTGACCAAGTGCGCGAAGGCTTTAATCAACGCATGATGTTTCAAAGCGAAAGCTACGCTACGGCCAATGCCAAACTGCATATCATCTGCAGCCTCACGTTCGGCGACATAAAAGCCTGGTAAGAGAATCGTCGATCAGAAGCGCAACCCCAGGCGCTCGACAGTTTGCTAAGAAAAAGCCGCGAGCCTTGTTCTATCACGTGAACCCTATGTTTCATCTCCTGCTTTTCTACACAAGTGACCGATCACGCCACTTTTTACCACTTTTTGCCAAATTCGTGTTTGACATTGTTGCTTTTTTTCATTATATTGACGGCTGGCAAGCTGTGTTTATCTACCAAGCTCAAGGTTTTCATTCAAATCGGCCTTCTCAGCATCATCATCAAAAGACAATTCAAGAGCAAACTCTTGTCAAATTTCTGCAGCAGATCCCAACGCACTACTTTTGCTCATTCGTTAGAGCCAAAAGTGAGCGTTTTGGGCATGGCACGCCATCGCGAGATTGAAATAATTTTGGGAAAATAGTGTTAAATCATGTGTGCCCATAAGGTTTAATGTGTATCAAAGGCAAGTTGTACGAGCAGTGTTGTAATACTAAAGGATGTGGTTAGCTACGCAGATGCCCACCGAACAAATAGTCAAGAAAAAGAAAAAACAGCCGACCGAGGTTAGAACCAAAGAGTCTATTGAAAAATACCTTGAAGAGATCGGTGGTTTTTCCCCATTACCTCCGGAAGAAGAGATTGCGTTAGCACGTCGTATTCGTAGAGGGGACGAAGAGGCGCTGGACAAGCTCGTCAAGGCCAATTTGCGCTTTGTCATCAGCGTTGCCAAGGAGTATCAGGGACAAGGCTTGCCCTTGCAGGATCTTATTAGTGAAGGAAATCTCGGCCTCATCAAAGCTGCACAGCGCTTTGATGAGACGCGCGGCTTCAAGTTTATCTCCTACGCAGTTTGGTGGATTCGGCAGTCCATTCTACAGGCTCTCGCAGAACAATCGAGAGTCGTCCGGCTTCCTCTGAATAGAGTCGGCGCCATTAACAAGGTCGGTCGGGCCCTGGAAGCTCTGGAGAAAGAGTATGGACGCGAGCCCAGCATGGAGGAAATCGCCGATAAAATGGAAATGACCTCTTTTGAGGTTGCCGACGTCCTCAAAACCTCGGCGCGGCATCTGTCGTTGGATGAGCCTTTTAAAGAAGAAGAAGGAAACAGCCTCTTAGACGTTCTCGAGAGTGATCGTTACGAGCCGCCAGATGGCGACCTCATGCGTGCTTCTTTGCGAGAAGAAATCGAAAAAGTGCTTTCTACTCTGAAATCCCGGGAAGCTGAAATAGTAAAACTCTATTTTGGATTGGACGGAGACCGTCCGCTCACTCTGGAAGAAATCGGTGAGTACTTTGCTCTAACCCGTGAGCGGGTTCGTCAAATCAAAGAAAAGGCGTTGCGGCGATTGCGCCATCGCTCGCGATTAGAGCCGCTGAGAAAATATCTGGGATAGAATAAAGCCCTCGTGAATGACGCGAGGGCTTTTTG
>DYKH01000001.1:0-143461 GCA_020722685.1 Caldithrix sp. | reverse complement strand
TGAGAAAATATCTGGGATAGAATAAAGCCCTCGTGAATGACGCGAGGGCTTTTTGATTGCCGTACAAAGTGCCTGCGACTTGAGAGCAAAAGACCTCAGCCACCACCGTCGTTGTCAAGACCGGCCTTTCAGGGCGAGACATATCAGACCTCGTCGACCTCTTCAGTTACAGCCAAGTCCATGGCAGGGCCAATACTTTCTCATGAATTTCCATAGGCGCGACACAACGACAAATAACGTAGGCACGCTTGGCCTGCTTGGGATGCTCTTTCAGAAAGTTTAACAGATGTCGAGCATCTTGAAGATTGGGATGCTCGCTCCATTTCACTTCTATGGGAATCAGACGATCATTGTATTCCACAATAAAGTCTATCTCGGCGCCATTCCTGGTGCGCTGATAAAAAAGCCGCCCGCTGCCAAGATATTGCAGGCGCTTCCACAACTCAATACCAACCCATTGCTCAAAAAAACTGCCTGCGTTAACCTTTACAGCCTCGAGAGAAGGATGTATTCCGGCCGCGGCGTGGCGTACTCCCATGTCGAAAAGGAAAAACTTGGGGGTGGACAGCAAATTCTTGCGTGAGCTTTTGCTAAAAGCCAGCACGCGAAAACCTACATGCATGTCTTCCAGCAATTGATAATAACTCTTCACTGTCGGCTGGGAAATCCCCGTTTCCTGCGAGATGGACGCATAGTTGAGGATTTGTCCTGATTCCGATGCCGCCAATTGCACAAAGCGCAGAAACGCACCCCAATCCTTAACCAAGGCCTCACGTCGTATCTCTTCTTCAAGGTGAAAGGAAGTGTAAGCCCGTAGCAATTCAGGCCGATCCTCTACGTCGCTGGTGACAATCCCCGGTAAGGACCCATAGGCCAATCGCGACTCCAAATCCCAGACAGGAAACAGCCGCGCCGACTCTTTTTGCCAAGGCAAGGGCAAAGGGGACAAGTCGTAAGGAACGCCGCTCACACTGGATGGCTGTTCGGTCAATGTCAACGGAAATAGTCGATGCAAGAAGCTTCTTCCCGGTAGCAGATTAGCCTCTGTTCGTCTCAATTTTCGTGCGGAACTGCCGCACAGTACGAAACGCCACCGTTGTTTATCGGCATCATACAAATGTTGGACCGCATCGAAAATAGCAGGAACCGACTGGACTTCGTCCACAAACACAAACTGACCGGAGGCACTTGGCGGCAGCGCTCGGCAAATATTGATGAATTCCTGCGGCCGAGTTAGGTAACGCGCCCGCTCCGCCGGATTGGCTAGATCAATGCGAAGCGAATCAGCGGGTAGCAATGAATTCAGCAAGGTCGATTTGCCGGTTTGCCGCGCTCCAAACATTAGGTGAACAAAAGGCCGCTGAAGCTTGTCTCGCAGCGGCTGAGCGTACCAACGATCGTAAATAGGCATTTCAGTTCCCTGCAAATATAAAGTGCACTTTATGATTGTGCGACAAATATAAAATACTCATTCATATTTGTCAAGCTAAACTTTCCTATAGTAACTGAGGCTGGCGGAAAAAGAAATTATGATCGCCTTTTGAATTCTCTCGGACGATAGGAGTGACGGAGGTCATCTAACGGAAGCACGGACTAAACAGCTTCATAGGGAGCGTAGAAATTCGTATCGGTTTCAGCGGCAACCGTCCACTTTGGAAGAAATCGGCGAGTATTTTGCTCTAACTCGGGAGCGGGTGCGTCAAATCAAAGAAAAGGCCCTGCGGCGGTTGCGGCATCGCTCGCGGTTAGAGCCGCTGAGAAAATATCTGGGACAAAATAAAGCCCTCGCGAATGACGCGAGGGCTTTTTATTGGACAGGCTTAGCATTTGGGGTGATTCTACTTTTTAATTGTACCCTTGACAAATGTCAGGAAATCCCTCAAACCTTTATCCGGCAGATGGCTTATTGGGCTGCTCGTCACGTTGGCTTCGCTGCCATTATGAAAGTGATCCGGAAAGGACGAAACATGGCTCCATTTTAGATGCGGTGAATTGTCAAAACGGTAAATCGTACCATCTACAATTCGTCGGTCCCAGTGATAGCTGTACCGATTCGGCAACTTTAATGAAAACCAAATATCCGCGAAACTTCCATCCTTTAAAAAAATTCTCATCTCGTTAATGTCGGGCACCAACACGGCGGTGACAATATCCACAAACTCGATCATGGCGATGTCCGCGAGTTTTTGGACGTCCAATGCACTCATGAAGCGGTTTCGATAAGCTGTAGCAGGTGATCGCGCTTGTATTCTAAATGATCCAATCGCTGCAAATCTTGCCAGGTGTTTGACTCTTCTAAACTGCCATTCCGGTACCGGCTTTCCATTTCTTCCACGCTTACGACACCGTATCGTACACAGATGGCATATATGTCAGCCTTGACCATCAACAACTCGCGCTCCAAAAACGCCTTCAACCCTTGTCTCAAAAGCTCCGCCTCAGGAACTTGCAATTCCTTCGACACGGTCTGCAAAAGAGTTTTGCTTTCTTCGGTCATTTTGGATTCCTTTATGAAATTGGCCAAATAAGCACTGATAGCTTATAGCCGTTTGGCTGCCTAATGTACACTTTTTCCTTCAACTTTTCAAGGATCAAGTTAGTACGTTTTATGAATCCGTCTTACACATTTCTACTTCCCGGTTTCACCACCGGCAAACCCTTTTTGCATAATGGGCAATCGTCCGGCGGGTAGGTGACGACCTCCATTTGCAGGATCGAAAATTTGGGCACCTCAAAAGTTACTTTCCCGGCGCTGCGGTCGACAATAAATCCTACGCCCACTACTTTCGCACCTGCTTGCTTAGCCAAGGAGATCACCTCCTGAATGGATCCGCCGGTGGTGACCACGTCCTCCACGGCGATGACACGCTCTTCGGCTCCAAGCTGGAATCCCCGTCGCAAGGTCATGAGGTTGTTTTCCCGCTCGGCAAAAATAGCGCGACATCCGAGGAGCCGGGCCACCTCTTGACCCACCACGATGCCGCCGATTGCCGGCGAGATGACCGCATTGATTTTTTCATTCAAATAGTGATTCGCGATTTCCTGTGACAATCGTTCAGCATATTTTGGATATTGCAGCACCTTTGCGCACTGGAAATACTGCGGGCTGTGCAAGCCCGAGGTCAGCCGAAAGTGGCCTTCCAAGAGCGCACCGGTTTGTCGAAAAATGGCCAAAGCCTCTTCTTTTGTCATTGCCGAATTCCTTCCGTTTGAATTGCCCAAATCAGTGAGAAGAGCCAATTCCCACAGGCGAACACCATAATTTCCTATCCATCAAACAACACGTTATTCTGCCAACTTTTCGGCTCGGGCTCTATTGATGGCAATCAACGTCCTTTCTGCTTCCGCATGCGCCGCCGCAGCGAAATCTTCCTTCTGAGAAGCGTACAGAATAGCGCGACTGGAATTGAACAAGGCGTTGGTACCGAATTTATCCGTGCCGTTCAGGACCGACTTTTCCAAATCACCACCTTGAGCGCCGATACCCGGTATCAGAAACGGCAACTCAGGAGCAAGCTGACGCACGTGCGCCAACTCGTCCGGATGCGTTGCGCCGACGACTAAGCCGCAGTTCTCTTGGCTATTCCAGCCCTTCACCAACTCCAGCACTTTTTCGAACAGCGTTTGCCGGCCATTGGAAAAATACTGTAGATCTTTCGCACCGGGATTGGACGTAAGGCACAAGAAAAAGACGCCTTTTTCCGCATTGGTAAGAAAAGGCTGAACGGAATCGCCGCCGAGATAGGGATTAACGGTGACGGCGTCCGCACCAAGCTGATCGAAAACCGCACGGGCGTACATGCTGGCGGTATTGCCGATATCTCCGCGCTTGGCGTCGGCAATTTTGATTACATCGCTCGGCAAGTATTTGAAAGTCTCTTCCAACACCTTCCAGCCGGCAGCGCCATGGGCTTCATAAAAAGCTGTGTTCACTTTAAAAGCGGCGGCAAACTCGGCGGTTGCATCGATAATCGCTTTGTTGAACTCAAGGAGCGGCTCGGTGGATCGGCGCAGAAAATCCGGTAACTGTTCCAAAACCGAATCCAATCCGACGCACAATAACGAGTTTTTGCGCGCAATTGTCTCTAACAGCTTTTCCTGAAAATTCATGTCATCATTCCTTGAAGTAGTCTAATCAAGAAACACGACCATGGCTTCCGGGTCCTTTTCAGTATTTAGGTGCAAGATCATGACCGACGGCTTTTTGCCCTCGGCAGGTCGGCTTGCGGATCCCGGATTGAAGATGAATAGCCGGCCGAAGCGCTTCATCTCCGGCTCGTGCGTGTGACCATAAATTCTGATTTCCCGGTCGGTGCTTCCCTTATGATTGTGGGCGCTTGACCTCTGAATGTGAGTCACCTCAATTTGAAATCCGGCCAGCACCATTTTCTCGCTTGCTTGCACTCGGCTTCGGATTTCCTGACCATCCACGTTGCCATAGACCGCAGTCGTAGGGGCAATTGCCTGCAACGACATCAACACATCCAGAGTGCCGATGTCGCCGGCATGAATGATGTGCTCCACATCGTGGAAAATCTGGTACACTTGAGGATCAAGATAGCCGTGCGTGTCGGCGATCACTCCGATTTTGAGGGATTCCTTTGTCATGAAACAAAGCCGACAATCAGATACAAAACCACCGAAATTCCGGCTGCCAGTAGGGCGTAAGGCAACTGCGTGCGGACGTGATCGATGTGGTCGCTCGCCGAGGCCATGGAGGAGATGATCGTTGTATCGGAAATGGGCGAACAATGGTCGCCAAAAACCCCACCGCCAAGGATCGCCGCAATGACCGGTCCTTCGTGCAAGCCCAGCAGGGAAATCATCGGCACGCCGATGGGCAGCATGATGGCAAACGTTCCCCATGAAGTGCCGGTGGAAAAGCCGATGAAGCAGGAAATGAGGAACAAAATTGCCGGAATAAGCTTCGGGTTCACCACTGCTTGCGCCACCGAAGCGACATACGGACCAGTGCCCAATTCTTTGCAGATGTCGCCGATGGCAAAAGCCAGCATCATCAGCGCCGCCAAGGGAATGAGGCCGCCCGCGCCGCGCATGAACTGTTCCATAATCTCGTTCAAAGACATGATCCCCTGAATCCGATAAGCCAAAGCGCCGGAGACAATACCCAGGAGCACAGCCCAAAAAACAGCGGTCGAGCCGGAGCCTTGCATCAAGTTGCCGTGACCCGTAATCAACAAGCCGACCGGCATCATCACCACCATAGCGCCAATGGGAATGAGCATGTTTATAGCTCGCAGCGGAATTCCGGATTTTGCCTGCACCGAAGTGACTTCCGCCGAAACGAGCGGCTCGGCGCCGTCGCGTAGCAGCTTGCCTTCCACGAATACTCGTCTTTCTGCCGCTTTCATTGGGCCGATATCATGCTGCAACAGAATGGTTCCCAATACCAGGCCGATGGCGATGATGGCATAGAAATTAAAGGGCATGGAGATGAGCATCGCCTTGACCGGATTGTCCAGCCCTTGCTTGGCCAGTAAGCCGATGACGAACGCTCCCCAAGCGTTCAAGGGGATGAGAATACATTTGGGGGCAGAGGTGGAATCGCAGATATAAGCCAGTTTTTCCCGCGAAATTTTCAGTTTGTCGAACAGAGGACGCGCCACGGTTCCGGCGATCAACACGCAAATGCTGGACTCGACGAAAATGATCATGCCGATGAACCAAGCCAGCAAACCGGCTCCCCTGCGAGTAGTCACAATCCCTCTGCGAGTCACCCAGTTGATAAAGCCGTCCATGCCGCCGGAATACTGGGTAAAGGTAATCAACGCGCCCACCATAGCGCTGAACAGGATCACCTTGGTGTTGCCGGCATCCGCAAAAACGCGGACGAAAGCTTCAAGCGCGGCCACCAATCCGGCAATGGGATTCCAATGACTGATGACGGTCCAGCCAATCCAAACTCCGACAAAGAGGGAGAGAAAGACTTGCTTGCTGCGAATAGCCAAGACAATGGCGATGAGGGGAGGTAGTATGGAAACCCAGCCGTGTGTGCTGCTCATGGTAGCCGTACAAAAGATAAGGTTACTGGGACTGAAGCTCAGCCGCGTGGTTGTTTGTAAACTTTCCTAAGAATTGCTCAAGGCTGCAAACCATTACATTTTCATCTAAAGGGTAGGGATCAAGACACTCGGGGATGACAATAAAATTTTTGTCGGTCTTCAGGTCTTGAACGGCAATTGTCAGGCTCTTGGTCCTCTTGGGTGTCGAAGTGAATTTGATTTCGACACAAGCTAATGGCTTGAACTGTTCGGTGATCAACAAATCACACTCAGCGCCATCCTGTGTTCGATAAAAATGGTACTCGAATTTGTCACCGAGGGTCGTTGCGATTTGTTCGATGACATATCCTTCCCATGAATGGCCGACAGCAGGATGCCCCAGCAAGGAATTGTAGTCCTCGATTCTTAGTAAATGGTGCAGCAGGCCGCTGTCGCGAATGTAGATTTTGGGCGATTTTACCAGCCGCTTTTTCAAATTGACGAAATAGGGTCTGAGAGTTCGGATCAAGAACGCCTTCTCCAAAAAATCGCCGTGATTGGATATCGTCGGCACGCTCAATTCAAGAGCCTTGGCAAGATTGCTTTTGTTGAGAATTTGGCCATGAGTGTGCGCGAGCATGGTGATAAAGCGCAAAAGCTGCTGTGCGGAAGTGTTCAGCCCTAAAGCCGGCAGGTCCCTTTCGACGTAAGTCCTGATGAAGGAGGTAAACCACTCTTTTCGAATCTCCGAATCTGTCATTAAGAAAGGCTCGGGAAAACCGCCGTAGAGCCAATGGAAACTCTGTCCGGAGATTTGGTGAATCTCAGGGTATGTAAAGGGAGTGAGCTCAGTGTAAACGATGCGCCCGACGAGCGTCTCAGAGCTTTGGCGCATTAATTCAGGGCTGGCAGAACCCAACAAAATGAAACGTGCCGGTTTTCGAAACTGGTCAATGGCGGAGCGAAAAACCGGAAATAGCTCCGTTCTTCGCTGCACTTCATCGATGATAAGACAGCTCTCTTGATTGGTTTGAAAGAAATACCAAGCATTATCCAACTTGGCCAAATCAGCAGGATTTTCTAGATCTAAGTAGACGACCTTTTTGCCAAGCTCCCCCATTAACATTTTGGCCAAGGTCGTTTTACCGACCTGCCGCGCGCCAAGAATGGCAATGACCGGAAAGTGCCCGGCTAATCTGAGAATTCGTTGTTTTAGATACCGCTCAACCATAAATTATCCCTGCAATTTTTAAATGACACTTAAAAATTACAGGAATATTTAAGGAATGCAAGCATTTTCCCCCCCCGCCCTCTCGCTTAGTGCTGATTACCAAGCCGATCCAAACTGAACCACTCCTAATTCCTGCCGAGTAAAAAAGAATCTCCCCTTTTCATAACCCATCCCACATCAACAACTCATGACTATCTTTTGACAATTCTTGACTACTCTTGACCATCCTTGACAACCCTGGCCCACGGCTTGACAATCCTTTGACTACCACTTGACCATTCTTGACACCCCTTGACAATCGCTTGCCCACTGTTTGACAAAAGTTTGACGATCCTTCTCACTTTATCACATCCACCCCCACATACTTGCGCAGCACCTCCGGAACGATTACAGTTCCTTCGTCCGTCTGATAATTTTCTAAAATGGCGATGACGGTTCGGGGCAAGGCAAGTCCGGAAGCATTGAGTGTGTGTACAAATTCCAGTTTAGCGCCCTTGTGCCGGCGAAAGCGAATATTGGCTCGCCGCGCCTGAAAGTCCTCAAAATTGCTGCACGAAGAAACTTCCAGCCATTTGCCAAGACCCTGTGCCCAGACCTCAATGTCGTAGCACTTGGCAGCCGCAAAACTAAGATCGCCCGTCGCCAACGTGATCACCCGATAAGGCAACTCTAACAGTTGCAGCACCTCCTCGGCGTTCCCAAGTAAACTCTCCAATTCATCATAGGACGTCTCCGGCTTGACGAACTTGACCATTTCGACTTTATCGAACTGATGAATGCGCATCAAGCCGCGAGTGTCTTTGCCGTAGGCGCCAGCCTCGCGACGAAAACAGGGAGTGTAGGCTGTGTAGTAAATCGGCAGATCATCACCCTCCAGAACCTCTTCCCTATGCAGATTGGTAACCGGTACTTCTGCTGTGGGAATGAGAAATAAATCATCGGCAGGGAGCAAATACATGTCATCTTCCAGCTTGGGTAACTGGCCGGTACCGAACATACTTTCTCGTCTCACTACAAAAGGAGGGAAAATCTCTGTGTAGCCGTGTTTCTGCACATGAAGATCCAGCATAAAGTTGATCAGCGAACGTTCCAGCTTGGCTCCCAAGCCGCGATAGCTGACAAAAAACGAGCCGGACATACGCGAAGCCCTGGAAAAATCGATAAGACCGAGCTTTTCTGCAATCTCGTGGTGCGGCAGCGGCTTAAAATCCATTTCCGGCAAGCTGCCCCAACGCTTGATTTCCTGGTTCTGCTTTTCATCTCCAACGGGTACCGACGGATGCGGAATATTGGGAATCCGAATGTGAATGGCGGAAATTTGTTCCTCGACGCCTTTAAGCTCGTCGTCCAAGGTTTTGATCCTGTCGGACAATTCCCGCATCTCGGCAATGACTGCGGATGCGTCCTGCTTGGCCTTTTTCATCTCGGCGATCTTGACGGTCACCTTGTTCTGCTCCGCCCGCGCGGATTCCACCTGACCAATGATCTCCCTTCTTTTCACGTCCAAGGCTAAAAGACCATCCAAATCTGCCTTGTCATTCTTATGAATGATCGCCTGCCGTACCAGTTCGGGATTCTCGCGAATAAACTTTAGATCAAGCATTTGCCTACCTTTCCCTCTTTATGCAAAACATCGACGTCCACAAATTCCCCCTACAGCCTAACAGCCTGCAGTCTAAACCGCTCTTTCTCATTGTCCTTTAAACCGCAGCATCACATAGATCGTAAAGAATAAAATGCGAAGATCCATGCGCAGTGACATGTTTTCGATATAGTACAAATCATATTCCAGCTTTTCTTTCACATCTTCGACAGTGGTGTCGTATTTGCCTTTTACTTGCGCCCAGCCGGTGATGCCCGGTTTCACTTTTAACCGGCGGGTATAAAAGGGATATTCCCGTTTGAGCTTGTCGACAAAATAGGGACGCTCCGGGCGCGGCCCCACCATGCTCATATCGCCATTCAGAACGTTGATGAGCTGCGGGAATTCATCGATACGCAACCGGCGCAGCCACCAGCCCACCCGGGTAACGCGCGGATCCTTTTTGTCGGCCCAAACCGGCCCAGTCATGCGTTCGGCATCTTTGACCATGGTGCGGAATTTATAGATGGTAAATATTTTGCCGTACCGACCTACGCGTTTTTGCTTGAAAAAGACTGTGCCTGAGGAATCGATTTTGATCAATATGGCGGTCAAGAGAAAGACCGGTGAAAGCAGGACCAAGCTGAACAGAGCAAAGGAAATGTCGATGAGCCGTTTGATGCGTCGCTCCCAGGGCGTCATCAATTGCGGCTGGATTTCGATGAGCGGAAAACCGTAAATCTGATTGGTGCGCGCCTGACCCAGAACGATATTGTACAGACTGGGCTCGATTTTAATATTGACCGGCAATCCTTCGCATTGGGCGATGACGTTCATCACCCGTTTTTGCGGCAGATCTGCCAGCGACAACAGGACCTCCTCCACTCTGTTCTTCAGCACAACCTCTTGCAGGTCTCTCAGACTCCCCAGGACTTTTACGCCATGGTGGCTTTTGCCACGGTCTTCTTTGCCCAAGCTAATGTAGCCGATCAAGCGGTAACCCAGCGCGGGAAATCTTTTGACCCGATCCGCCAACTCACGAGCTTTTTCGTTCCAGCCTATGATCAGAGTGTTGCGCTGGCCGATCCCAGCTTGCAGCAACTTCCGCTGAATGGTGTGCAGCGCCAACCGCCCGCTGCCGACGCTGATGATCATCAGCAGCCAATAGCTCAAGATCATCACCCGCCCAATGGTTGGCGGCTGTGACAAGTCTTTTTCCGGCTCAAAGGTCAGAATGAAAATGAGCACGGTGCCAAAGACCACGGTCTTAAATACCGCCACCAATTCGTCAAAACGAGATTGCGTGTACCAAGACCGATACAAGCCGAAGAACAAAAAAAGCAGCAGCCAAAAAAGATAAATGATGAATGACAATTCCAGTCGCTGGCCAAAACCTGAAGCGATGAAAAGTCTGGCGCTGCTGCGCAGGCTTAACCAGGCCATAAAGGCGAGATTGATCGTCAAGAGATCAACAAAAAGCAAAAGCGCTTTTTCTATGGGTTTGGGCATGAAAGCAAACCAAGATGCTTTACTGAATAAAGCTCATTTATAAGTTTTGAATATTCCCACCAAGAAACCGATACCCCAACTCAGTTGCATTGAAATAAAAATCACCGGCAGAAAAAAAAGGTACTGCAGCTTTCTGTTCTGTAGTGAAGTGATGAGCGATGCAATAAGTATGTACAAGAGGTAGATTGCCCACAGTGCGGCTAATGGAATGTAATACTTGCTGGAGGCAGCGCTCAGCATGGCAAGGATAATTGTCGTGAGAACAAAGAGCGGCGGGAGCAGGTGAAAGGCCTTAATGGCGGCGAAATGCTTTTTGATGACGTTGACGCGCAAGATACCATAGTTAAAAAACTGCTTGACCAACCGCGGTATGCTGCGGCGCGGATAATAATAAGAAACAATTTCCGGTGTGTAGAAGATCTTATGTCCAGCCTTGCGTATGCGCCAATTGAACTCGGCGTCCTCGGAAATGTGCAGATCCTCGTCGAAATATCCGACTTCAGCGAAAAGCTTCTTGTCGTAAGCCGCATAAACAACCGTATCGACAAACTTTTTCTTATTCCAAAACCGGTAGGGTGCGCTGGGAATGCCAAACGGTGAACCCATGGCGCAGCCGATCACCTGCTGCATAAAACTCTCGCCGACATTGACCTGGGTCCCACCCACACAAGGAACGTTCATCTCCCGCATATACTTTACATTTAAACTGATAAAGTCGCTCTTGATTTTTGTATGGGCGCCAAGAATAATAACAATGTCGCCCTGGGAGTTTTTGATGCCAATATTCAACGAAATCGGCGTCCTTTTTTGAGGATTGTCGAACAGGCGAATATTGGGATGCTGCTGTGCCAGCTCCGTTATCTTCTCACGCGAGCCATCAGTGGAGAGTCCGTCAACAACAACGATTTCAATGCAGTCTTGAGGATAGTCTTGCTGCAATATGGACTCTACACATCGAGCAATGGCGTCGATCTCGTTGAGCATTGGAATGACAATGGAAACGTATGGTAAACTCTGTCGCTCGTTTTCGCTGTTTCCTTTTCTCATGTGTAGTCTCATTCGTCTAGCGATATAGTCCATGCTTGGTTTGGTCGCTAATTCCAAAGGCGAAGCCTAAATTCTAAAACCGTACCCGTAAGTGCGAATTGTTTTCGATACGGCGGGCAGGGTCTTCATACGTCATTCTTAAGTACATAAAAGCATTGCCCGAGAATACTGCTGATAATGGATTGAAGTACTAAATTTTCTACGCATAAATGTGTTAATCCCTCGATCAAAAATTAATTTTGTTCACTCGAAGTTATTTTTGCATATACGCGTAAAAGTTCTTGGGAAGACCGCGCCCAATTATATTTGCGCTCAATCGCTTCTTTCCCCCTTTGTCCGTATTTTTTCTGCGAATGTGCTATTTTAATTACTGCCTCGGCAAAGCTCTGAGGCGAATGGGACGTGAAAATTTCTCCGCACTGGCATTCGCGCACAATGCGTGATAGGGCCTTGGAATCAGAGCAGACGATGGGCTTGCCCATGGCCATATATTGAAACAGCTTGTGCGGCACCCCATGATCAATGAGATCATTTGCCGGCTGCGGGATAATACAAATCTTCCCTGCCTTTATGTAGGTAGGCGTTAAGCGAAAATCGACCCATCCGATAAATTCGACATTCTCGATTACACCCTTTTGCGCCGCCATTTTTTGCAAATCTGCCATATTGGGCCCATCGCCAACCAAGAGTAGTCGAACGGTAGAAAATTCATCCTTCAATAGGGGCAGTGCACAGATAGCGGTTTCTAGGTCCCGCTCAGGGCCAAATTTTCCCACGTAGACCAATGCGAAATAGTGTTCATAGGCCGAGACGATCCCGAGATCAATTTCCATGCTGGTGTATTGTTCGTAATCCACGGTGTTGCCCACCACAAAGACCTTGTCAGCCGAAAGCCCACGGGACAAAAATAAATTACGATGCTCTTCTGCCACCACAATAATGGCATTCGCTTTGGACAAACAAATACTTTCCAGTTTTTCCGCTAACATTGGGCTACGAAAAAGGACGGACAAAAAGCCTTTACGCCCCCAAATACGCAGAGCGGCCGGATAATTTTCATGCACATCAAAAATAACTGGCAGGCAAAACATTCTCGCCACCCAAATTGCTGCCAATGCTAAAGGTAAGTCATGCACGTGGACAATCCGAATGCGATAGACGATAATAGCACGCATGATGGCCCAAAGCCAGACCGGGTTAAAAAACAAAGGCACATTAACAATGGGGTTAAATGCTTTGGCCCACCTTGGGTAATAGCGCAATCTGATCACGGTAGCGCCATCCACTTCTTCCAGCCGCGGAAGACCTTTTTTATTGTTACTCAATAGATAAACATGATAACCATTCTCCGTCAGTATCTTGATTTCCTTAGTGAGCCGAATATCCGGCGGATAATCGCTTTGCAAAATCATAAGGATATTGCGCACACGTCTGACCCCAGAATATTCATCTTTCATCAATTCTATAACCCTCAATTCTCGGCACTAACTAAAACGGTTTGATCAGGCGCTAACTTGTAAAGAAGCTGACCCGTTGCCGGGCTTACGATCTCCGTCTTTTTTGCAATCATATCTCGTATCACTAATCGATGTGCCTGCCAATTATTGGGCAAAGGTAGCAACACACTGAGTTTGCTTCCTGGAGCAATCCTTTCGCGAGGAAATTTGCCTTGCAAACTCAAAGTGATTATTTTATCTTCTAGTGTTGCAACTTTGATCTCTGCTGCTCGCCGCAGGCGAATATAGGACGCCACTTGGCCTTGTGTAGCGATCCACAAACTATCCCTTTTTGCAGTGACGTAATCAAGGTGCTGCTTAAATAAGCTAAGAGGAATGGTGGTATCTCCAATTCGTCCATCCTTGCTTACAGAATGAAAATAAACGATGATCCAGCCCCGACTCTGAATGCATTTTTCTACCCAATTATTAATGGCGGGCACATCATAGGGGGGATAAGCGCCAATCCCTTTTAGCCGAAAAAGCTCTGAATCAGTTGGGCAATTATGATTGATTCCCCCGCCCCCACGGGCCGAGCTATGATAATACGAAACAATTTTCGCCACTCTGTCATTGAACGCCCCCATTGGATAAGTAAAGCTGAGCACATCGTCAACGCCCCTTAGGTGACCAATGATGTCCGCCTTAGCCATTGATAGCTCCTGGTGCAACTTTGACTCGGACAGTTTTGTACAATCTACATGTGAGCGGGTATGAGAGCCTATTTCATTGCCTTGATCAAGTAGTTTCTGCCAAAGTGCCCAATATGAAATGCCTTGGGTGTTTAAATTGAAAGTGCCCACAATCCCGCGAATTCTAAGCTCCCCGGCGGCAATCTGATAATGACTGGGTCTGCTGTCGTCAAAAGCAATCGTATAAGCTGCTTTTTTGTCGTTTTGCCAGGTACAAATTTTTGCTTGAGGTTGGTAGTCACGATCCATTGGGATGGCCCTATCGGCATTATAATCCGGCCACACATTGACCGGAGCTTTTCCCCTTTCACACGCGGTCAATAGGATTCCAGACGCAATAAAAGGCAAAAAAGCTTTGACCACATTGGGAACACGCAATGGACAGACGATCTTTTTCATTCCAAGGAAATATTCAAAATGGGGTAACAGTTCAGGTCCGTTGTCATTTCGAGCGGAGCGAGAAATCTGTATAGCGAAATATCTGCTAAATGTCCAAGTTCCCGCTGTAAAAGATTCCTCCCTTCGGTCGGAATGACATTCATTTTTGACAGGGGCTGAACTGTTACAAAATGGGAAATCGGATGCATACTTCCCATCCTACTGCTTAAAAAATGCTTCAATCGTGTCGCAGATATACTTGATTTCTCCTTCTTGTAGTTGCTCAGACATCGGTAGAGAAAGCACCTCGTTGGCAAATTTTTCACTGATTGGCAAGTCCCCGGCACGATAATGCAAAAACTTGTATGCTTTTTGCAGATGGCATGGTATTGGATAGTGAATTCCAGTAGAAATTTGATGCGCGGACAAGAATTGGGCTAATTCGTCACGCTTTGTTGTTCTTATTACAAAGAGGTGATAAACATGCCTCGCTCCGGGCATCTCTTGAGGCAATACTACCTCTTGGCAGTTTTTCAAATACTCACAATATAGTTTTGCGTTCTTCCTGCGTTTCTCTGTCCAGCTTTCAAGATGCCTGAGCTTGACATCCAAAATAGCTCCTTGTATTCCTTCCATTCGGTAATTATGGCCGATGAGGTCATGATAATATTTTTGCGCACTACCATGATCTCTGATCATCCTTAATTTTTTGTAAAAGTTTTCATCATCGGTAATTATTGCTCCGCCTTCCCCATAAGCGCCCAAATTCTTGCCAGGATAAAAGCTGAAGCAGCCGCAGAGTCCGTATGTTCCGGTAAAGCGGCCGTTCAATTGTGCAAGATGTGATTGGGCACAGTCTTCAATCAATATTATGCTATTTTCATCGGCTATCTTCTTGATAGCTTCCAGTTGGGCCGCTTGGCCATAAAGATTGACCGCTATAACAGCCCGGGTCTTGTGGGTAATGGCGTTTTCCATTCGCGCAACATCGATATTATAGTATTGCTCCTCACAATCCACAAAAACGGGTGTAGCACCCGTTAGGCTGACTGCTTCAGGAGTGGCAAAAAATGTATTGGCGGGTACTATGACTTCGTCTCCCGCTTTAATGTTGGCGGCCATTAAGGCTGCGTGGAGTGCTGCAGTTCCAGAATTGACGGCTACACAAAATTTGCCTTGCTGTTTTTGAGCAAAGTGCCCTTCAAAAGACTTGACAAAGGGTCCGGCGGAAAAAGCACTAGAATTGAGAACATTTTGGATTGCTACGTCAATTTCGTCTTTAATGGTTAAATACTGTGCTTTCAAATCTAAAAATTTTACTTGCATAAAAGCATCCTCCAATATCGATTTGAATTCAGTTGCCCAAAAACCTGCCAAGTATTCCTCATCATACTTTCAATGGGAAAAAGATTCATTTAACGAGTAGACTGATCAAGGTATCGCCATCATCTGATGATTGCAATTTTTTTTATCTCACGCTTGCCACTTTTGTAATCATTAACGAGGATCAAATAAATACCGCTCGAAACGGGTTCCAGCTTTTCGTCAGTTAAATCCCATATCAGGGTTTCACAATTTGAATTGGTTTTCAGAGATTTAATCAGGATACCATTCTCGTTTAGAATAGAAATGGCCTCACCACTCGCTGGCACATTTGCAATATTTACGGGTTGGCCAGCAACTGAAGGATTAGGGTAGACTTGCAGTTGTGCTTTTTCACACTTGAAGAATTCCGGGACCTTATAGGGAATCGCCAAATGATGCAATCCATCAATCAAATTAGGGAGAACCGCAAATAGCTTGGAATTCTCAATTCGATAATGCGAGATCGGAACATTGTCGATCGTTATGATTCCTGATAGGCTATCTTCTAAAACAGGGTGAACAACTATAGTCTCCTCATTTGCTAGTTCCCCCTTAAAGGAAATCGAAATCCCATTTGGATCGTATTCGTATTCAAAATCTCTAATCTCCGATAATTCATTGGCTACCGCTAAGTAATCATCAAAATGAACATAACCTAAATAGGGGTAGTCTTGCTCGGCTTGACTGAAAATCCGATTCCTAACCTGATAGGCTACTTCATCCCCATAATTGAACCAAAAAATGGGATGACCTGCCGTATGTACCCATTTCCCTTTTTCCAAATAGTATTGCATTTTTTCATAGGAAAGGGGGCTATCTCCTTCCCAATTCGCACTGATGGCCCATAGGCGCTTAGTACCTACATAATACGGAAATAGCGGCAATCTATTAATTTCCCAAGCTAAATCGAAATCAAAACCGGCATAGTCATGGTGCGCCATCGCATCTAAAACTGAACGAGAAAACTTGAACCCTGGAAATCTCATAAACTGCAAGGACTTCTTTGTTAAGCCTATGTTCAATAAATCGCCTTCAATCATGTCCAGGGTGCGTTCGTCTCGCAAAGAATCGAAGGTTTGGAATTCCCAATTATTGCCGAATTTCATTTCTGGAGTATGGTGATACCCATGCACTCCGAGATGAATTTTATCTTCATAGCCAAGTACCACTTGCCCCTGTTCAAGATGCTGGAGCCATTCCTTATACTCATCAGGTGCTTTCGTGGCAATCCTATGAACTCCATGAGCCAACCACCATTGACCTTTAGGATAATCCGGATTCTCAAGAGCATCAGGCGAAGTAATGGGATCAGGAATTATTATCCAGCACATTTTCATTTTGGGATGATCTTGCAGCAGACGAATTAATTGGTTCTGTCCAGAAATATCACGAGCATCACTTGAGGGAGGAATGATCCAGCGAAAGAATGGTATTTCATCAAAAATCATAGAAATTACTTGATCATAGCCATTAGGGAAAGGAGAAAAATAGGCAACAAGTTCATTCTTTGTATCTGTGCTATCTAATAGGATTTCATATTCATAATCCAAAGCAACCTTCTCATCAATCAATGATGCTATTGGTGGCCCTACCGGTTCATAAGCTTTCCATGGCTTAAAAGTCGGTAATATAATAAAAGATAAGCGAGGGAAGGCACCCTTTTGATCTCGTATTTCCACCATGCTTTCATAAGGGTTAGTGACAATGAAGCTTATATAGTAATTATTGACCTGACATTGGTAAATTTGATTCAAGGCTTGGTAATAATTGCTGCCTTTTTGCATTGGATAAATAACTTCATCCCTATCATAATGGTTCAAAGGAATTATTTTTTGGATGTTGCTAATGCAGCTCTCAATCTCCCAATTTGCGTCTAATCTTAATGCGTATTGGGGTAGAAATCGAAATTGTACTTTTACACGATCTCGTACTAAACGATGTTGAACTTTTAAGGATAGGCAAATCGTATTCGATATAGAATAATTGAGCTCCAGAAACAATTCGGAACTTGTTTGCTTTTCTATCTTGATATTTTCTAATTTGAAATTTCCGACTTTAGGAGATAATATGTATTCTTCCTGTGAAGAAGTCAGGTCAAGAATATTCCCCGAATTCTTATCTTCGATATAAACGATAGCTGCAACAATCTCAGTTTCAGTATTAATCTTGACTTTCAGAAAATCATTTTCTAGTGTGGCGAAAGAAAAACACTTTTGTGCTGCAAGCAAGCATACTATAGTACAATAATTCACCTTTTGCATATAACAAAATAACCTTTCGTGACTAAAAAGTATTCTATGTGGTTTAGAGTATCTTCTTGAAATACGAATGGAATGTGAGCAGAAAAAAACAGTTGTTGACGCGTAAAAATAAGAACTCTAACCCGCCTACCGATTAAGAAAGCTCCTTTGGAATGAATAGCCTATGTTCATTTAGGCACTCAAGTTGTACTCCGTTACTAGCACAGAGACTAGGTTAGAGAAGTAACGTAATCTCTAGTGGTCACCAGGCAATTGACTACTCATCAGCAGTGATTTCTTAGTTGCCTACATCTGCTCCTTACTAGCGACATTTCTTACTGCTACACTGAGGCCAAACAGTGCCCATAGAATAAAGGCCTCTTGATCCGACAGGAATAAACAAGTGATAAAGACCCCCACAAAACCAACCATCATGCCCTGTGAAATGGCTGCAAATGTCCCATCCTTCTGACGTTTGAATTGGTGATAAGCAAATTGCAGATTGCTTACGGAACGAAAAAATGCCAGCATGAAAAATAGAACCCCAAATATTCCAGTTTCGGCGGCCAGATGAACGATCATATTATGAGCGGCTAAATGTTCCAAGATATAATTTCGCGAAATAAGGATAAAATTACCTACCCCGATGCCCAATAGTGGGTGCTTCAGAAACTGATCTATGGCGCCGGTCAAAACTCGCATTCGTTCGCGCAGGGATTCGTCTTGGACAAATTTGCCCAGATCCAGCAAGGTTTGCAAATGTTCCCAAAAACTGGGCGGGATGACAAGTATAGCGAGTAACACCATAATGACCAATAACGCAAGAAAAACCTTCCAGCTTCGCTTTAGATACGAAACTATTGCTAAAACCGTCGCAAAAGCAATTGTTCCTCCACGGGAAAAAGTAGCAACAAGTCCTATGGAAAAGATTATAACCACTCCTAAATAAATGATACTTTTCAGGCGCCATCCGCCTTGAAAAATGAGCAAAAGTAGAATGGGTGTTAGGAGTACAATGTGCACGGCAATGGCGTTGGCATTGCCCGTTAATCCCCGCAGTCGAGCACTGGTGACAAACTCTTGCGGGGCATAAGTGGCAAAGAACACCATGTAAAAACCATATAATAACGATACCGCCGTTGCAACAATAGCAACGATCACCACAGTTTGAACGTGCTTGCGGGTCTGAATGACATTACTTATGAGCAGGTAAAAGGCCAATAGTTTGACATAATTGAACAAATATACAAAGGTGTAAAGCTGATCTTCCACAGCTACCAAAACAGAGGCAATGGCCATTGCCAAATAGCCTAGAATGTAGAATAACTGCCGATCCAGCACAAAACGCATGTCCAGAGTAAAAATCTTTTTGGCAAGCCAGGCCGCTATAGACAGAAGGGCAAAAGGCAAAAATCCTTTGGCAATTTCTAAGCCCCAAACAATGCCCGAAAAAATGATAAAGAGGCTAACAAGAGCGGGCACGATCGGTTGATAAAATGAGAGTATGATACAGCCAACCGCGAGAAACGCTGCTATGGCGACCTGTGGGCTGAATTTGGCGGCAAGGAACATATATAAGAACAATATCGGTAACCCAATAACCATGCCAGCGACTAGGTCTGAGGTTCTTGGGCCAATTGCTTGTTGCATTAGGAAATTTCTATGTATAATATCGTCGTCTTGCATTTACCTATAACAGCCTTTCATAAGCGGCGATAAGCTGAGTGATGACGTCTTCATCAAGGCCCCTTTTGCGAACAATGCCCTGATTTAATTGTGCGGCACGCTGTCGCAACTTTTGGTCCTCCAAAGCGATGACAATCTTTCCGGCCAAGTCTTGGCTATCGCCAGAGGAGAAGAGCAAACCATTTATGCCTGCTTCAATCCATTCTTGATTGGCAGCAATATCGGTAACCACTGGGAAGGGGCCACAATTCATCGCTTGCAACAAGCTAGCTGACATGCCGTCAGACAACGCCGTGGACACGTAAACGCTCGCTCCTTGCAGCCGATTTGCTAATTCCGGCCAGGGCAAATAGCCAGTAAAGCTAACGGCCTGCTCAACTCCCAACTCTTGAATCAGCTTTTGCAAGCTTTGACGTTGTTCTCCATCCCCAACGAAAAGAAACCGGGTATCTGGACGTTTACGCAAAACCAGTGGTGCGGCTCGCACTAGAGTTGCCACGTCATATATTGGTCGCAAATTCCGCGTACTGATGACTACCGGGGGCTGTTTCCCAATGGCATCGGCGGTGGAATAGAAAATGCTGGGATCAATTCCCTCCGGTAAAGTGAGAATTTTGTCACCCGGCAAACCCATCGTCTGCAATTGGCTGGTCATGTGTTTTGCCACAGAATGGATCAAATGAGCGCGCTCACAGACATAGCGGTTAGCTGACGCAAAGAATGGAGATTTGAGCGGCTCCTGAAAAAGATCTGATCCGGCAACCGTCACAACCAATTTATTTGGCTTTGATAATACGCTCATCAAAGCATAATTGGTGAGATAATAGCTGTGAACCACATCCGGCTTTAACCGTTGCAACATTGTCCGCAAGCGCGGGGCTGTTAGCAAAAATTTAGCATATCGGCTGCCCCCAAAAGGCTTGATTCGTATTGTTGGGGAGAACTCCTTCACTGGATCCAACGATAGATAGTGAATCGTTAGCCCTCGTCGTTGTAGCAGGCGGGCCCAATGCAACATATGGGTCGCGCCTGCATCAGCCACAAATGTCACCCGCATCGTAGACATAGAAGCAGATTTGCGAATCTTTCCTGAACCAGGAGCAACCATCAAATCCGGCGTGAGATAAGTCGCGGCAAAAAAGTTGAATGTTTGGGATGGCGTGATGGAAATCTGGCTTCACTATCACAGCACGTGCGCTTCATTTCCTTCGTCGCCTAAAAGGAATGTCATTGCGAATAGCCAATACGGATTCAGTCAAACGATTGTAAGCTTCTGGATTTGAATGTCGCAAGCTGTGAACGTACTCCCAACCAAAAACATAAGCCACACTCACGAAAAGACTAAGAACTGCAGCCACAATCGTAATAATCGCTCGCTTCGGTTTGCTTTTCTTTTCTGGCACGACCGGTGCGTCAAGAATTTGGATAGTCGGCGTATCTCTGGCCTCTTGAATCTTAGCTTGCTCATACTGCTGCATTAACAATTTATAAATGGCCTTTTGTACTTCCACATCGCGCATTAAAAAGGCATATCGCATTCCCAGATCAGGCAGGCTTTTAAAGGGCACCCAATAGCGGGTTGTATCCAGTTTTGCACCCAGTTCGATTTTGTTAACCTGCTTTTTTAATTCTTCCAATTTCAGCGCTAATTGAACTACTTCCGGATGATCGACTGCCATGTTGTGTCTAGCGATATTATAGTTGACTTCAGTCACCGCTAATTCCGCTTCCAGATTAGCCGCTGCGAGTATGGCGGCTTTTGTTTGTTCTTCCAAAGAAACCAACTTTTGCTCTTTTTGGAAATCACGCAACGCTTGTGCCGCCTTTTGTAAATCGGCCTCCGATTGCTGCAAACGGCGTTCGATGAATTCTCTGGTGTAGCGGGCAGAAGTAAAGCGCGAAGCACGATTGACTCGATCCAGATGCTTGATGAAAGCCTGAGCGATATCTCGTGAGAGTATTCTATCTTTGGTTGTGGCGCGCACAATGATAATGTTTTCTTCGGTTTTGTCTACCTTAGTAACACCATCCAAGGCAGCAAGAGCATCTTCCATAGTTTTGCATTTGAATACCGGCTTCAAATTCAATTCGGCAATGACGCCTTCACGGACGTTACGACTGCGCAGAATCGCCACATAAACATCCGAGGGGCCTGCTAAGCCCTGCAAGCTAGGTATGTTAAGAGGCATCTCGCCCAATAGAGAAGATAGATCCAAACCGCCCATGCTTTGCTGCTCCGGCGGCAACAAAGAGCAGGTGGAAGAATACCACTTGGGTAATAGCGAGCTAATTACAGCGGCTATCAAACTAAATAGGATAAAATTGGCGATGATCAGCTTGCGCCATTTGACGAGAATGGCAAATGTTTCTATTCCGCTTAATTTAAACTTTTCCATCCGCCTATCCGCTAACAAGTGTAATAGTTAGTTTTCACTAAAAAATAGGAATGCTTTGAGATGATCTTTGACATCAAATGAATTATCAAAAGCCCTCAAATGTCATGAACCAGCTATCAAGACAACTGCTTTGATGCACTCACCCTTGCCGGCATCGAGAAAGAACGTGCCTATAAAGAGTGTATGGCTCTTCTGGATTGTTGATTACACAAGGCACATAAGATAGACTGGCAAAAACTCTACCCCAGGCACTCCGTCACACTTCCTCAAGGAGTATTTTCTGCAGTCAGTACTTTTCTCATCACCCTCGCCGGTACACCTGCGACGACTGTATTCGCCGGCACATCTTTCGTGACGACGCTGCCAGCGCCCACGATGGCGTTTTCGCCAATCGTCACGCCACACAATATGGTCGCGCTGGAACCGATGGAAGCGCCTTTCTTCACGTAGGTCGGCACGCAGAACCAATCCGCTTCCGCTTGCATGGATCCATCCGGATTGGTCGCGCGCGGGTACTTGTCGTTAATGAAGGTGACATTGTGGCCGATGAAACAGTTATCCTCGATGTGGACGCCCTCGCAGACGAAGGTGTGACTGGAAATCTTACAATTCTTGCCGATGGTCGCGCCTTTTTGAATCTCCACAAAAGTGCCGATCTTGGTGTTATCGCCTATCTCGCAACCATACAAATTGACAAAGTTAAAAATCTTGACATCCTTCCCCAGTTTCACGTCATCCGCAATACTCAGAAATTTCATAGCTGCTCGTTTACCCTTTCCATAACTGATTTTGGTCATCCCCAGTCCAGACCTGTCCGACAATCTTTATGGCGGAATCCGCAATCAAAAATCCAAAATTAGCTACAGCTTTACCTCTTTTCCCCGGGCTTTTATCGATTTTTCCGAAGCTTCCAGAATCCTCACCACATTCATTCCTGCAATGCCATCGGTAATGGGCTTTTTGCCGCTATTGATGCAATCGACGAAATGCTCAGCTTCCACAGCCAAGGCTTCTTGACCCGGTACTTTTGGTGCGAACATATCTCCAGTTCGGTACTGAATGAGTGTGTTATAAATCTCAGCGTCCGTATGGTTGACGATGATGCCGGTATCGTAGACGTTTATTTTCTCGGTGGGCTTGTTGTCATCCCAAACGATCATTTTCTTAGTGCCGGCAACAATAGTGCGGCGAATCTTGACCGGAGACAGCCAATTGGCGTGCACATGTGCGATCACATTATTCGGGTAAAAGACCGTCATGTAGGCAACATCCTCAAATCCATTGCCCACATGATCCACTCCGGTGGCCACCACTCCTTCTGCCTTGCTGGCGAGCAGATAGTCCATGATAGAGATGTCGTGCGGGGCCAAATCCCAGATCACGTTCACGTCATGCTGGAACAGGCCCAAATTGATGCGCACCGAATCGAAATAGTAGACATCACCGATCTCGCCGCTGTCGAGGTATTTTTTGATCAAGCGAACGCTGCCGGTGTAAATAAAAGTGTGATCCACCATCAGCACGCGCCGGTTCCTCTCCGCAAGCTCGATCAGCTCTTCCGCCTGGGCGGAATTGGAGGTCATCGGCTTTTCGATCAGCACATGCTTGCCAGCCAATAAGGCGTTCTTGGCAATCTCATAGTGGGTATAAACCGGCGTGCAAATGACGACGGCATCGATCTTGTTGTCCTTGAGGATTTCCTGATAGTCGGTAGTGGTTTTGACAGTTGGATGTTTTGACTGGATAAACTTAAGCCGTTCAGGCTTAAGATCCGAACAGACAACCATGTTGGTAGCATCGTAGCTGTCGAAATTCCGAATCATGTTCGGTCCCCAATAGCCGACCCCGATCACAGCGACGTTAATCATTTGGTTCCTTCCTCATTCGTCCAGTGCCGGTTATCTGAAGTTCAGCCACCAAACTTAACAAATATCTACCGATTTAGCAAGGATGTTTTATATTCAAGGGGTCTTCTCCTGCCATACTTAGTCGACCACTCGGCCTTTCAATGTCACAACCAGGTCACTGCAAAATCAGCGTGGATCGCAAATTTCCAAATGAACAGTTTACTACTCCACCAAAGCGAAGCGAGACAAACCGAGATTTCAATTGCATTTTATCCGGTGAAGAGCTATATTTACCGTCCAAAAAATAAAAGCCATGGCCATAGCTGATAACCTCAGGCATATCGAAGACAGAATTGCCGCTGCTTGTGCGCGTGTCGGGCGTGACGAACGCAATGTGAGCATTGTAGCGGTCAGCAAAACTGTGGAAGCAACTCGAATTCGTGCTGCGGTAGATGCCGGTATCAGCATGATTGGTGAAAACCGAGTACAAGAGGCTTGGCAGAAATACCAGCAACTGGGGAAAATAGCCTCTTGGCATCTTGTCGGCCACCTTCAGACCAACAAGGTCAAGCTGGCGTTAGAGTTTGTGGACGTCATCGAAGCCATCGACTCCTTACATCTGGCCGCAGAGATAAATCGTCGAGCCGAGGGCAGGCAATTGCCGGTGGAAGTGTTTATGGAAGTCAACACTTCCGGCGAGGCGAGCAAGTTTGGAGTCGCACCCGAAGAAGCCATCGATTTGGCAGGTCAGATTGCGGTCTTGAAGAATCTAAAGCTCACCGGTCTGATGACCATCGGAGCTTTCTTGCCTGAGCCGGAAATGGTGAGGCCTTGCTTTACGCGCCTGCGGCGCTTGCAGGAGCAGATTAACGCTGCCGGCATAGACAATGTTAGGCTTGAGCATCTCTCGATGGGCATGAGCAACGATTTCGAGGTGGCCATCGAAGAAGGTGCGACGCTGATCCGCATAGGGCGAGCATTATTTGGCGAGAGATCACAGAGGTAGCCGCATGTTCGGCACAATCTGCCAGCCTTTCGCTATTCTTATGAGAGCGAATCACGTTACCTTGAACCCATCATAGTAGGGAACATGTTCATTTTTGAGAATCTGTTTAGCGCCATTGCAGAAGTTCTGCATCTGTTCTTGACGCTCTATATCTACGTTGTCATCGCGCGGGCCGTCATTTCTTGGTTTAGCGTTAGTCCAAGCAACCAAATCGTGCAGTTCATTCATCGCACCACCGAACCGCCGCTTGCCTTCATTCGCAAGTACGTGCCGAACATCGCCGGATTGGACGTATCGCCATTGATTCTTATATTTGCCATCATATTCGCCGATAGATTCTTAGTAGGCACACTTAGTCAGATGGCGACCTATTAACCACGAGAATTAATTGGGAGAATATTCGTGAAGCTGACACCTTTGGACATCCGGAAGCAGGAGTTCAAACGGACGATGCGGGGACTCGATCCGGATGAGGTCGAGGCTTTCCTGAGCATGGTGGCCGATGAGCTGGAGCTGCTCATTAGGGAAAAGAATTCTCTGAATGATGAACTGATCAAGCTGCGCACCCAATTGAAGGACTATCAGCAGGTAGAACACACCTTGCGGGATACCCTTGTCAGAGCGCAAAATACCGTCGAGGAATCGCGCGCCAATTCGCTGCGAGAAGCAGAAATCATCATGCACGAAGCGGAGCTGCAGGCCGAGCAGATCATCAAGGAAGCAAAAGACGAGGTTGTCCGCTTACGCAACGAAATTGACATCCTAAAAGCGCAAAAGGATTCTTTTGCCAAACGCTTGCGGCATTTGCTGGAATCGCAGGTGGAAGTGCTCGAAGTACTGAGCATGGACGATGTGAATTTTCCAAGCTTGCGTGATGATACCGGCCAGGCCCCGAAACAGCGCGGCAGAATGCCCCGGCCGCTGCACGCGGAAGCGGAACCGAGGCATCCCGAACCTGAACTGGAGCCGGCGCCGCCGTCCGCCCAGCCGTTTGACGAACCGCGGATCATCCGAGGGGAGAAAAAATTTGATCAACCCACTTGGGCAAACCCTTCGCATGATTTTCGCCCGCAGCCGGAAAAGCAACCCCCTCGCACCGAAAAGCAGGACGCTGATCAGGATGAATTGGGTAACCGTATTTCCGATCAGTTTATCATCTAATCCAGAGACAGAAAACAAAGCGTCATAATTAATCCAAAGCTCCAGAATTAGCAGCCGTTAGAAACCTTAACCCGAGTTTACAGCCAGATCGACCAACCGTGAGTTTTGGCAGTTTTCTTTTTCATAATAACAATTGATTGTCGTTGGGAGTGTGTGATGAGAGTAGCGGTATTTGTTTTGAGTTGTTTGATTGCCTTGACCGGCTGCAGCAATCATGTCAAGTTAAATGCCGAAGACCTGGTGCAGGATCAATTCGTTCAGATCAAGACAAAAAATGGCGGTCACGTTTCCGGCACGGTCGCAAAGGCAGATAGCCTGGTGCTCGTTATCCGCAACAAGGAAGGACGTTCCGCAAGTTTACAGCGTTCTGACATCGCTGAGGCAAGCGGCCCAAGACCGATCTTAGATCCCGCGCGGAGGGTAGTCAGTGAAGAAGAGATTTCTCAGAAGCAAAAGAACAAAAATGTCTGGCTCTATTCCGCCGGCGGCGCGCTATTGTCCATGGGAGCGACCTTTTTTGCCAGCAGCATGATCTCGCGCGCCAGGGACAAGGGCAACGACGATCCGATTATCGTTGCCGGAACCGCCACTGGAACAGCGATCGGTACCTTCTTTTTCGCCAGAGCCGGGAGGAGGAAGGATCGCCAGCACGCCATTCAGGAAATTCTTGCAGCTCGCGGGAGCGCGGCTTCTGCGGAGGCTGCTTCGGAAAAACAACGGCGCGAGAACATCCAAAAAGAGATCGACCAAATTAAGCGCGACCGGGCGAAACAAGAAGCCGAGATCGAGGAGCTAAAGAAAAAGATCGAGGAAAGTAAGAAGCAATAAACTTGAAAAAGCAAATACAAGAGGCGGCAAATTTCCTTTCTGCTCGCTTTAAAGGAGAAGCAAGCGTCGGCCTGATCTTGGGAACCGGCTTAGGCCCACTTGCCGACAATATCGAAGACGCAGTGATCGTACCGTATGGTGAGATTCCGCATTTTCCGGAATCAACGGTTAAATTTCACGCCGGGCGGCTGGTCTTTGGAAAGCTAAGCGGCAAATCGGTGATCGCCATGCAAGGTCGCTTTCATTATTATGAAGGCTACCCCATGCGCACAATCACCTTGCCCGTGCGGGTGATGCACCAATTAGGAGTGCGAACCCTCATCGTCACCAACGCTGCCGGAGGCATTCGCGAGCATTTGACCGCCGGCTCCATTGCCGTTATCAACGACCATATTAATCTGATGGGCGCCAATCCGCTCATCGGTCCGTACGAAGAGTTTTTGGGCGAACGCTTCCCGGACATGAGCGAGCCTTACAACCGGCAGCTCATCGAGATGACCCATCGCATCGCTGAGCGTTTGGGGATTGCGGTCTTTGATTGCATTTATGCAGCGGTCAGCGGGCCGTCTTTCGAGACCGCGGCAGAAATTCGCATGCTGCAGACTCTAGGCGTGGATTCCATCGGTATGTCCGTGATACCGGAAGTCATGGTGGCGCGCCAGCTTGACATGAAGGTATTGGGAATCTCTATTATCACTGATCAGGCTTTGCCGGAAGCCATGCCGCAGGTTACTCATGAAGAGGTTTCCAAAGTGGCAGATCAGGTCGGGCCCAAGTTTAGGAAGCTGATAAAGGGCGTCATCGCCGAGTTGCCATAAACAATCGAGAAAAGGTTAGCAATGCCACGAATCGGAATCATTGGTGGATCGGGGCTGTATCAAATCGAAGGTCTTGAGAACGCCGAGCATGTGAAAGTAGAGACGCCCTTCGGCGAACCTTCGGACGAGTTCATCTTGGGACAGTTGGAAGGACGGGAAGTAGCTTTCTTGCCGCGGCACGGGCGCGGGCATCGCATTTCGCCCAGCGAGCTGAACTATCGCGCCAATATTTACGGCATGAAAAAACTGGATGTGGCTTGGATCATCTCCGTTTCCACGGTCGGTTCTTTCAAACCGGAGATCAAGCCGCTGGACATTGTGATCATCGACCAGTTTTTCGATCGCACCAATCAAGGCCGAGCGAACACCTTTTTCGGCAATGGCATTGTTGCCCACATTCCTTTTGCGCATCCGGTATGCAATGACTTAGCTAAGATCGTCTACAATGCCGGCAAAGAGATAGGCGCCAGCATCAAATGGGGCGGGACATATCTTAACATGGAAGGACCCGCATTTTCAACTTTGGCGGAATCGCGAACCTTTCAAGCCTGGGGTATGGACGTCATCGGTATGACGCAAATGAACGAAGCCAAGCTGGCACGAGAGGCAGAAATATGCTACGCGACCATGGCCATGGTGACCGATTACGACTGTTGGTATGAGGCGGAGACCGGGATGACGGTCTCCATTGATGTCGTCATCGAAAACTTGAACAAAAACGCGGCCACGGCACGGGAAATGATTCGCCATGCCGTTCGCGCTATACCGGAAAAACAGGACTGCGATTGCGCCAACGCACTCGCCAACGCGATTATTACCGAAAAGTCCTTATGGCCAAAAAGCACAGTTAGTAAACTTGAACTGATCCTAAAAAAGTACCTTTGAGCTCAACAATTCATAGACTGGTTGGGCGGGGGCGGCAAGCATCGCTTACAAAACTCAAAATAATGACCGACACAAATGAAGAACAGATGAAGAACTGGTGAATCTGATGTGGAACGTTGAGAACAAGACACAGGTACTTTTAAAGGGTAATGTGTTATGACAAAGCTATTTCAAGAAGCGATGACAAAAGCATCCACAGAATTGACACCAGATGATCAAGACCGATTTGCACAATTTCTATTGGCCAATCTGGGACGACTCCACGATCTTATTGACGATGTCGTTGAAGAATACATCTTTGAAAAACAGGCCATCGCGGCGATTGAATCGGAACCTGTTTAGCGATTACTGGAGCAAGTCGCAGAAAAACACCGGGCGAAGTATACGAGTAATTTGATGAACAGTAGAGGAGAAAGAGTCTGAGAACGCCTGTGCGCGGTGGCAGCCGCGATCAATAAGGCACGAAATGTTTGCCTCTGGACGACTGTTCAGTGAAGTATCGAGATTTGCATAGAATATTGGACAACGATGTACAAACAACTTGCCGAAAAACTAAATCTGCCTGAGATCGAGCGTGCCATTCTCAAGTTCTGGGAAGAGCAGCGCATTTTTCAGCGCAGTGTAGAGGAAAGACCGGAAGACAATCCCTTTGTATTTTTTGAGGGACCGCCGACGGCAAACGGTCGACCAGGAATCCATCATGTCATCTCCCGTACGGTTAAGGATGCGGTCTGCCGCTTGAAAACCATGCAAGGCTTTCGGGTCGAGCGCAAAGCCGGCTGGGATACCCACGGCCTGCCGGTTGAGATCGAGGTGGAAAAGGCCCTTGGGTTGGACGGCAAAGATCAGGTGCTGGAATACGGCATCGCGAACTTTAACGCCAAATGCAAAGAAAGCGTGTGGTCCTACAAACAAGAGTGGGACGAGCTGACGCGCCGCATCGGCTTTTGGGTGGACCTCGAGCATCCCTATATCACCTACACCAACGAGTACATGGAATCGGTTTGGTGGATCATCAAGGAATTCTGGAAAAAGCAGCTCGTTTATCAAGGATTCAAAATCCTGCCGTATTGTCCTCACTGTGAAACCCCGTTGTCCAGTCATGAGGTATCGCAGGGGTACGAGGAAGTCAAGGATCCGTCGGTCTATGTCAAAGTAAAAATCAAGGGCGAAGAAAACACTTATTTCTTGGTCTGGACCACGACGCCGTGGACGTTGATTTCCAATGTGGCTTTGGCCTTTCATCCCGAAGTTCAATACGTCAAGGTGCGCCATCGCGATGAAAATCTCATTTTGGCTCAGGCACGTCTCGGCGTATTAGAAGGCGACTTTGAGGTATTGCAAGAATACCTTGGGGCAGACTTGGCCGGCAAGGAATACGAGCCGCTCTACTCGTTCGTCAAGCCGGATAAGCGAGCTTTCTACGCAACCCTGGCCGACTTTGTCACCACCACGGACGGCAGCGGCATTGTGCACATCGCCCCGGCATTCGGCGAGGATGACTATCAATTAGGCTTGAAATATGACCTGCCGGTGGTGCAGCCGGTTGACAAAAGCGGCAAGTTCACCCCCGAGGTTACTCCTTGGGCGGGACAGTTTGTCAAAGACGCGGATAAAGGCATCATCGCCGACTTGAAGAAACGCAATATTCTCTATCGCACCGAACAGATTCTGCACAGCTATCCTCATTGCTGGCGATGCAAATCCCCGCTACTTTATTATGCGCGGAAATCGTGGTACATCAAAACGACCGCGTTTAAAGACAGGCTCATCGCCAACAACAACAAGATCTCTTGGCATCCACGCGAAGTCGGTGAGGGACGGTTTGGCGAATGGCTGGAAAACAACATCGATTGGTCATTGTCTCGTGATCGCTTTTGGGGAACACCCTTGCCCATTTGGCAGTGCGAAAAGTGCAAGCATCAAGAATGCATCGGCAGCTTGGAAGAGCTCAGAACCAAATCACCTGCTGTGCCGGCTGATTTGGACATGCACAAGCCATACATCGACGAAATCTATCTTAACTGCAGCAAGTGCGGCGGCCAAATGGTGCGCGTCCCGGAAGTCATCGACTGCTGGTTTGACTCCGGCGCCATGCCCTATGCACAATGGCATTATCCGTTCGAAAACCAAGAAAAATTCGCCAAGAATTTCCCAGCCGACTTTATCTCCGAAGGAGTCGATCAGACGCGCGGTTGGTTCTATTCTCTATTGGTTTTGGGCGCTTTTCTGTTTGACAAGCCTGCCTACAAGACTTGTGTTTCCCTCGAGCTCATTCTGGACAAAGATGGGCAAAAGATGTCCAAAACCCGGGGCAATACGGTTAATCCGTTTGACTATATCAATCACCAAGGTGCGGATGCGCTACGCTGGTACCTGCTTACCGTCAGTCCGCCCTGGCTGCCAACGCGATTCGATCCCGAAGGCGTCACCGAAGTCTATGGCAAGTTTTTCAATACGCTGCTGAATACCTATTCGTTCTTTGCTCTCTATGCCAATATCGACAAGTTTGATTATCGTGAGCAAGAGCGTATTCCGACTAAAGACCGTCCCGAGATTGATCGCTGGATCGCTTCGTCTTTGACCACTTTGACGAAGAAGGTGAATGAGAGTCTGGAGCGGTACGATTTGACCAAGGCAGCGCGGGGCATCGCCAATTATGTTGCAGATGATTTGTCGAATTGGTACGTGCGCCGTTCGCGCCGACGTTTTTGGAAGTCAGAGACCGGTCAAGACAAGCTGTCCGCCTTTCAAACGCTGTACGAATGCCTGCTAACCATCAGCAAGCTGATGGCGCCATTTGCGCCATTCATTGCTGAGGAGCTTTATCGCAATCTCACAAACAGGAATAACGGAGTACCGGAAAGCGTTCATTTAAGCCGATATCCGGTAGTCGGAGAGACACCGGTGGATTATACCGACGAGCTGCTGGAAACCCGCATGGACTTGGTGCGGCGAATTGTCTTTCTCGGCAGATCACTGCGCAACGAAGCGGGAATCAAAGTCCGGCAACCGCTGGCAAGTATCGTGATCGTCGCTCCTACGGACAAACGCAAGCAGCTCATTCAAGGCATGGAGAACCTCATCCTCGATGAGCTGAACGTCAAGGCCATCCGGTTCGTGGAAGACGAAAAGGAATTGCTCATCCGCAAAGCAGAGCCGATTTTCAAGAATCTCGGCCCCAAATTCGGCAAGACGGTCAACAAGGCGGCGGAGGCCATTCGGGCCTTCGGTGAAGCTGAGATCGACCACCTGCTGCGCAACAGCGGTAAAATGTTGGTCATCGACGGTCACGAGGCAAAGATTACCGTCGATGACATTAACCTCCTCACCGAAAATCGCCCGGGCCTTGTGGTTGGAACCGAGGGAGATTTGACCGTAGCCATAGAAACGGAAATTACCGAGGCACTGCTTTACGAAGGTTTGGCGCGTGAGTTTGTCAATCGCGTACAAAACATGCGCAAGGATCACGGTCTGGAAGTCACCGACCGCATTGCCATCTTTGCGCAGGCTTCGCCCAGGATGAGCAGTGCCATCGACAAACTTGCGACCTATATCAAAAACGAGACCCTATGCGAATCGCTGACGTTGGGCAAAGTCGAGGGAGATTATCAGAAAAATTGGAAGATTGGCGATGAGATCGTGGCGGTGGGGATTGTGAAAGCTTGAAACTACCATGCGTGGCAAAAGTATCACAGAAAAAGCGACAGCCCAATATGATAATAAGATTGGAGTATGTTGGTTATGAAACCAATTCCCGACGGGGACTTGGGCTTTTTGTATGCAAGGCCTTCATTCTTAGCCGGATTTATTAGTGTGTTTGATTGGGCTAATACGCTTGATGAATACAACATGCTATCAAATCCATCGCTCGCGGATGAAGTCGCCATCAGAAACGATTGGGCGTTCGTTGGAAAAGACATTTACTCTGCAATGGACAAGTTTCAGGAAGAAAGAACCGAGAAAAAAAGAAAAAATGAGCACAAAAAGGAGTTTGTCTCGCCCGCCCCTGATCGAAGCAAAGTCACAATTGCAGTCTCAAGTTCTCAGCGCAGCCCATTTTCATTCAGGACCAATTCCGCCCCCAGAGCAGCTATTGAAATACAACGAGGCTGTACCGGGTGGTGCCGAGCGAATCCTATCGATGGCAGAAAAACAGTCAGCCCATCGCCAAAATCTCGAGACAAGAGTAATTGAAGCTGATATCAGGCGGTCCTTCTGGGGTCTGCTCGCAGGGTTCACGGTGACCGTTCTGGGTTTTTCAGCCTCAGCCTTCTTAATTTACAACGGTCGTGACTGGGCCGGTGCATCAATTTTTGGAGCTTCACTTGTCACAATAGTTGTCGCCTTCATAAGCGGAGCATCTCTACGTAAGAAGGAGCGCGAAAGCAAAATGTCCGCTCAGCACGAATAGAAGGCTACCCCGTCTTCATCGCAATGCTTGGAAAAGCAAGGTTATTTCAATTTTGCTGAAAAAACTTGCCTACCCCGCATAGAGATGACGTCAAAGTTATCGAACGGAGGCGCATTTTAGCATAGGCTTCGCAAAAGATGGGCAGTGCCATCAACAAGCTCTCGACCGATATCAAAAACGAGACCCTATGCGAATCGCTGACGTTGGGCAAAGTCGAGGGAGATTATCAGAAGGATTGGAAGATTGGCGATGAGATCGTGGCGGTGGAGATTGTGAAAGCTTGAAACGAAATCGTGAGTTTAATCCATGGAGTTGTGTTAACAAAAGGGTTTTGCTGACCAGACATCTTATTTTCAGCATTCTGTTGGAGGTAACAATGACCAAACAGCAGCTTGAACATTTCCGCAAGCTCATCATGGAGAGACGCGAAAGCCTGATCAAGGAGCTCGATTTTCTCAAGGAGAGCGGTCTCAATACCAACGTCAAAGATGGAAGCGGAGAGCATTCGTCCTATTCTTTTCACATGGCCGATCAGGGGACGGATACCATGGATCGCGAACAACAATATTTATTTGCTTCACGCGAAGGAAATTACCTGTATCATTTGGATCGAGCTCTGGAAAGAATTGATCGCGGCGAGTACGGCATATGCGTAGAGTGCGGTCAAGAGATCAGTGCCGAGCGGCTGGAAGCAGTTCCTCATGCGCGCCTGTGCATTCAATGCAAATCAAAGGAAGAGCTGGCCAAGAAGTAGCTCTTGCCCAGTAGATAAAGCCCTCGGCTAGCAATGGAATGAATTTTTATCGAGCTTGAATGCATGAAACAATACCGCATCCTATGGATATCTTTAGCCGTTTTAATATTGGATCAGATCACCAAATTGGTCGTCAAGAGCACGATGAGCCTCCATGACTCCATTCCGGTGCTTGGCAATTTCTTCCGTCTGACGTATATTGAGAATTCCGGCATGGCCTTTGGAATTCGTGTCGCCGACAATACCTTTTTCACCGTCTTTGCGCTGGTTGCCAGTGTCGCCATTCTCGTCTACCTATTCAAAATGCAAGGTGAGCATCTCGTCGCGCGATTCGCGCTGGCGATCATTTTCGGCGGCGCGGTCGGCAACCTAAGCGACCGCATCATTCGCGGACGAGTGGTCGATTTCTTTGACTTTGAGTTCTTCGATATCCACATCCCCCCTTTTCAGTTCTTGTTTGTGAATTTTCCCGGATACAGTTTGGACCGCTGGCCCGTGTTCAACATCGCCGATATGGCGGTGAGCATTGGCATGGTTCTATTGCTCGTATTCGTCACCTTTAGCAGCGAGCCGAACCAAGTGACAAGGAAGGTTCAGGAAGAGACCGAAACAGAAATCATCCGTTAAGCGTCTCTTCCCCCCTTGACAAACTCGACAATAAGTGGCTGCTCTTAAGGCCTTCTCAGCAAAAAAGCCGGATTTACTCCGGCTTTTTCTTTTCGTCTCAGGAAACCTGCTTTGTAAGCACCCCAGTTGGCAACACAATCGGCGGGTCTGCTCTCCCAATCACCTGACTTCCAGATAGTCTTTGGCCGGCAGTTTGGGGAATGCGGCGTGCGGCTCCGTTTGGTACCAAAAGGCCACGGAAGCAATGTCGTCCTGCAACGGCAAATAGCGTCCGCCGGAGCGCCAACCCAAAGCCTGAATCGTCACCTTCAAATCCTTTTCGAAGCGAATAGGATCCATGATGTGCCAGCGGTAGAGTCCAAATCGTTGCTGAGAATCATAAACGCCATCCGGCTTGATGACTTGCGCCAATCCCGAATAGGGCGTGGTGAAGGGCTGATACTGCTTGGTCTCTCTATTCTCGAAATTATACGAGCCGCAGAAATAATCCTCCGTGCCCGTGCCGCAAATAGTGGGAAACTGCTGGTCGCCATCCATAAAGAACTTGATCTCTCCTTCGCCCCACCAGCCGGTGTTATGGACTCCCCAGGCCATATAAGTGCCGACGTAGTGGCCCCAGCCTTTGACTCCGTCCAAAATCGTGTAATCTGTTTTGTAAGGGAGGGGATTGGAGCGCCGAAACTGGGCGTGAAAATAGGCGGCGTCCTCCGGCACCTCCGTGAGCGTGTAATCGATCTGATAGTAGAGCGTCATTTTCTCTTCGTCGAGGTTCTCCATGGTGATCTTGCAGGACTTGCGGAACGGCATTTCCCAATAGCAATTGAAGGCGCTGCCAGGATTGACGCAGATGGGCAACGAGCTGACCTGCGCGTACCGTCCCCAGCCGCAGGCAAAGAAATCACCCACAGGAACCTCGACGGAAGGCTCGGTTTCGCCATCCCAATAGAAGCGTAGGATGGAGTAGCGCCAATGCCCCGTCGGTGTCATCCAAATATGCTGAATGGCGCCAGGACCTTGAATGTCTGCCAAAACAAAAGTCTGCCTGGCCTCGATGCGGATCGAAGGGGAAATTTTCCATCCCTGACCCAGATCCCGCGCCGCGCTTGCGCCGGTGCCTTCGGTGGCCATTCCGGCCTTGCCCTTCTCGCCGGTAAAATTCTCCGCGCTGATCGAGCGAGTCTTGGCATGAGAGAGCCGCGACAGATTTCCCAGGCCCATTCCCAGGCCGCTAAAATCGCTTTTCTGGGCAAAAAGAACGGAAGCCATAAAACCTCCCATTAAGATAACGCACGCACCTGCCAAATTGGATTTCATAAGGTCGTCTCCACGATAAGAGTTGATAGAATCCCCAGCTTACCTGCTTTGAATACTGTACGATTGAATGTGTCGAATTGGTAACTAATGCGCAAGCGCATTTTTCTTTTTTCGCAACGACAGAAGCCGCGAGGCAGACGGGCGCTATCGGGCAATGATCAGCTTGCCGATTTGTTCGGCTTCGAGGTTCTTTTCGCCGTTGTTAGCCTTGGCCCTGACTTGATACAAGTAAACGCCGTTAGCCAGCTTATCGCCGTCCTGATCCGTGCCGTCCCACTGCTCGGGGAAAACGTTGAAGCCGATCTCGCCATGGATAAGCGCAAATTTTCTCAGCAGTCGCCCAGCTACGGAGTAAATCTTGAGAGACACCTCCGCGTCCTGACTTAGCTCGAAGCTGAAGGTCGTGCTTTCGGTCATTGGATTCGGGTAATTGAGCACATTGCGAATGCGCAAGACGGAATCCGCTACGACGACGAAATTGGTCTCAACCATGGAGGAATTGTTCGAGTTGTCCCAGGCTTTGATCTGCAAATCGTGCGGTCCCTCGCTGACCTGATACATGGGGTACTTGAGTGATCCCTTGGTATAGCTCCCTTGATCGTACTCGAAAAACTCGGTGATGTCTTTGGCATTGTTTTCATTCTTATCCAACACCATCTGAATTTGATGGCCAATATCGCCGGCAATATTGACGCCGCTCAGGGAGTCAGAAATCTCCACATGTAAGACGGGATTCGAAGAGGTATAGTCGCCCGGTGCAAAATTCGGCCGACCAAAATCGACCTCGATTTGCGGACCATCATGATCGACCAGATTTACGGCAGTGCCGCCAACGATCAAATTTTCGCGGTTGCCGGTTCCGTCTTCTTTATCATTCCAAAAATACAGGCTCACGCGGCCATCCACGCCGCCATAAGAAATATCCTTAGGCACGATGAATTCCACACTAAATTGGCCTGCAGTCGCTGCGGCCACGCCTCGGAATAGGGTATTTCCTTCCAGCATGTACTGGACGGTCGATCCATACGATGTTTCATAGGTTTTTTGTTTCCGCGAATCAACCACTCGGAGTAAGACTTTTCCCTCAAAATCCTGCCACAGCTTCTGGCCTTTTTCGATGTGCCCGCTGATTCTCACCTTGCGGAGCGCTTGAATACTGTCCGGCTCGGTGCTGTCGATGACGGCCCGATAGCGAGGCGCGCCCAGCCGCACGGCTGGGTCGCCGAATACATTAAATTTTTCGCTGTTGGTTGCATCACCGCTCCGTCTTTTTGCCAACATATTAGCATCGCCAATGCGGGCTGTGAGACCACTGGAAGCGAAATTGCTGAACAGCTCGTCAAACAGCGCGTAGTTGAAAGTAACATTCGGCGAGGAATACGCCAATCGCGCGGAGGAAACTATGCCCATCGCTCCTCGACCTCTGGCAGTCAGGATGCGCTCTGCCAGGCTCTGCTTGTCCGGCTGATCCCACAAAGCGAACTCACAGGTGGCGGCAATCCACAAAGCAAAGTGATTTTTGTTTTGAATGCGCTCAAAATCCGTGGGACCGTTGAGAACGCGCTCGTGCGTCCACAGCTCATCATTGCCGTGACCGATGAAATTGAGGATCAAAGTACCCCGGTTGATCTGATCGAGCAGTGCCTCCGTGGCGGCCGGCTTAGTCACCCCGGAAACGCTGGCAGTGCGCACGGCAGGATAATCCATCAAGTATATCTTTTTAACGTCGAACAAGGCCGACACGTGCTGCTCCGCCAGACCTTCGGCTTGCTGGGCATGTATGGTTTCGTTCCCAGCGCCGCCGGTCACCAGCTCGTCGTCACCCACGATGGTAATCGTCTTACGCCATTCGCCAAAATCGGGCTGGGTCACATATTGGATGATTTTCTCGACCACGTTTTCAGCTTCGTCGGGAGTCTGCACCGGCAACCGGCCGATGGCCATTTGCATTCCAGAAGCCCGGCCGCGCGTGTAGGTGAACCAATCATCGGAAGTGCGCGTACTCTCCTCGTAAGAATCATTGCTTTCCCAGGGGGGGATAAAGTTAGGGGTATCGTTCCCGCGCAAATTTTTATAGTCGTAATGACCATCACCCATCAACAGCACATAACGCGGGTTACCCCAATTGTTTTGTGCGTATACCAAAAAATCCCGAATAGCAGACGGATCGACGATTCCCCAGCCGAATTCGTTGATTACATCAGAGATTTTCACCACTTCCGTTTCCAGCCTGGCTTCACTATTCCAGTTCTCGTGCAGGCTTTCCAGGGCCATGGCTTGCTGATAGAAATTCTCATGCGTAATGATAACATAATCTGCCGTCCGAGCTCGGCGCAAATCCGAGTTGGTGTGTTTCTGAATGGACGTGACGGCTTTGTAAGCAGTGGGAGTGACAGCCAAGTATCTTTTGGATGAAATCGGGTCCGTGTCGTCGGCAAAAACGATGGCTCCGTTGGCAGCCGTGCTGCCGGCGAACTTCTTCACGGCCGAATAAGTGGTGACATCATAGATCTCCACATCGTTACGCGAAAATCCGTCGACTTTGTACAGAGCGGCTCCACCACGCACCGGGGCATTGAACAGAAGCTGATCGCCGACTGCATGAAAGCCACGACCATATTCCACTTCGATATAGTCAACATAAACGAAAGCGATATCCGAATTGCTGGAATAGTCAATCCGCACGGTATTTGTACCGTCCAACAGAACTCCCTTAGCCGAGAAGGATGCATCCTTTAAGACATATTGCTTGTAACCGCCGTTGTGCGTGGCCTCACCGATAGCATTGCCGTTGGCATACATTTTATAACGATGTGAACCCGTCGTTGCAGCAGAAAACCGGAAGTGGAATTCAGCACTGTCCTGCGGAATAGCTCCCGGCAAGCTGAATGTGTAAGTGTAGCTATTCTTTTCCGCCGCCAATTCAAATCCAAACCAGTCGATGCCGGAATGATAAATATTCGTGCGCTCCTCCTCCAAAAAAGCCAAATCCCGAAAGCTCTTTTCTTGCTCAAGGCCCGAGTTGGAAAGCGAGTTCTTGCTTTCTATCCGTTTGCCCGGCTTTAAACCGTAGGTCAGCCAATAGACATTGTCAAAGCTGTAGTGATGGATGTAATGACGCAGTCTTTTGTTCGCGGTGTCAAAATAGGAGCCTTCCAAGGATGTGCCGTAGAAGAGCAGGTAGTCGTCGGCGTCCAAACGACCGTCGTCGCCGCCCACGACGGCTATGGCAATTTCGATCAAAGAGTCTGGTCGGGAGGTGCTGACTTCTTGCGGCAGTTCCCGTCCGCCGTTATTGAACATCTGCAAGGTACGCGGATCAATCGAGGCGGTCGGCACCCCGGCTTTAGCGAGAGTTGCGCCGTCGATTTTGTACAGACCCTCTTTACCGCCTTTGCCATCCCCATGAATGGTGATTTTGTACCAATTGTCCCCGGCGAACGTCCGGTGAGTTGCTCTTTGTAGCGGGCGCGTAACCGGCTGCCGCCATTCCCGCGCTTGCCGGTAGTTGAGCAAAAGATCTGCGTACCAGCTTTCATCCGCGGCCGGCTTGGTGACCTGGGTGGAATTGGCTTGTTGTCCGCTGAAATTGATTTGCACCAGTATGCGCCGGTACTGGCGAATGGTTCTTTCTGCCGGTAGGAATTGCAGAGGCTGAATTCGCAATTGTACCACTCGTTGAGAACGAAACCAGGAAGGCTCCGCCATGCTCACAATACTGGCGGGCAAAATGTCCCGAGATTGATAAATTTCTTCGTCGACTTGATAGACGGTGCGATAGCCCAAGTCCTCTCTGCTCACCTGCGGATTCGGCAGCAGCCGTATGTTCTGTGCCGTTTGGAATTCCGCATCAATCACTTGAAACGAAACATCTCCAGTTAGAGGAACACCGATGGTGGCCATTCTGGTGGGAATTTGCGGAGAACCGGCCTCCCCTAACAGATCGGCGCGGTCAAACATGTATAGGTGAAATGTCAATCCATCGATCTTGCGTTCCTCTGCGCGCCAATTCGAGGGGGTGAATTGTACCAACAGGTGATTGGGGGAGGAAGACAGAATCTTCAAGTCGCTATCGCGTGTCGAAGCAAGACAAATACTCGTAGACACCAGAAGTAAAAAAAGGAAAACGTATCCTTTGCTCGGACGTTGGAAATCGTGCTCCATAAAGAATTGACCATTCAATTTACAGGTGATATTGAAATGCAGGCTTCCGGCGGCTTGGTCGCATAGCCCACCACTCTTGCAGCAGATTTGTTCGAATGCCCCCAGAGAGTATCGACGGCTTTGATTCCCGGAAAGGCACCGGCAAAACCGGCAATAGCGCCCAGAATGCCATAGCCTTCCCCGGTAGCGGCTTGACCGGCCGCGATTCTCATGCCCAGCAGATATCCTGCGATCATCATCAAAATAGGAAAAATGAACACCAGGAAGGCATAGCCGACTACATGTCGAGCTTGGATTTCCACTTCCACCATGTTGCCGACGGTGGCGCGGATGTCATTGCGCGCCTCAACCTGCATGAGATTAGGCTGGAGAGAAACGCAGCCGTGGCAACCCTCGCATCCTTCCCTCTTGGCAATTTGTACTTGAACCATTTCGTCTTTGGCCGAGACGATGACACCTATTTCTCGCATCCTGTGTTCCTCGTTTGATGCAAAATGTACGGCATTGGGATGCAACAAGCAATCATTTTGTTGTTGCCGATTCAACAACCTCAACGGGGCGTTTGTTCCTGGGTCGTTAGTGGGTCACCTCGTTCCCCTCAGCCAAAAGAAGCCACCGCGCGTGCGCCATTACAAAAAAAAATCCCGATCCATTGATCGGGATGTCCTGCCATTTACCCTTGACTGATAAGAGGTTTCGAAAAGATTGCGGCCGGTTCAATTATTGGGCGCTCTTCATCTCCGTTTTGCCTTTGTTGATCCCGCCGACCTTGCCGGCAGGTTTGGCAAATCCACGGGTGGTGGCCGCATACGAACTCTCAGCTTCCTGCCGATTCGGGGAATCGGCGATCGGTATCACCGTTATTTCGATCTTACCATGACTCTCGGCGGCAATTCTTTGGATCTTTCTTAGCCTTCTGGCAGATTCGGATTCGCGCGGCGTTCTTACTTCTTCCCTCCTCTCAGAGAAAAGGATCGGTAGGACCGCGACTTCAATCTTTCCCTGGCTTTCTGCAGCAATGCGACGAATTTTTTCCAGCCTGCGAGCCGATTCCTTTTTTTCGGCTTCCTTCACTTGGATTTGCGCGAAGGCGATGCTTGTGACGAGCAATATCGTCGCAAGAATTGTGATGCTTCTCATGCTTGTGTTCCTCTACTCCAATCGTACAAAGATGCCGTGCTGGGTCAGCCAATACTAAAGCAACGACCATCCGGTGCGATTCAGCCAAGACAACAAGCGTACCAAACAGAAGCAGAAATGGTGAATAAATTTGCTCAAGATAACCAGTTATTTTGATTGGATACCTTCCTCTACGACAGAGTCATCAAAGCGCGCGGTATGTGACGTCACGAAGTAATTTATGACAATACGGACACTTTGTTATGACAGTGTTTAATGATGACACAAAACAGGAAACAGGTTGCAGGTCGCGCGTCACAGGTCGCAGGCGGACGTCAGCGCGCAGCGTAGCAAGAGTACCGGCGTGCGGAATGAGGCTGCAAGTCAAGAATCATTCGACTGCTTGAAGCATGGCGACAAAGTCAGAGGGCCGAACATTGTCTATCGGCCTTCTTAGTCGGATGTCCCAGTTGTGTAACCGTAGACGCAAACCCTGGTCACGATCCGCTTAGTAGACGCTTATTAGAATCTCGGGGCTGTACAATGGGGTTGGTTGCGAATCCGCCTTGAGCTGCATGCGGTGCGACCCCTCCGTCAATTGCCAGCGAGCCGAATAGGGGCTTTTCGTTTTGGCAAAGGAAACGCTGTCAACAATCCACTCAATCGTTTCGATCCCCTGCGGCACCAAAGCTTCAAGCTGGAGTGTTTGGTATTCGGGACGCAAGATGGGGTCGATCTTGAAAATATCCCCGTCGCTGGGAAAGCTGATAGCAAGGCGTTGCCTAGGTTCTTTCACAGGCTCAGAGTATGAAGCCGGCGGAAGAGGCAGTCTGTTGGCAGCCATCCAGGATGCATATTCTTCCGGCCAGATTTCAAAGACGCGTTCCTCCACCTGTTCCTGTGGAGTCTGACGCGTCGCAAGCTGTTCGTTACGAAGATCGATGAGATAGGCGCGATGCACGTCACACACTGAGGTGGGCGCCGTCCCTTTGATGAACCACTCTTCCAATTGCTGAGAACAGTGCACTCCGGGCAATTTGCCCGATTTTTGACAAACGGCGACTTTAATCAAGTTTGGCGGAATGATGAAAGGGGCGGGATCGCTTGGCGCATGCAGCGTTAGCATAATGTCACGAAAAAGCGGTGCCGCCCCACTAATGCCACTGCTTTTGTGCATTGGCTGGCCGTCAAAATTGCCAACCCAGACGCCGACGGTGTATTGGCTGGTGTAGCCGACCGTCCAATTGTCCCGGTAATCCTTACTGGTTCCGGTCTTGGCGGCGCAGGGGAAAGGCAGTCGCAATGGGCCACCCAGACCAAAAGCAGGTGCGCGAGCCTGCGGATCGCTCAGGATGTCCGCGAGCAGGAATGCAATTTGCGGACTGAAGACCGACTCTCCTTGAAAAGGCAGAACTGATAACCCAGCCTCATCCAGCCGGGTTTTTATTGGAGAGTAGTTGCCCCCATTTGCCAAGGCCCGATAAGCATTGGTCAACTGCGCCAAGCTCACTTCCCCGTTCCCAAGCGTCAATCCCAAGCCATAGTAGGTTGCCGGCTTGTTCAGATTGGACATTCCCAACTTCTGCAGCCGAGATAAAAGCCAGTCAGCACCCAACACTTCGAGAACGCGGACCGCCGGCACGTTGTAAGAGCACGCCAAAGCCGTCCGCAGGCGTACCGGGCCATGATAGGTCTCATCGTAATTGTGGACCGACAGATAGCCGCCAGAGGTAGCCGCGTGCATCTCGATGTCGGGGAGAATACTGGCGGCCGTAAAGCCGCTTTCCAAAGCCAATCCGTAGGTGAACGGCTTGAGCGCGGAACCCGGCTGACGCAAAGCCAAAACACCGTCCACTTGGCCTTGATGCGCTGCATCAAAAAAATCCTCGGCGCCGATCCAAGCCTTGACGTTGCCCGTCGTATTCTCCAGCACCAAGACAGACGCATTGGTGATGTTTTGATTGGCCAGGTTGTGGATGTGACCTGTCACCAATGTTTCGATGCGCGACTGCAAGGCCCAATCCAAAGTGGTGTGCAGCTCTCCGCCCGCCTTTTGTTCCCGGCCAGCTTCGGCCAGAAGCATTTGACAAAAATGCGGGGCGCGGAAGCTGTTCTTTCTTGGCGCAACCTCAGTGGGAGTTTGTTGAATGCGAATATAATTGGATGAATCCAATTCCCCTGCGCGCAGCATCGCCTGCAAGACCATTGACTGGCGCTGTTTCGCCTTATCCGGAAATCGATAGGGATCATATCCGCTGGGCGATTGCGGCAAGCCGGCTAAGAATGCCGCTTCGGAAACGGAAAGATGCGCCGCCGGCTTGTCAAAGTAGAGCCGGGCGGCCGCTTCGACGCCAAAGGTCTGATTGCCGAACGGAACGCGATTGATGTATTGCTCCAGAATCTCTTCCTTGCTGAGCCAGACCTCCAATCTCATCGCCAACAATGCTTCCAGCGGTTTGGCATACCAACGCCGGGGCAGTGCATAGAGCTGGCGCGCCAACTGCTGAGTAATGGTGGAGCCACCCGATACGACTTGGTGTTTGGAAACGTTCAGCCAGGCAGCGCGCAGGATGGCGAAGGGATCGACGCCAAAATGATGATAGAATCTCTTATCCTCTACGGCGACCATCGCAGAGCAAAAATGCGGCGAAACTTCCCGCAACGGCAGCCATATTCCATGTCCTTGCTGGCTGGAAAGAACTTCCCGAAGCAATGTGCCCCGGCAGTCATAAATGCGGAGGGACGGGACATCGTCTGGGTTGAGGCGGCTCTTACCCACCGGCCAAATGGCGATAAAAGCCATCACCACAAAAAGCGCCCCAATAGAAAGTTGAAACTTCCGATGCGAAAGACAGCGTAGCATGGCAGGATATCCATTTCAAGACTCAATCTGCAAGAACCTTGCGAGCCTGGATGATGTTTCCCCGATAATTCGGCTTTCAAGCTCTCCGAAACTACAGGAAATAGACCTTGGCCTACAACTCATTCCGAGCTACTTCTGGATCGCACAATGGAGACGACCTTTGGGAGCCTCGGTTTCAGTACGCCAAAGCGACAAAGGCGACCATCTACCTTCGTTGATCCAATACCAATCACTGATCGGAAGTTTAAGCGGCAGTAGCAAAAGGTACGTTCTCAAGAACCACCTTCAACAAGTCCCCCTCACCCAAGGTCTCTTTTGCATCGAGAATTTCAATGCCCACCAGCTTTTCTCCCTCACCAATATTAGGAGCGACGTCTTCACTTAGACGAATGGTGCGGCATTCGTATTGGCCTTCCAATAAACGGATATAGAGAGCATCAACTTCTTCATCATAGCTAATTTTCATATCAATTGCCTTCATTAAAAGTAGAAAGTGTAGCCGGTGATGACTACAAATTCGGACTTTTTTTTGTAGGCTCTTTGAGGCCGTGCCGAATTGCTTCTTGAATCTCAGTTTCGTTAGTACCTCTTTCTAAACATTGTTCACGAGCGTGTTTTGTGAGTCGAATTCTCTTCATAGATCAAACATAGCAATTTGCTTATCGAAATGCAACAGGTTTGGCGTCCACGATGGAGAAATCTGCCCACAGCACCTGGATATTGCACTGTGTTTTCGCCGGCCATCGTTTGCTGCTAAACCATCAAGGTTAGAGCCGGCTGCTACCCCATGGGTCATTATCCGCCTTGGCGGATTGAATCTTTCAGCAGGCGATTTTAATCGCGGGTAGAGGTGGTGCAAAATCAAAGTAGTAGGCATGATCGCATTCCACGGTCTATTCTACCTCTACCTCTTTATCAACCGTCCTCCCATACACCTCTGGTCGATACATCTCTTCCGCATAAGTAGCCGGCATGGAAAATGTGCCTTTGGTAATGGCGCGCGCCAGATAGGAATAGGTGTGCAGTCCTGGGGTCAGCCAATCCGCAAACAACAGGACGCGGTCATCGTGCATTTCTACGTGGTTGAATCCGCTTTGCCATCCCTGCTCTTGATCGATCAATCCTTCCGGCGCCGCAGCCGTTGTTGCGAAAGCCAGATTGACCGGCTCCAAACCGGCCGGCAGCGGATCGTCAGCTACTACAAAATTGCGTTCCATCGGTGCTACCACCTGCAGGGTCACTTTTACCAGTTCGCCGCCGGCAAAGCTGCCAGTAAACGGTCGCGTCGATTCGGCCAATTGCATTGACTTGATAATGACCATTCCTTCCTCGCGCGGCTCGCTGGGATCAAGAGGATAATAGCTCATGCGCAGTCCGTAGTAGAGCTGCCCCTGACCTCGTTTGCTGATCTCAATGGGTAGCTGAACTGGCCCTGTCTCATCCAAGACCATTTCCTTCTTCTCGATATGCATCTTCCGTCCGGAAAAAGAACATTCCAACACCTCTTTGCCGGCCATTTTGACGAGCGCCTGAAAATTAGGCTCGGCCTTTTCGTACTTTTGAAAATAGGTAGCAAGTGCGTACAGAACGTAGAAATTCTCCTGCGTGTTCATCCAAGCGCCATCGCGGCGGCGTTCCAATAGCCAGACAACCACCCGTTCCGCCAGCGGAAACTCGGCGTCGGTTTCCAACAAAGTTTGCAATACGACGGCTGTCGTCCGCACATTAGAGTGGAAAATCCACGGCATTTCGCCGGCGACCGTCTCTTCAAAGTGCGCCGTTGTCGGAGATACTTTGACCAGGTTTATGAGCTCTTGTCGCATGATCGCCGCGCGCTCATCCTTTGGCTTGACAAGCAGGAGCGTCTTGAGTAGGTAGGCGCGCCCAACGACTGGCAAGCTCTCGCGTTCGGCAAAATATTTCTCCACATATCCGGCATCCGCCTTGCCATTAAGTGCGAGGACGTAGAGAATAAAAGCGTCGGTCGCTTTCCAGGAAAATGTATCGTAGGGATGACCTAAACGATAATCCTTTTCCGTCAAAACCTTGCGCAAGTATTCGAGGGCACTCTGAAGCAAAGTTGCATCAATCGAATAGCCCTTTTGTCGCCCCAATGTCAACGCATAAGCGGCGTAGGCGCTCACGTAGGGTACGGATCGCCGCTCGCCCATCCATAGCGCGAAACCGCCGTCATCAGTCTGGAACTTGGCCAAGTCCGCCAAAACTTTGCCGACCGCTTGTTGAAAATCTCCCTGCTGGCCGATCTTGAGATTGAACGCTTTGATCAGCTCGCCAGCCACCAACATCGGCAGGATACGGGAAATCTTTTGCTCAAGGCAGTCATAAGGATACTCGAACAGGTATCGAGCCGGTCCCTGCAATTCTGTCATGGCCGATGACGCTGCGGTGATTTCCAGCGTAGTCAGATCCCTAAAAGCTCTCTGCGGCACCTCTACGGTCTCCACAGCCGTGGTTTCGGTACGTTGGTACAGAGCTACGGTCTCCTTCTTTCGGGAGGCATATATCGGCACGACCTTTTCCAAACCGTCCGTCAGGTCGCCCAGCCGCAAGCGAAATTGCAGCGTCGATTTGCCCATGCTTTGCGCTGCAAAACCAAAGCGCACCTCGCGACTTTCGCCGTCATCCAGCTTGACTTGCTGGCTATTCTTGCCCAATAGTTTTATCCCCTCCGCTTCTACAGAGACCTCCCCCTTCCCGCTTTGGCCGGAGTAGTTGTGTACCACAACGCCAGCTTCAAAACGATCACCAAGACGAGCAAAGCGAGGCAATGCCGCCAGCATGAGCAACGGCTTGCTGACCTTGAGCTGAGCGCTGCCACGGCCGAACTTGGCGTCTTTGGTTTGCGCCACGGCCATCAGTTTGAAGGTAGTCAGATTGTCCGGCAGCTTGAAGGTCACCGTAGCCCGCCCGTTTGCGTCAAGCAGGATGGATGGGTTCCAGTATGCAGTGGATTTGAAAGTCTTGCGCACGCCAAAGTCCAGAGCGCCTTCGCCGCCGCCTCCGCCGCGGTTCTCGCCCTTTTCCCCATAATTGCGCTGCTCCACCACGTGCAACCGGGTTTCCGAAGTCTGCACCGAGAGCGGTCGCTGACCGTAGAAATCATCGAAAGGATCCGGCAGCTCGTAGCGGATGAGATTCAACACGCCCAAATCGACCACCGCCAGCGTCGCCTCACCGGTAACCGGCGAACCGTTATTGTCTGTCACTGCCAAGGTTGCCGTAACCTGATCTCCCGGTTGATAGGTTTCTTTGTCGGATTCAAGCTTGACCAGCAAATGCTGGCTGCCCGGATCAACGGGCAAATTGGTGTAGCCGATTTTGAATGCAGGGCGACCCACATCCTCACCTTCGGCAGAGTAAACATGATTTGCGGAGCGGCCTTTTAACAAGATCACTGAGACAAAGACGTTCGGCAAATGCGTCTCTGTGATCGGTATTTCGAGGGTTGGCGTGCTACCCATTAGCTTGAGCGTTTGATGAGAAAGAATGCCTTCCCGCTCCAGAGTGACCAATGCCTCGGCGCTTTCGAAAGGCGATTTCACCATGATTCTGGCTATATCTCCTGGCCTGTACTGTGTCGTGTTCGGCACCAGGTCCACACGATCGTCGTCCTCCCGTTCCCACGCGACATAACCTTGGCCGATGGCGTAGAAGTAAGATTCCGTTGTCGTGCGATTACCACGATCATCCCGGGCGCTGGCACGCAGAACGTACACGCCGGCATCTTTAGGCACGAAAAGGCGCGTCAACGGCGTCGCGGCTGTCAGCACTGTCGCCGAATCAATGACCGTGTCCACCTTTTTGCTGATCCATTCGTAGCGCCCGCCGATGCCGGCTTTGCGCACCGAATGCCATTGTCGTTTCAGCACTTTGATTTCGACAGTCCTGTTGGGGGAGATTTCTCCATTTGGCAAGACGCTGATGATCTGATAGCCGAACTCCTTCCCGGCTTGAGCAAAGGTCGTCGCTTGCTTGATGCCGACATAGAATTCGGCCGGATGCAGCAGTAAATTTTCGGCCCCCGCGATGTGCTGCCGATTGGGGCCTTCGACGTCCGCACTGATGCTGAGATTCAGGGCGAAATCAACTTCCGCAGCCACAAGCTTGGCGGCAGCTCGAAACCCGCCGTTAGCATCCAAATGGCCGCGCCCTTGTCCCAGTACATGGCTGGTCAGCGGCGGGGACTCCCGCTCCCATAACGGGTATCCGAAAAAGAAATCATCACGCCCGGGCGGTGCATATTCCTTTGGATAGATGTAATAGTGCCAGGAGATTTTCTGGCCCTTCAACGGCGAGCCGAACAGATAAGCAGAATGGATGTGCGCTACAGCGCTATCGCCCAAGACATATTCGGACCGCTGGGGACGAACCTGCACAGTAAATTCTGCTGGGCGAAAAGCCTCGACGCGAAAGTTGCCGTACAAAAAACTCACGGCCGACTGAGGGTCGGTAGAGACGCGTAAGGTTTCTGCCGAGATCGAATAATAGCCCAGCGGCGCGGTTTCCTGCAAAGGCAGGTCTAACGAAAAAGAACCGAATTCGGAAACGGTGACTTTTTGCTGGAGAATCTGATCGCCTCTGGCATCGCGAACGTTGAGAGTAATCTCTTTGCCATGGGGAACGGCCCAGCGGTCGTACTTTCTCTCTCGCAGGATGCCCTTGACGTGCACCGTCTCGCCGGCGCGATAGAGGCCCCGCTCTGTAAACAGGGAACCGGTCATGACCGTTGGTTCGGGATTCCAATCATAATCAATCCCGAAACGATACGGATAGATGCCGGTGCCCCAATCGGAAGCGGTGTAAGCCAAGTCGCCGTCCTTGCTGGCAAACACCCACTGTCGCGGCTTTTCCCATTCCGAGGCGCTGGGGATGCCCAGCTCATGCCAGCCGGGCGTTTCAACCATACCGTCCTTGTCGGTGACTCCACTCCACAGGGATCGGTTATGATCGTCGCGAATCTCGATCTTGGCTCCGGCAACCGGGGCCGCTGATCTGAGAGAGGTCACCCAAACAAGGTTGTTGTGTGCGGAAAATTTGGCAGAAATGCCCAAATCAGTGACCTGCAGCAAGGCTCGATGCTTGCCGCTCTCTCTGTGGTCGCGCTCTGCTTCACTTTCCTCTTGCGGAAGGCTTTCCTCGACTTTTGACCGTGCAGCCGTCAAGTCATCCACTTCAATAAGCGCCAAGCCATGTTTCTTTCCGGCCAATAGCCAATCCAGCTCGATGGGACGAATGATTTTGCGGTTGCGAGCGCCTTTTACCTCCCACAAACGATCCACCATGAACAGCGAATCCGGCAAAGCTGCGCGGCGACCAAAGAGATTATTCTTTTCATCGAGGAACGGGATGAGCCTGTTCATGGGGACCATCCCCATGCGCAGTCGCACCTGCTCTTGATTCACGAAAAAGATGGGGTAGCGCCGGTCGCCGAATGACTCCAACACGCCCGGTCCGGAGGTCATGATGACTCTGGGCAAATAGGAGCCGGTGCGGAAGGAATCCACCACGACTTCCTCCAATTGATTTCCGAACACGTCGTGCAAATCAGCCGGCAGAAAAAGCCGGTAGCCGGTTTCCGGCTTTAACTCCACTTCGAGATAAATTCTCTCTTGCCCCCATTCCCGCTGCAGATAATACTCAGGTATTTTGATTTCCGGCTCAAAGCGGATTTTGGCCGCTAGCTCGGCCGGTTTGACCCGATTGGTAAATTGCAACTCGATTCCCCGGCTTGGGTCCAAGCCCATCTCCTCGCCTTTTTGTCCAGGGGCTTGGCAGCCGATGTACTTCAAGGGCGCGAAGGTACGCAAATCGATGATTTTGGCCTTGGCCATCCCCAAGTCGCCTTCAGCCGCAAGAAGGCCCTTGTCCAAGGTCAGTCGATAGGCGGTGTCTCTATTTAGCTTTCTTTCCGGGACCGCCTTGATAACCATCGTGGAGTCGATGCCCAAGTTCCAATACTTCTCCAATTCAGACACCAGCGGCAGAGTAAATTTCAGCGGTATCGATTCTTTGCTCTGCTGACTTTCAAGACGAATCTTGTTGCCGACTCGCTGCGGAGACATGGGCTGGTTGAACTTGAGCAGAATCGTGGGCTGCAAATCAACCGGTTCCTGACCTGCTGCGGGATAGCTGGCCCGTAGCTCCGGTCGCAAGGTCTCGAAGGTCCAAGTGAATGCTGTGGGTAGAGTTGAGCCGTCCGTCGCTTTAATGCCTGCGGGAATAGTCACGGCAAACTGGGAGGACAGCGGCAATGTATCCAAGGGAGTGAAAGACAACGTGCTGGTGCCTAACCAGCGATACTTTCCCGGCACGGCCGGACGAACGGTCAACGGTCCTTCACCCAAATCTTCCGGGGTGGCCTGCAAGGGCACCATGGGGCGATCAAATGTGGCGATGATACTCTGGGATTCGCTGACCGACTGGACCAGGCCTTTGGGGGAGACGGAGAGGATTTGTAGGTCATTGGCTTTACTCGTAGCCATGATAGTAAATAACGACCAAAAGAGGTAAGTCGAATACCTTGACTTTGCATGTGTCATTTGAAGATACCTATGATGGTCAAGTTTGTATAGGAATAAAGGGCCAACCTGAGGGGTGTTCGGATGCGAACGAGTTCGCCTATCGTCTCACCCTCCTGGAAAGACTAATAACCCGTGGTCGTGCCCCTGCCTTTAATCTAAATCCCAATGCCAATCGATATATCTCTGGCATATAATATTCTTCACCATCACGAAATAACACTCCATTAGTTTCTAGAGTATTCACTTCATTTGGCTCAAGCCCCAATTGATCTCTCGAAAATGGTATTTGTTTTGCTTCGCCAGTAAGAGTACTTATTTTGTCAAATATCTTGCCAAGGGTGGGATTTTCGATTTTTATCTCTTTGATTTTCTCCTCACTACAGGTCCTTACAGCATTCCTAATAGCAGTGGGCACTAGCAACCTATCGTTCCATCGACTATCGGGTTTTGAGCCTTTTGCGGACTCATATAGCAATCTCACCAAATCGCGAGCTTGTATCTGTCCATTGAAATCAGAAAGCGCCGCTGCCACCCAATCGGCGGACCGACCTTCTTTAGATCTATCATGACCCAGCTTTTTGCCCCATAGTGGAACAAGCATGTTCATAAGATCATTCTTGTTCGCCTGAGACAAGGCGTCTACCTCGATCTTTAGTGACGTACCTGCTTTTCTTGAAGTCCATGCGATCAGTCGGAGTGCCTCATCAGAATTCCATTTTAATGCGTATGGTTCATACTTTGCCATCAATTGCGCCGAGTTTTGCTTAACGGCGTTAAGGACCATATCCTGCCGAACGAATACCAGCAAACCAAGTGGCCGCAAAGGTTGTTGCTCTAACCAATCGGGCACATCCTGCAACAATGATCTAAGAGCTACTTGTTGATTTTTTTCTGATGAGAGATCCTGAAACAAGTCCTCCAATCCATCAAAAACAGCAAGAACAAATTTTTTTCTATTGCGTAACTCGTTGACAAGATTCTTGCCTGCAGACAATTTCTTGGGTTCAAACCCCATGCTCCAGGCAATGACATTCAACCAACGATCACGCCATTGGCCCTCATGTAGGTTTTCTCTCAGGCTCTTTCTGAGATAGTCATTTATTTCATGCAAGCGCAGCGTTTGATCAAGGGAAAGCGCTTTTGCAGCCTTACTCCGAGCTGCGGAGACCATCGACTGTGCATTCTCTTTTAGGTTCTTAGAATAAAGTACTGGACAAATCAAAGCGTTGACATCAATTTTTGCAAGACCAGCATCATGACAAAAATCTTCCCAAGTTCCTCGCTGGAGAACTTGAAGAGAGGTGTACGTTTTCCCTGCTCCCTTGGCTCCAACAATAATAGCGATAGGAACTTTTGTACCAAAGTCTGTCACTAGATTTCGCAACGGCGATATTGTGAGAAATTCTTTGACATTCCCAGTTTCAGCATATATTAGTTCTTTGGTGAAATTTGCAATGCCATCACGTTCAGCCCGAAGCTGGTCTGCGTTCCATTGAACTACCGGCACCGTACCGCTGTTTAGATAAACATCGGGTAACCAGAAGTTCATCTGCAGGCTCATTTGTTCTACCAGTCCTGTCTGCGTAAGCTTATCCAATACATCTCTCCAGGACTCTGACAAAACAATCAGATTCTGGTCAAAATCAGTGATGATTTCGATTGGTGCATTCGTCGTATCTTCTACCGGCCGCTCTTTCTCGCCATCACCTGCAAGATATTTGGCTGCTTCCAATATTTTCGTCTCGAATGAATTCAATTGCGGGCTGTTGCGGAGATCTTTTGGCACTTGAGATATTATGAGAACCGGCAAAGGCTCGTTTTCGTGAACAGATGGTGAGGCATTCCCTATTATTTTCAACAACTCACATGTGCCATCGATCGATTGGCTACTTAGAGTCGTCAAGAAAATCCTATAGACACGGGGATCTAATAATAATCCGGTCGAAAGCTCAGAAAAACCGGCCCTCAAATCAACAATCACTGCTTGAGCTTTTAAAGCTTTTCCCAATTTAGCCAAGACATTTGTCAAAACAAAAGGATCTTCTGCACCCTGAATCAGATGCTCAGGCTTAATTTCTAGTGATGCGAATTGCGACACCGAACGAAATGCGGGAAGAATGTACATTCCGTCCAGAAAAATGTCTCTAATTCTATTGACAGCAAGCTCAATGCTGTCGCTTGCAGAAGGATCAGGATCACCGTGTACGAGTGTCAAGAAATCTATGTATGATATAGAGGGCGTGGGGATTCTTGATTTTAGTAGCCACGTTAGACCCGGAGCCTCCAGATCGCCATCGACCAAAAGTATCCTTGAATCATCTTTTTTCTTTGTTATTGCCTCCGCAAGGGCTAGAGCATGGACAGTTCTGCCAACACCTCCTTTAAATGAATGAAAAGCCACTACGGGCGGCAAGTCACTATCGAGAGGTTTTGGATGTTTCTTGCCAACCGGCGAAACGATAAGAGCAGGTCTCGCAAGACTTGGAATGAACCTCGGCTTTGAGTATTGCTCATCAGTTTCCTCAATTGTTACTCTGAGTAGCCGCTCTTTTTCTGGAACGCTTTCCAGAATAATGCTTAAATTGTCGTCTTCCTTCTTAAGACGAGGCTCAAACTTGCTTTCCAGCCATCCAGCAACATTCTCTTTTCTTTTAGGATAAACACCTAAGGATAAGCCTTCCCAATATGACTGTGCCCAAACCAAGTATTCCGGCCAGTCATTCTCCTCGCTTGCTCTGAGCAAGACTTCCTCAACATCTACCCATGAATACAACCGAATATCAGAGGGAATCATCTATGAATATTCTCCTTGATCCAATCAGCAATACGGTTAAGCCATGCGAGAAGAACAAACTCATCGTTCTGATGGATAGCAATACCATAGCGCCAAACTTGATGTGCAAATTCAAGACTATAGGAAGAATGGCTTCTGCGGAGTCGAAAATTATGACTTACGCTACTTGTCAAGGAAGCTGGCAGTCGCAATTGTTTCACCCAGCCGATAAGGTCATGACTTTTTCTAAGATCGCCATCCATAATTTGACTTGTATCTTTCAGTTTGTTTCTCCGCAGGTAGATTGATTTCAGTCCACATTCGACTCCATAAAAAAGAAGCAAGTTATGCGAAATAGAATTGGTGCCTCTGCCTACAAAATAGTGCCTCTCAAAGGCGAACTTCAACTCGGACCACCCTGCTGGTATCATCTATTTTTCCCATCTCTAAGTATTATCTGATTTCGCGAAATAAATTACATTTAGAAAGTCGGAATGTCAAGCCATTTTTGTTCAACTTTTTTGTTCAACTCTCACACATGATTCCATTCGAACAAATACGACAGTTCCTATTGATACTCTTGGCTTTCGTTTTCAATTTGGCTCTGTGCTTCACATAGAAATGTATGCAATAAAAATAGCCTTGAGGCAATCAATCTGCGATAAGAAACTCCGGCTTTCACGACGGTATTTGTGGAGGATAGAGCTTACTTCCCCCATTTTGCATTATTCTAGATTTTGCAGAAAAACGCCATTCCAGAATTCAATCAATCGAAAGCGTAATCCCCATCACCGCCACCAACAAGATAAGAAGCAAAAACGATACAACCGTCGTCATCAGGCCGCGGGAGAACCACTTATTTTTGGACTCGTGGATTTCCGCCAGCAGGACGATCGAGCGCGAATACTGATCGCAAATTGTGTTCACGTCCACCATTTCATTTAGCGTTTTTTGATAGTTTTCTATTCGTTCCATTTTGTTGCCGCCGAGACGAAGAATGTCGCCGGTCCATAGCAATCCGGCGCTGCGAGCTTTCTCAAGAGCGCCTCTTCGCGGCTTCAACACCAAAATCGCAAGGGCGCCGGAGGTGAGCAAAGAAATCAACATACAAGCCGAGATAAAGATGGTAGCCCAATTGAGTGCTTGCGCCATGATAATCGGCATGAGTTCCTTACCCAGCAACAGCGCCATAATGCCGTTCCAGGAAAGAAGTATGGAAGTCTTGACGTCCAAATGTTGGAGTTGCTTGGTGATCGAATCATAAACACTGGTGACAAACTGGGACTTTTTCTCTTCTATGCTCATGGATCGATGCACCCGTCTTTTGATGTGCTGGAAATCTGGGGGAAAGTGGTTGCCCGTCATGTTGAGGTCGTTAGTCACAAGTTGCAGGTCGCAAGTCTTGTGACATTCACATGACTTTCTTTTTGGCCCGGTTAATTCGGCCATGGCCTATTCTTATGAACGCCGGCGGAAGCCGCATGTCCGATCCCAGTGGATGGCGAAGTAGCTGCCGGTCTTCATTACTTTTGCCGCCGAATGTAGCTTCCTGGTAGCAGAGCCTGGCCTTTAAAGCATTCGGCAGTTGTCTGCGGCTCGACAATCGAGTTCTTGTGGATTTTACACTTTGGTGGCACTTGCGCATCTTTGCCGATGACAGTCAATCCACTGAATAGATGATCCGGATATTTTTGATTGGGCCGCGAGGCGTCCCCGATCCCAATATGGCAACCCGCCCCAAAATGAGTTCTCTTGTCGGCAATCACCTCATTCAAGACGGCCCCTTTCTCGATCACCGCGTCGTGCATGATGACGGAATCTACTACATGCGCGTTTTTCGCCACTTTTACACCGGGGGATAGAATGGAATTGACGACTGTTCCTTCTATAACTGAGCCAGGTGAGACCAAGGAATTTTTGATAATTGCCTGTCTGGCAATCTTAACCGGTGGACGATCGCCACGCATGCCCTCTTCTTCGATATTCGTTCGCACCGACCAGTCGTGCAAGTTCAATCCGGAATCCGCCTTGAGGATATCCATGTTCGACTTCCAATATGCCTGCAGGGTGCCGACATCCGCCCAATAGCCGTCAAACAAGTAGGCGAACACTCGATTCTTGGTGATGGCATCGTTGATGACATTTTTGCCAAAGTCATGGCCGGTACGCTGCTCCAACGCTTCTTTGAGAAAATCAAAGTTAAAGACGTAGACTCCCATCGAGGCTAAATTGCTGTGCGCCTTTTTCGGTTTTTCTTCCCATTCAATGATTCTGTTCTCACTGTCGACAATGCCGATACCGAAGTGATGGGTGTCCTCCCAGCTCACCTTCATCATGGCGATAGTGATTTCTGCGCCTTTTGCCAAATGGAAATCCACCATCGGCGCATAGTCCATGCGATAGATGTGATCGCCGGAAAGCACCAACACCCTTTTCGCCCCTCTCTCAGCGGCAAAGTTGATGTTCTGCGCCACGGCGTCGGCAGTGCCGCGATACCAAGAGTACTCGTCGATGCCGGTCGCCGGCGGCAGAATTTTGGCTTGGCGCGTGCGACCAATCAAGTCCCAGGCCTCGCCGGAGCCGATATGATCCATCAGCGAATAAGGTTGATATTGGGTGAGAATGCCTACCTGCTGAATACCCGAGTGCATGATGTTGCTCATGGTAAAGTCGATGAGCCGATAGCAACCGCCAAACGGAACCGCCGGCTTGGCGCGCATCCAACCGAGAATGTTGAGTCGGCTGCCCATGCCGCCGGCCAAAAGAAAAGCAACAGTGTTTCTCATTTGAACGTCCTCCCACTGGGAATTCTACTGGTAGTGAAATGGATATCTTTCTTGTTGGGATAGATGATGCAGTTGCGGCCAATGGTCATTGCTGACGGAATGCAAGTATTTCGCCCGATGACGGTGATGCCCGAGCTCAACAAATCGGGATATTCGATGTTGGTGCCGGTGAGCTTGCCGACTCCCACTTTGGCATTTTCGCCCACTGTGACCTCCACGTCGGTGATAACACGGTTCAAGACCGCCCCACTTTTGACAACCGTGTCAAACATGAGAATCGAGTCTTTCACGACGCTGTCTTTCTCCACCTTAACCCCGGGGAACAACACGGAATTTTTGACCACGCCATCAATTCGGCAGCCGCTCTGAATGATCGATTGCTGCACCGTGGCATTCGCGCCCACGATGGAGGGCGCCCGGTCGCGAATGCGCTCGTTATCCAAATTGGTGCGTAACTGCCAGCCGGTGAGATCGATTTCCGGCTTGTCCGCCAACAGGCTCATGTTCGCCCGCCAATATTCATCAATTGTTCGTGTGTAGGCCCACGAGCCTGAGAACTTGTACCCAAAGACATTCTTCTTGTCCAAAAGCACTGGGAAAATATCCCGGCCAAAATGTTCGGTGGCCGGCGGGCGCATCATTTCTTCCATGACGAATTCCAAGGCGTCACGATTGAAAAGATAGATAGTCATTGAAGCCCAGGGCGAAACGACATTGCTGGGCTTCTCTACATAACGGAGCAGCCGGCCGCCACGAGGATCATCATCCGCAATCACCCCTTGCCCGAATCGCTCGGCACCCGACTCGTCGACCTTGACAAAGGAGATTGTCAAGTCGGCGTGCATGGCCGCATGAAAATCAATCAAGTTCTGATAGTCCATCTGATACACGTGATCCCCGGAAAGAATAAGAATATAGTCCGGATCGTTGCGCTCGATGAATTCCATGTTCTGGTAAACGGCATCGGCGGTGCCGCGGTACCAATCGGAGCTGCGAGTGCCTTTCATGGGCGGGAGAATGCTGATGCCGCGATTGCTGCCGAGCATATCCCAAGCAGCGCCCGAACCGATGTGATTGATCAGCGAGTCTGACCGGTACTGAGACAAGATGCCGATTCGCTCGATGCCGGAGTTCATGAGGTTGCTGAGCGGAAAATCGATGACACGGTAGAGAGCGCCAAAAGGGAGGGCGGACTTTGGCCGGTAGAGAGTGAGAACAGAAAGCTCATCGACTCTGCCGCCGGCGAGGATCAAGGCGAGAGTTGTTTTCATACTCCTCAAAAAGTCGAAAATGGTCAAACGGGGTCAAGAATAGTCAAGAGTAGTCAAGGGTCGTCAAGAATCGTTATCCTCTTCGCTCTTCCAAACTGAGCAAGGGGCCGGCACAACGTCATTCCTTGAGCATTTGGGCACAGTCCTCATCTTCCTTATTATTCCAGAGAGCTTCAATTGACTCTTGGCTGGCGATTCGCCAATACTCCAAATCATCACCCTTTGTCAATAGAGTTACCAAAGCATGCGTGCCATTTGGGATAGTGGTGTCTTCCAAAAGCCCAACCTTGTTGTCCCAAACTACAGCAGGCAATGTGCCCAACATAGCTCACCTCGTATGCCTCTTTTAGCTTACGACATAGTCTTTCTATACTCTTTACGGGTCGCTTTTTCATGTCACGCCTGTGAATACAGGCATCTCCTAACCACCTGTTCACAAGGAGATTCCTGCATGCGCAGAAATGACAAGATGGATGAAATTTCTACCCTCAACGAGTATAATCCGACAGAATTGAGGCGGTGGTTCCATTCCAAAATATACATTGGTAGAATAAATTACAAGAGAAGAATTGGTGCATCCGAATCAGCCAGAGCTTAGCATTGGCTATTATCGAAAATCCCCCGTTATGGTAAAGGCCGCCCAGAAAGCGGGGTAAGGATTGATGTCTTTGTAGACGACCTTCTGTGCCTGGCGCAAGGCTTCTGCGCGAGATTTGCCCTCGGCAATATTGCGGAAAAAGCGCTTGATCAAAACCGCGGTAGCCAAATCGTCCACCTTCCATAAACTAGACAGGAGGGAGGAAGCTCCCGCATAGATGAAGCTGCGCGACAGGCCAATTACTTCGTCTCCCCCACGAATGGTGCCCAATCCGGTCTCGCAGGCGCTCATGGCCACCAGGTAGGCGTGCAAATTCAAGCTGAAAATCTCGTGCGCCTCTAATCGGCCGTCGTTGGCCTCGTCGGGCGCCAAAAGTAAGGCGGAAAAAAGCGGGTTGGCATCATCAAAAACGCCGTGACAACTGAACAACATGAGCGGGGGATAGTCGCTTTCGTGGCGGAATCGGCTTTCCGTCGCCCGATCATACAGCTCAGAGCTTACCTTGGGGAAATACCTGCCGATGCTTTCGATCTCCTTGGCCGCAAACGGCAAGGCCAATTTGCTATCCCCCAAGTTCGGATTCCCGTAAGCAAGAACCGCAAGCTGTTTTCGTTCCACGCCCAAGAATGCCTCCCCTTTTTGGAGACAGAAGCCCAGCACCGTGGCGCTGGGTGAAATTGACAACGAGTAACGCATGCCCACAAACTGGCCGTCCTCGTCCTGCAAGACTGCGAACGGCAGATAATGTAGCTTGGTCTGCGGCACAAAAATTAAATGGCGAACGTCCTTCAAGGCGGCCTCCACCGGCTTGATGAGCTGGCCGTACAACTTTTGCGACAACTCGACGAATGATAGCTGCCGCAGCAAAGCTTGGCGCAAGGCGAAAATCTCCTCAGCCAATTGCGTCTCATCCAATTCGACCCGGCCGGTCTGCAAGCCACTGGCCGTGATGCACCAAATAAAAAGGCGTTGGCCATACGTGTAATACTCCAACATCGCCACGCTATCCGGCAGCATCTTTTGAATTTTTTCGATCGGCCAGGGATCCACCGAAACAAGGGCGGAAAGCTCGGGATTGGTTTCGCGCATGTGCACCAAATGATCGGTGTACTGTTGGCGCAGGCTCGCCACCTTCTTTTCCAGATCTTGTTTCCGGGATGCAATCGCGTCCTGAGTAGAAACGGCCAAATGCAAAAGCTCGGTTTCGGCTTCGCTAAGCTGCACTTGCAGACTATCGCCTTTGGCTAAGAGCTCCGCGCTGCCTTTAGAGCCAAAGTCCAGCTTGCGATTCCCCAACATATCCAAAAAGCTACGGCTCTTGCCACGTTCTACGACTTGCAGCGCTTCCTCGGCTTGGCCGTTTTCCATCAAGACCGCCACCAACGCGCCATAAACGTCCAGCTTGTCATCGATAAAGCCGGAAGCATATTCCTCCACTTTGATTTTGGAGCGCATATTTTCGATGACGCGAATGGCCTGATAATACTTGTTAATGGCCTCGCCGGCGTTCTTTTGCAGCAGCTCGATCTCTGCCAACTTTTTGTGCGCCCGCCATTCAATGTCCGGCATGAATAATTCGGCAGCGCTTTGCGCTACGGATTGCAGGTGCAGTTTTGCAGAATCCAGCTTACCTTCCGCCGCCTCGACGGAGCTTAGCACAAGGAGACTCTGCACTTCATTGCGCCGATCGCCGATCTCTTGGCTCAATTGCAGAGCTTTTACAATGTTCTGCCTTGCTTCCGAAACGCTGCTGCCGTCCAGATGGATGGTAGCGATGTTGCGAAAATCGTAGGCCAAGCCCCGCTTGGAGGCGATTACGGAGTCGATTTCTGCGGCTTGTTCAAAACTGGCTAGAGCCAGATCGGGTTTGCCGGTAGCGCGATGAATTAGCCCGATGTTCTTGTGGATGGTCGCCTGATCAATGCGATCGGCCCGTTGCACAGCAAGATCCAAGGCTTGCGCTTCAAAGTCCAGCGCCTGCGCCGGCTGCCCCAAGCTCAAGGCGATGAGACCGCGAGTCGAAAAGGCGACTTGGGTCAGCTTTTCATCGTTTATTTGGGAGAAAATTTCCAGCGCCTGATTTTGATGCGACAAAGCATTCTGAAAATCACCCATTTTCCAAAGAACATTGGCCAAATACTGGTGCGACAGGCCAAGCAGTCTTTCATCCTTGAGTCGCTGAGCAATGGCAAAGGCCTGCTCCTGATATTCCAAAGCCTGCTTGTAGTTGGCCATCTTTTCGTGCGTCAAGCCAAGATTCTGTAGAACGTCCACCAAATCTGGGCTGTCTCCCAAGGTCTGGAATAACGGCAAAGACAGTTTCTGATATTCCAGCGCTAATGGATAATTGTCCAGATACACAAAGTAAATCCGCCCAATGTCGCGGTTGCATTGAGCGACTCCGGTGGTACTGTTGATGGCTTGAAAACTGTCCCGAGCTTGCAGGAAGACCTCGACAGCTTGTTGGTAGTTGCCGCCGCGCTCATATATCAGCCCAGTTTCTCTTATTGACTTGGCCTCCTCTTCCTGCAAACCATAGCGTTTGGCCAGCTCGGCATATTTGGCTTTGTAAGCCACGCCTTCGTCGAACTGGTGATTTTGCGTGTAGAAGAAGGAAAGATTGTTATAACCACCGGCCACGGCGGACAGATCGTTAACCGCCTCGGCCTTTTTGATCATAGTCTGTTGGCACTCTATCGCCTTGCTCCACAATCCGCCGTTCACCGCGCTCTCCAAAATGCGCTGTAACAGATGCGACTGGCTCGCTTGGTCATCCTGAAGCTGCGCCATCTGGTAGGCCTGCTCGTAATACTGGATGGCATCGGACCATTCTCCCAAATCATACGCGCTATGGCCGAGGCGAACTTGGCCCTCGAAGCCTTCGTTGGCGTAGCGCTGCTCTTCTTCCTCGGTCATGCCGGCAAATCCGTAAAGCTGAAAACGCCCCCATTTGCTTGCTGGTTGTCCTTGCCGGCGGAACTCTGATTGGGTCGCCGCCAGCGCAGCGCCGACAGGCATCTGCCGGAGCTTGCCATAAAAAAGAGTATAGAAATCTTGGCCGTCCGGATTACCTCCGTCCCATAAAGCCAGCAGCAAGGAGGGTACGCCGGAATATAGGAAAGCCCTTTCCCAAGAAAGCAGCACCATACCTTCATCCGGCGCCAACCATGGATTTTCAGTTTTGATCGCCACCAGATTGGCGCCGAGAGTCAACCGGTACAAATCCCTGCCAGCAATGATGGCCGGCGCGGCCTGGGGAACTCGAAAACCCAATCGTGATCTCACCGGATCGATGGGATTGGAGTCAGATTGGGCGTTCAAGTGAATCACATCCGCCAAGCGCAATGCAGCCTCTTGCGCGGACAGGCTGTTCTCTGCATTGTCGTTAAAAATCGGCAAAGATATTTGGAACCCCTGATGCTGAACTTTTTCCGCCGGCAGAACAGAATCTGCAAAATACACCTTTTCCCCTTGCAGCTTGCGACTGCGAAAGGCCTGATAGTAGCTGGTGAGGCTGGAGCTGACAACAACCGATGGTGATGGGCCGGTCCACCAGCCGCCGGCATTCAGCAACATGCTCCAGGGCAGTGGCAATAATTCGGCATCCGGAATAATGACGATATTGCCGGGTGAACTCTCAGGATCTTTGAACGGAGCCAGCAGCGGCTGAAGGTCAGCAAGAGCGTGATCGGGCGAGAGACCTTGCAGCAGCGCCTGCCTCAAGCTCGCCAGACCCTCTTGTACTTTTGCCCGGGAAATTTGAACAGGGATAAAAGTGACCTTGGCGCGGTCAATCCGCCAGACCAACACGGAATCTTGCAGAAGGACGTAGTAAGCCACGACCTCGCCGTCGCGCAGCCGGTTTTGCACCTGACGATAACTAACTGGATTCACCCGCACCAGATTTTCCAATTCCGGCACTTCTTCCCTGACTTTTGTCAGAAGCTGGTCGTATTCTTCTTGGTAAGCGGACAACTCCTTGCGCCAGGCGTTGACCTGCGCAAAAGTAATGTCCGGCTGATTTTTGGCGCGCAAGAGGCTGGTATGCAGATCATCGATCTTTCGTTGCAGGAATTTGGCGTTGCCAAAATACAGCTTGTGCCTTTCCTTGCGCAGGACAATGTCCTCGCCGGCAAGCAGGTCAAGGAACAGCTTGCCGCGCATCCGTTCGGCAAAGCCAAGCGCACCCAAGTAGTCTCCCTTTTCTGCCAGGTAGGCAATGGTGCGGCGATACAATTCCTGATGATCCTGCCGCAGCTTGACGTTCACCGGGCCGCGAACTTGGCTGCTATGCGCTTCTAAAAGCTCAATGGCTTCCAAATAGTACTCGAGCGCGTCTTTCTGAATGCCAAAGCGCACCTTGGCCTCGCGATCCATGCTGCGCACCAAATCCCCTAAATTTTGGTCGGCACGCCAAAGGAGATCATAGAAACCATTTCGCAGGGCAATTTTGCGGCAGCGGTTCAATTTTTCCAGCGCCTTGCCGACGTCAGCCACGGCGACGTGAAGCTTTCCCGCAGCATAATTGATAGAACACTCCTCCAAATGAAGCCGGTTTTGCTGTGCGGCACGCAATGCTTCATCGAGATACGTTTTCGCATAGGCAGCACGCTCAAAATAGCCGACGGAAGCAGTGATGCCCGAGGCCAAATCTTTGGGCCCATCTTTGCCCGGATCAATGAGGGATAGATCAGCTAACAGTATGAGTAGATGCACGCGAATCTTGGCAAAACGAATGGGATCCTGTTCCGCGATGGTCAATGCTTTATTCAGATGCCGGGCGGCGAGGCGGTGGTACTCCTCGAGCAGCGAATCCGCTTGCAGAGACAAAGCGCCGGCAAGATGACGGCGTTGGTAATCCATCAGCACCACCAATTGACCAAGATTTAAGCTGTTGTTGAGGACCCCAAAGTTGAGCGAGCTCTTGCTGCAGATTTCCAGCGACCCGGAAAAACTTGACCAGGCAGATTGATAATCGCCCCGCAAAAAGTGCAGATAACCAAGATTGTTGAGAAAGGCAGCCTGAGCAGCAAAATTCTTCTTCTTTTGATAGATCGCCAGCTTTTGCTCCAAATATCGGATGGCCTGAAGGTAATCCTTATCCGCGCCAAAGCTGGCGCCGATAATGGAGTAGATCAAAGCACGCTCATCCTGTGCGGTAAAACCGTAGGCAGTGCCGGAACCCATGGCGCTGAGGTCGACGAACGGCACCGGGAAATAGAGTCCCAAAAAGCCGACCTTGATACGATTTGCCTCCTCCTCGACCGTCTCTACCTTTCCGCTTTCCAGCAAAGCCAGCGCCTGTTTGGCAAATACAATGGCCTCGCCGGTTTCGCCCAACTGCAGATAGTTGAAAGCAATGTTGCGATAACTGCGGGCGAGATCGGTCACCAGATTGTTGCGCTTTTCGTATTTGGCCGCCTCCTGGTAGTACTCGATGGCCATGTCGTTTTGATTACCGATCTCATACAGCAGGGCCAGTCGCTTGGTGTTCAGGAGGACGTGAGCTTCGTTTTCCATCTGCCGGTATAGGGCGGTGGCCCGCTGGAGATATTTTGGTCCTCGATCCAAATCCTCGGTGACCAACGCGCAGTGCCCCATGCGTTCGTAGATGAGCGCCTCCCGCTGACGGTCGTCAAACGTCGAATCGTATTTGAGCTTGATGTGATAGTACTCGTAGGCCTTTTCAAAACCAAACTCGCGCAGATTGTAGTAGTTGTTGGCCAAATTAAGGGCGAGACTGGCTTCCAAACCTGGGTCTTTCGTTTCGTCATTGAGAACGATGGCCTTGGTGAGTTCATGAATAGCTCGCTCATAAAACCGCGCCGGCTTTCTCTCCTTGTAAAAGGTCAACGTATGATAAACGGAAACGAGGGGCGCCGTCAAAGTCTGGAATACTTTGGTCAGAAATTTTTTCGGCTTGGCCAATTGCCGCGCTTGGTAGCTTTCCATCATCTCGTAGTTATAGCTGATGGTCAGGTAGGCTTGGACCAAAGTATAGTCGTAGGAAAGCGCCCGAGCAATGGTGGCGCTGGAGCGATTCAAGTAGGCGGGATCCAAGCCGTCTGGATCGCCAAAAAGCTCTGCTCGCTCTGTTCCCTTGTAGGAATAGGCCAAACCCAAAGAATAGACGATAATATTATTTTGTGGATGCCGCCTGGCCAATTGTTCGTACTCCGCAACCGCCTGATCAATGTGCCGCATATAGTACAAGCATTCGATATAGCCGCGGTGGGCTTCGACGCTGCGGATGTCCATCCCCTTGGCGCGGCTATATCGTACTAGAGCCAGTTCATAGTCTTGTTGGGATTTGAGCGCGTCACCGGAGTAAATCAAAACCCGCAGCAACTCGTCCCACGCCTGTCGAGACAAGTCGGATCGAGCGGATTTGTAATCTTGCACCATCTTTTCCAGCACGGCGAAAGCTTGCGAGCTTTCGCCCAGGCGCAGGAGGCATCTGGATTTGGCCATCTGGGCGGCAAAAACTTCATCCGTCAAGCGTGGGAAGAGGGACACCACTGCCTCAAACTCCTGCAATGCTGTGCGGAAATCACCCATTCCGAAAAGCAGCTCACCAATCCTGTGCTGACCGGCGGCCGCTAAAAGAGCAAAGCTCATGTTCTGTCCGACGATTTCGCGATAGCGGGAAATCAACTGATCTTGATCCGTCACCCCCTTCGTCAACAGATCGAGAATCCGATTGCGGGCGGGAACCATCCACTGGCGTTGATCGGGGTATTTTTGCACGACTTCGAGGTACGCTGCAACCACTTCTGCCTGGTCGGCAAAACGCTGAAAGACGTCGCCGATTTTGAGCTGGCTTTCGGCGCAGGCATCTCGCTGCGTGGGAAAGGTTTTCAGCACCTTGGTATATTCTGAGAAAGCGCGTGTATCGTTGCCGGCGTCGAAATATAAATCGCCCATGGCGATTTGTCCGGCTGCGGCGGGCTGAGCTTGATCGAAATAGCGCTTGACGATTCCTTCCAGAGCCGTCTTCAACAGCCTTATTTTGTCGGCAGGAGGCGTAGCTTTGCTGACTTGCAGACCAAGCGACGCCATTTCCGCGTAGGCGTTTACCTCGCGCTGCTGCGGAAAGCTGCGCAGCAGGAGATCAAAGTAGTATTTAGCGAGTTTCGGATAACCCAACAGCTTATAGCAGATGCCGATCTGATAGAGCGCCGAGGCTTGGAAGGGCGAGCCGGCCTCATGAAAATCGAGGACGCGCTGGTAAGCCAAGGCGCGATCCCATAGATTGGTTCGCTCCGCATCACTCAAAGTGAGCGGATCCCAATTAAGGAAAAGGGGGCCCAAAGTTTGGCGCGTCATTCGCGCGGGCAACGGGTAGGCTTGATCGGCAAGGTGCAACTGGGCCTCCGCTTGGGCCAAATGCGGAATATGGCCATCGCTGGGAAGTGACCAGATGTCCAAGTTTTTGCCGCGATCGGAGGTAAAATAAACATGCTGATCCGCTCCCGCCCAGGGCTGCATCGTCTTTTCAGCACCCGAAGTCAGCGGCATGGCGTAGCGAATCATCCGCAGATTGAACGAGGAATCGAGAATTTCCAACTTGGGATCATTTGTATAGCTCGTATCCCGGGGAGCCGGCAGAACCTCAGCGCTCCAAACAGCTCCATTGTCCGCCGGAGTGACAAGGCTATCGCCGTTGGTGTCGATTGAATTGCGCAAGAAAACGATTTTCTGAGCATCTGGCGACCAGCTTGGAAAGCCGTCCAGAGCTGATCCTTCGGTCACCCGATAAAGCGGGGGTTCTCTCCGGTCCCAGTAGATCGAGTCCTGCGCCGCCATGGGTTTTGCACCTTTGAGGTTGATGAGCCAAATGTCGCCATTGTTGTCGTTTCCTCCTCGGAAAGATGTAAAGGCAATAAGCTGAAGATTGGAACTCCAGGCAGGATGAGTGCCGCCGAGGAAGGTGAGCTGGCTGGTTTTGCCGGTGTTGTCATTATGGAACCATATTTCTTCCCGCCCCGTGCGATCCGAAACCCAGGCAATTTTCTTGCCGTCCGGGGAAACGGTCGGGTAGCCGTCGAAGCCAAGGTGATCGGTAATGCGCTCTGCTTCTCCTTTGGGTAAGAGCTGTCCTTCAACTTCGCGCAACCGTAAACGCCATATATCCCCGGCTGCATCGCTGCGCTGTGAGACAAAGACGATGGCCTTGCTGTTCGGATACCAGGCAGGATAATAGTCGTCCGCTTTGTGGAAAGTGACCTGAGTCGAGCGACCGCCCTTGGTGCTGCGTAGCCAAATATCGAAATTGTAGGTTTGGCGAGATACATAGGCAATCCACTTGCCGTCCGGCGAAACGCGCGGGGACAAATCTATGTCGGGATGCGTGGTGATCTGATAGTATTCAAATAAGCTGACGGCGGAATCGGCCACGGTCGTCTTGCCCGGCAAAGTTGCCACCGCTCCAAGCAGCAGCACCACGGTCAATGTGGATCTCGTGCGTGTTATGTTTTTTCCCTCAATTCAAATGACTCAAGCTCACCTTTTCTGTCGCAAATTTGGATCTGGTTTCCAAGCAGACACACAACCGCGACGCCCCTACTTGGTTTTTTCCACCCACTTGCCCTCGGCCGTTTGCACCATGGTCCCCGGCTCACTGTTGTCAAAGTTCAGCTTGGCGAATATCTCCGAAACTTTGCTTTGGCCGGCCTCGGAAGCAGATTCATTGACCGCGAGCACCCGCTCATAGATGACCTGACGATCACGATTTTCCTCGGCGACCAACCGATCGACCAGAGCTTTGTATTCCAAATCGTGTTGGTAGCGATCCAATGGAAGAATTTCCAGAAAGCCTTGGTTGTTCTCACCCACCACTTTGTCTCGTTTTAATTCGTCGATATCATCCTTGTTGAATTTGCGGTTTTGCACGGCATCCAGAACTTGCTGCTTCTGATCCGAGACTGCGGCAGTGTTGGAGGCCGAGTTTCCTATGGCTCGCGTCGAAGCGATGACATAGGAATCGCTCTCGATTTGCTGATAAGTGCCCAGGATTTGATTTTCCAGCGCCGTCTTTTCCCCGGTCACCGTCAGCTCCGGCGCCTTCACGCTGCAAGCGACAGCCGACAACAATCCGAGAAAAAGCAGCAAAATTAATTTTTGATTTGACATTTTCAACCTCCAGTAGATTTATGAGAAAACCTTTGCTTCGCAACACCGTCCCTTCGGCAGTAGACGTGATCCTTCCGTTCTTTCAAACGGGACGTGCCGAGTTATCGATCCATCGAATGTACTCAATGATGTTATTGTCCGGATCGTTGATGTAAATCCAGCGAGCCACGCCTTTTATTTCCAGCGGACCTTTCACCACCGGCAAATGTTTCTCTCGGATCATCGTAAGCGTCTTGGTCATATCGTTAGTGGCCAAGGCTAGGTGTGGGCAGAACGGCGGCTTGATTTCAGGCTTTTTGAAAGTGTTCTCGCCCAACAAGCGGATCAACTCCAAACTGACGTCCTCCAATGCCAGAAAAGCAAATTCTTCTTTCTCCACATCATCGAAACTGCGGAAGAGAAGCTGCAAGCCAAGCTTCTCAGTGTAAAACCGGATGGATTCGGGGAAAATCAACCTCTGCGATACATTTGCAGTCTTTTAAGACCACCGATTTGTCTCTTCTGCCTTCGTCTGCAGTTATATTCCATTCCTTTGTCCGTTGCCCTGTTTGATGGATCACTTTTCTCCGCCCTTTTCTCCGACGCGTCTTGGCTGTCTAGATGACTCGCTTTCTGGGCGGTTTCTCCAACCATCTATGCCTTTAGTGCGACAATGAGAAAGCCTTGCAGCTCCTCGAAGGTCTGGTGCAAATCTGCTCTTCTATTAAAGCGCTTCTCCCCTTCACGCTTCTGCCACTTTGAAACAGTTTTGTCGGTCAATAGCCCACCATCCCAAATTGAAAACAGTTCTCTCCATCCTCATCCTCCTGTCACCGGTTGCATGGCCGTTTGAATAACAAAAGCGATGGGAATACGGGACAATTCAATTTTGCCACCGCTTAATCGAACCGGGAAATACCATGGTTGCGCAAACAAAATGGTCGGATAAAAATAGCCGTGGCGAATTTCAAAAGTCATCAGTTTGGGCTTGAAACCGCGGTTGATCAGCAGCCGAGTCGAGCGAATTCCGGCATCGGTCCCTTGCGGGTCCAAAGATCTCAGCAGATTATCGGCTACCTTCGGGCCGATTTCAGTGATATAAAAATGCCCGGTCAAATCCATGGGCTGCTCCGGGTCCAAGCCTCTCCCGGAAAGCTCCATGTTGGCATTGATGATCCCTTGCTTTCCTTTGCTCACCGTCTGCGGCAGCAGTAAATCCGAGTTGATGCCGGAAAAGTGGCTGGAAATTTTGTACGTCGCGGCGGCCAATTCTCCGGCGGTCAAATCTAATGACATCCGTCCGCCGATGTTACCGCTGTAGACGTCGGCCATCAAGGAGGGGACTTCCAAACGGCCTTCGCCCAGATAAAACTCCAAACGTAGATTGTCCAGCACGTAACCGGCCGCCTCGATTCTGTCGATGGTGACACTGGAGAGATTCGGCAGGCTGTTTCGATAGTAAGATCGATAGATGAGGTAATCGATAGAACCGTCGGTCGGCGTAAGAATTCGGTTTTGCTCACTGCCAAGCAGCTTGGCGTGAAGCAGATCGAATTGCTGATGCAAATGCACGTCTGCACGAATGTTCCTCACCCGCATATCGTTCGGCATAAAAATGCTCAAATCCTTGGTCTTGATATGAGCGCTAATGTCTACCAATGCAGTATCCGCCTCAATGGCAAAAGCCGCTTCACTCATCCCACGCAGCTTGATACCCGGCAGCAGCGTGAGCGTGTCTTCTGCCGATTGGCGCAAGTTCATTTGCAGGATGGTGTGAGGGTTGACGGACAATTCATCGACGCGAGCCGAAAAGTCGCCGGCGATTTTGAAGTGCGGCAAATTGAGCTTGCCGTCGAGAACATGCAGCGAAGTAAAGTCCTTAGATGTCAGTGTCAGACGAATTTCGTTATTGGCCAACAGCATTGGCGTTGCGCTGTCATAGCGTAAGCTATCGATCTGGAGGCTCATTTCCGTCAACGTTCCGGTCTCAGAGTTCACGTTGGCGGAAATGTCTGCGCGAATACCCTGAATGGACAGGAATTGCTCCGGGTAGCTCAGGTTGGTTTGATCAGTGAAAATGTGCGCATTCAGAGAGTATTCAGGCGTAGCCCCGGCAGCATTTCCCTCGGCCCGCGCGGTCAAGCGAGTGAACCCGGAGACCGTCATCTCCTCCATCCTCTCCTTCAGCCGTTCTGGTAGGTAATTCAGCACCGCTTGATGGCTGAGCTGGAGGTTAGGGATTTTGAAGGAGAATTTTTTGCCGTAATCCGCAATCTCTCCGTGTGCAAATCCCTGAACTAAATTATTCAGCAGCAGCGTCAGAGAGTCGAGATAGATGTTTTGCAGGCTCGTGTCCGCCCGGCCGCTGAGACGGGCTAAGAACCGTAAGGGAGCTAACGAAAGCCGTTCTTCGCCTTGACCCATCACCAACGAATCGGTTTCGACGCTCAGGTCAGCGCTGATTTTATCGAGAGTATTGACGTCGACATGCAAATGGGCGCCGATCTGTGCATGAACGGTGGAGTTGGGCAGGCTGTCCAGATGCATGTTCGTCAACTGCAAATAACCTTTTCCACGCAAGCTGTGTATGCTATTTGTTCCCGCCAACGTCAGTTTTCCGCTCAGGTCGGCTCCCAAAATATTGGCGACGGATAGCGAACATGCCGCCGCTACCGGCAGCAGGCTCTCATTGAGCCGCGTACTTGCGCGCAAAAATCCTGCATCGGTGTAGAATTGTGAGCTATCCGGAAGCAAGGCGGAAAAGAAGCGATACTTTGCCGCCAAATCAGCCTTGAGTCCTGCCAAGCCCGTTGAGTCAATGGCTCCGGCAAGATCGGCATGAATGTTCAAATCCTTCAGCTTGATGGCATCGTCTTGGTAACCCAAGCCAAAATCCTGCAAAGTCGCCCGTGCCAAAAACTGGAGATCGCCGGCTTGACCCGTTTTCGGCAGGATACCATAAACCGAGGAGCCTTTCATGGAAAAAGCAGCCTGATCGTTTACAAGGTGAATGGTACGCAGCACAGAGTCCGGCATGAAGGGGCGGGCCAATTCTAACACCTGCTTGATGGAGACGGCGCTTTCTTGCACGGTCAAGGAAAATCGCGGTCTGGATAGGATGCCGCAGATAGAGCCGGCGATATCGATCCAATCTTGATGATTCACCCGCCAAGCGAAACGCTCTATGTGGATACTGTCTTGATCCATGTTGGCCGTGCTTACCAAATCAAGCTCCAAGGGCACAGGGATTTGCGTCGGCGATGGCAGTGAGTTTCCGAGCATGGAGAAACTGAGCCGGTCCAGAGCCAAGCGGAAATGCAGGCGGATGTCTTTGAATCCGTGCACGGAAACGTCTGTGAGCAAATCGAGCTTGGCCTTTGCAAAAATCGAGCTGCTATCCCCCGGAAGCTTGGACCTTTGCGCAAATGAGAAATCGGTTTCGGGGCAGGTTAGCTGAAAGTCTCCGGAAACCTGATCGCCCTGCCTGACAATTTTCCCTTTCGGCAATTTGAGATCAGCAAGCAAAAACTCCAATCTTCCGACGAAAACCTTTTGCTCTACGGTGGAATCGGCGGCAATGATTTTGAATTGCACATTCTTAAGTCTGAGCAAATCGAGATTCACCAAGAGCGGCATGTCGGGCACCCTCAAGGTGCTGGGAGTCGAAAGGTCCACGAAATACTCCAACGTCGGCGAATCGACGATGATTTCGTTTATTCGAATCCTCTTGTGCAGCAGTTCGGAAAAGCTGTATTTCAAAATTAGCTTTTTGACGGTCCCCAGGCGAACAGGAAACATGTCATCCTGATCCACCGAGTCGGCCAATGGCAAAAGCCGAATGTCGGAAAACTCAAAACCGCGAAACGGATTGAGATGTACCGGACCGACGTGCAGTCTTCGCTTGAACTGCTCTTCAGTGGCTCGCGTAGCCATGGCGCGAAGCTTTTCCGGCGGGAAGGAAATCCGCAACACGAGGGCAGCCACTGTGATGAGCAGAATGAAAACCAGGGCAGCAAAGAGGAAGAATCGCAGCAGCCTACGCCAAAAGCCGCGCTTCTTTGTGGGCGGGAATAGCGCCTTATTTTCGCTGGGGTCACTCATAGGGAGTTGGCCGGCATGCTGGATTTGTTAGGCTCAGCCAATAAGATGTCACCATCGGGAGCAAAATCCCTTGCCAGTCTCTTGCCAAGTTCCTTTTCGTCGAGGGCGAAGAGCGGACTGATCTCAATCTTGTTGACTACATGACCGTCGCTCCCGCGCCTAATGGCATGGCCGCAATGCTCCAGCCACTTGCCAAAGAGATCGGATAAAGCTTGTCGAGCCGTTTTCGGCGAGTCCTCACCATCCGAATCTTTGATAGGGGCGAATTCCTCACTGCGCGTCGTCTCCATAACCATCACCCTGTGCGCCAAAGGCAGAGCATCGAAAATAAACTGTTCAAACTTGAAGCCGTTCGGGCGCAGCGGATTTACCAGTTGGCCGCGATCATTCACAAAGGGGATTTTCTTGTGGGCGAGATGGTAGGGCAGCTCGACATTTTCATCTGCCAGACGCTGTAAAAAGGCCCGGCTGAACGCATGGATGGCGATACTACCCTGACCAAACTTGAGCCGTCCATCCGCGTTGCGGGCATTCTTTTCCGCCTCCGAAAGCTCAGTGTATTCGACGACAGCGTACCGGCCATCGATCTTGCCGATGTGACCAATCTTTTCATCAGGGTCGCGTTTGTAAACCGTCTTGGCGGACATTTCTGCTTGCTGCAGCAGATGAAATCCTATGAAGACGGGATCGGCGATTTTGATCAGCACGTTGTCCACCTGAAAATAGAACAATGTCTCCACCCCTTTTTGCTGCATGTCTTGCAGCAGATGATTCTTTGCCAACGCTTTCAACAACCCACCGTGGCCATCCGGAGACATGCTCACTTGCCATTTTTCCGACAGCAGCATCTTCCCCTGAGCATCAAAAGCCGGTAACGCTCCTTGACGAAAAAAAACGAAACTGCTCTCGTCCTTGCCAAAGTATTCGTTCCGGTCAAAGTAAGCGAGCGTTTCCTCGTGGGTTGCCTCGCTGGTCATGATATGAAAAGGAATGGCGCACCCATATCGCCGTTCCAGCGCCAGGACCTTTTCCGTGTGGTATTGAAACAGGCTGCGTCCGCTTACCGGGCCAACCGGGAAGGTTCCTTTGGGAGCGTCAAAATTCAGTCGGGTGCCTTGGCCGCCGGCAACCAAAATCACCCCAACCTGACCTTTGCGCAAGGCATCTTCACCAATGTTTTTGGCTTCTACGAGTTGAGACCTTTCAGCCTCGTTTTTCGGTTGGGTTACGACGTGTACGGGTTCTAAGGTCCCTGGTTGGTAGTGGCCAGAACCGCCATCGGAAACAATCAACCGTACGAATTTGTCAACAAGATCGAAATCCAATCCCTCGATTTGCGCTGCCATGACTTGTCGCTGTTGCGAGTCGATCTCAGTCCAAAACCTTAGAATGTGTTCTTGTTGAATGGCGCTCAGCTTGGCATAAAGCTCGTTATATGTCTCGTAAGCGAAAGGCATCAATCCTTCTTTTCCCTAAATCCTAAGAACGAACCGATCACTGGCAATAAAATATGAATGTCTCAGGCAACCATCGCGTGGGGATGGTCAAGCTTTGGATGCGGTTTTTTCTTTCAATGCTGTTTTCCGATTCCGTATGGCCAAGGCGAGCACGTCTTCGAGCCTTTCGGCAAAGAAAAACTGCATGTTCTTTTTGACGTGAGCGGGGATCTCTTCCAGATCATCCTTGTTTTTGGCCGGCAGAATGACCTTGTTCAAGCCCGCCCGGCGGGCAGCCAGCATTTTCTCTTTGATGCCGCCAACCGGCAGCACCTTGCCGCGCAGCGTCACTTCTCCGGTCATAGCGATATCGTTTCGCACCGGCCGTTTCGTCAACAAAGAAACCATAGCCGTAGCCAGCGTTACGCCGGCCGACGGGCCATCTTTGGGAATGGCGCCAGCGGGAATGTGAATGTGAATGTCTTTTTTTTCAAAGAACGTGGGCTTGATGCCTAAATCCTCGGCGTGCGCCCGAATGTAGGAAAGAGCGGCTTGGGCAGATTCTTTCATCACCTCTCCCAACTGGCCGGTGAGAATGAGGCCTTTGTTACCGCTCATTTGCGTGGCTTCGATGAACAAGATGTCTCCGCCGGTCGGCGTCCAGGCAAGGCCGGTGGCAACGCCCGGCTCACTGGTTCGTTCCGCAACCTCGGAGTAATATTTTATGGGACCTAACATTTCCGCCAGATCTTCCGGAGCGATGTTGCGCTTTTCAGTTTTGCCGGTGGCGACCTGCTTTGCCACCTTCCGGCACACGGCGGCAATCTGCCTTTCCAAATTGCGCACACCTGCTTCACGCGTGTAATCCCGAATCATCTTACGTACGGCTTGCCGGGTGAAAGTCACGTTTTTGCGCTTTAGCCCATTCTCGTCCAGTTGTCTCGGAATGAGGTACTTGAAAGCGATCTGCTCCTTTTCCTGGTCGATGTAGCCAGGCAATTCCAACACTTCCAGCCGGTCGCGCAGGGCCGACGGAATCGTATCGAGCACGTTCGCAGTGGTAATGAACATGACCTTTGATAGATCGAAGGGGACGTCTAAATAGTGGTCGGAAAAGGAAAAGTTCTGCTGCGGGTCGAGGACTTCCAACAAGGCAGAGGAAGGGTCGCCGCGAAAATCCATGCCGATCTTGTCCACCTCATCGAGCATAAAAATGGGATTGTTGCTGCCAGCGTTTTTAATGCCCTGTAGAATCCGGCCCGGTAATGCTCCGATATAAGTCCTGCGATGACCGCGAATCTCCGCCTCGTCATGCACTCCGCCCAAGGAAATGCGAACGAATTGTCGGCCCATGGCTCGCGCAATGGAACGACCCAAAGAAGTCTTACCGACTCCCGGCGGGCCGACAAAACAGAGAATCGGTCCTTTGGTATCGGATTTCAACTTTCGCACCGCGAGATACTCCAAAATCCGGTCCTTGACCTTTTCCAAATCATAATGATCCTCATTGAGGACTTTCTGCGCCTGTTCGATGTCAAGGTTATCCTCAGTGGATTTTGCCCAGGGCAAGGAAATCATCCAATCGATATAAGTGCGCGCAACGGTATATTCGGCAGCGCCCGGTTGCATCTTGGCGAGTCGATCCAGCTCGCGCAAAGCCTCCTTCTCCGCCTCCTCCGACATTTTGGCTTCTTTGATCTTGCCGCGCAACTCTTCGATTTCAACGGACCGCTCGTCCCCCATGCCCAGCTCTTTCTGAATGGCCTTAAGTTGTTCGCGCAAAAAATACTCTCGTTGGTTCTTGCCTAACTCGGTCTGAACCTTATCCTGAATTTTCGAGCCCATCTCCAGCACTTCCAGCTCACGATTGACAAAGACCGTCAGCTGTTTTAGCCGCGCCTTGATGTCCACTGCTTCGAGAAGCTTTTGCTTCTCTTCGATCGATAGATTCAAATTGGACGCCACCAAATCTGCCAGCTTCCCCGGATGATTGGTGTTTGCCACTACGACCTGCAACTCGTCGGGAAGCTGCGGAACCAGCGAAACGATCTTTTGGAATTGAATGGCCACGTTTCTCTTCAGGGCTTCCAGTTCTGTGGACTCGGAGAATTTCTCTTCAAGAGTTTCGACTTTGGCAATCAAATAGGGCGATTCGGCTTCAATCTCGCAAATGAGGATGCGTGAGAGTCCTTGCACCAAAATCCGCAAAGAAGCATCAGGGAACTTGAGCATGCGCAAAATAATCGCAGCCGTCCCATGCTTGAAAATGTCACTGGGGCCGGGATCTTCGACTTCCGGTTTGGTTTGCGCCACCAACCCCAAAACTCGGCTTCCCGCGATGACATCGTTGATGAGGCGAACGCTTTTCTCCCTGGCGACAACTAAAGGGGTAACAATGTTCGGGAAAACCACCGTGTCGCGCAACGGCAAAATCGGCAGTTGTCCCGGTATCTTGCTTTGCATTTCTTCGGATTCTATGCTCAGCGTCAAACCCATGTCTTCTTGCTCCTTTAAAACATTTCCCGCGGCCGCTTGTTATGCAGAACTCGAACAAAGTGAAAAAGAGAACTAGGAAGTTTGGGGGATAATCTCGTCGGCGATAGGAATCTCCACCACCTTCCCTTTCTTGGAGATAATGATTTCCAAAAGCCCCTCATTGAGATGAGCGGAAACGTCGTTATGCTCAATGTCGGCGGGAATAGAGATGACCTTCTCGAACGGTCCATAGCTCAATTCCAATTGATGAAAATGCAAATGCGTATTGGGACGGTTCTCTCTACGCGCCCCTGAGATACAGAGTTTTCCGTTCTTAAGCCTGATGAGCACGTCATCACGGCTAACCCCGCCGAGATCAACTCTGATAAAAACCTCGTCCTCACTTTCAAAAATATCCGTATCGGGCTCCCAAACCGCGGCCTCGGGACCTTCTATGTCGGTATAACAGAAAGATGGCGAGCCGATTCGTGTAATGCCTCCGGTATCCGTCATCTCCCGCACAATGCGAATGTAATGCACAGGCATATCTTGCTCCTTAGTATTCTACCGTTCATCTCAGTCGGTCTGCAACAAAGCAGGTCAGTCGTTCCTCAAAGAACCGCACCGAAAATAATAACCGATTTGACGAATAGCTTAATCCTTTCCTGTTCTGCAAAGGGATTTTTTTGCCGGCAGCGTTGAAGACTTGCGCCAACAGGGCAGACCTCCCGGCTCGGCTTGCGCGGCAAATCAGCGCATCCTTTTGATTTTTTCCAGGTCCTCGTCTTTTCCCAAAAGCAAAAGAATATCGCTGTCCTTGATCAAATAATCCGCCTTTGGAATCATAACCACGTTGTCGGGGATGATTTCTTTGACCACCAAGACCAGCACGTCATAATTGTTCCGCAAATCCAGTTCACCCAAAGTGCGGCCGACAAAATCTTGCGGCGGCGCAATCTCGATGATGCTGATGCCTTGGCCCAAGGTGATGCTGTCCAGAACATAGTCGCTTTCGATGGTTCTGGCCAAACGATAGGCTTCGTCACGTTCCGGGAACACCACTCGGGTTGCACCAATGATGTCCAAAATCTTGCCGTGATCTTCAGTGAGCGCTTTGGCGACAATTTGCTTTACTTTCAGCTCACGGAGATACAAGGTTACCAAAATGCTGGCATCGATTCGCTCCCCCAGACTTACCACCACCACGTCCAATTCGTCGAGTCCGATTCCGGCAAGGGTCTGTTTGTCCGTGGCATCGGCGATCAGGGCACGATCGACAAAAGATTTGACTTTCTCTATCTTCTCTTCACTGATATCGATAGCCATCACCCGATGGCCATAGTCAGACAGATATTTGGCCAGGTAATGACCAAAGCTGCTCAAGCCGATTATTGCAAACGATCTCATAGGCAAATCCGTTCATCAGATACGTTCAACGAGTCATGAAACAACCTGTGGGCTGTTCAACTATCCGACCCAAAGCTCCTCTTCTGCAAGCCTGACATTTAAAGGACGCTGAAACGACATCGCTAAGGCTAACGTCACCGGCCCTACTCTACCAAGGTACATCAGCAGCAGGATGAATACTTTGCCTGAATCGGACAAAAGCGGAGTGAGACCGGTGCTCAGGCCGACGGTGCCAATGGCTGAAAAAGCTTCAAACGAGACATCCAGAAACAGCGAGTGACCTATTTCCCACTCTCCCCCCGGATGCTCGGTAATGAGTAAAAGCATGGTAACCGTGGCAACGACAACCAGCCAGAAGAAAGCGATACCGATGGCTTTTGAGACTATTTGCTCGGGTACACCACGGTCAAAGACCTGAACCTGCTTCCGGTCTCGCAGTCGGGCAAAAATCATTGCCAGCAAGACACCAAACGTGGTGGTCTTAATGCCGCCGCCGGTGGAACCCGGTGAGGCGCCTACGAACATGAGCAGCATCACTAATAGAAGCGAGGCATTGGTCATGGTTCCGACATTTACGATGTTAAAGCCGGCAGTCCGCGGCGTGATGGAGTGGAAGACAGCCGCTAATACCTTTCCGCCGATGGTGAGGTTCTTGAAGGAATTCTGCCACTCGAAAAACAACAATCCGGCTATGCCGACGAGTATAAGCATGGCCGTGCACATCAAAACGATTTTGCTATGGAGAGTAAGAGAATGATGATTGATGTTTTTTCGCACCAGATTGCGCAAATCGAATAGCACCCAAAAACCAATTCCACCCGCCACGATGAGGAACATGATGGTGGTCGTCACGGTGAGGTCACTGACATAAGACTCCAGATTCTTGGGAAACAAGGAGAATCCTGCATTGCAGAAGGCAGATATGGAGTGAAAAATGCCTAAATAGATGGCGTAGCCCGCGGGATATTCGTCCATGAATCGAACCGTCAAAACTGAGGCGCCGATTGTTTCTATTATCAGGGTGCTCAAGACAATGCCGAGCAGGAAATTTCCCAATTTTGGCACGTTCCCAACACCGAAAGTGCTTTCGATCAAATCGCGTCCGCGGATGGAAAGCCGACCGGCCACGATCTGAGCGAACAAAGCGGAAAACGTCATAATTCCCAGACCGCCGGCTTGTATGAGCACGAGAATCACGAGCTGTCCGAAAAAGGTAAAATGAGTGCCCGTATCAACCACCGTCAAACCCGTCACACAGGTGGCGGACGTTGCAGTAAAAAGTGCGTCTATGTAGCGTGTCGACTGGCGATGGCTGATGGGCAGGAGCAGCAGCAGCGAACCGATAAGAATCAGAAGAGCGAAGCTCAACGCCACCACTTGCACCGGGTGGACCTTGCGCGAAATTTTCTGCAAAAATGGAAGACGGAATTCAGTGCTGTAAGACTGATTCATGTGCTTGCAAAGGTAATGCGTCGTCTGAACAGAGCCGTGTAGCAAAACAAAAGGTGAACCGGAAAGCTCACCTTTAAAAAATAAGCAAAATAGAACAAATGACCAAGAGATATTTATCGCCACCGTTTCGCTGATGGTCCAAGAAATTCTCTCGGCAGACGGAGCCAGCGCGCTCGTTGCTCTCCACGGTCAGGCGAATAGAACGCCCTGCGTGCTCTATTGGCGAAAGATGGGATCAAAGTTCCGCACCGGACAAGGATAGCCTCCGTTCATGTACTCACAGTCGTCCCAATAGAAACAACGAACAGAACAAATCGTTTCGCTCTCCTTGCGGCCGTTCACAGGGTATTCAGCGGCAGCGGCAGTAATTTGGCGACTGACCTTCCTTTTCTCCTTGAAACCACTCCATCCAGATTTGCCAAGTAAACCGACAGATATGAGCTTGGCCAAGTTTTGCGAAGCCCTTGATTTCGGATCGTCGATCACAAAAGGTCGCAATTCCTTGATCGCCTTGCGCACGCTGGGGTCATACTCGATATAGCCCAAATAATCGACGCCTATGGACAGCAGCTCTTGGGCAGCGATTCTCAGGGCATCGCCTTCCTTGACCTCTGCCGAGGAGTGTACCATATTCAATATGAGTTGAGGCCGGAAGCCGCTTAGAATCTGCTCTACTTTGGCGCCTGCGTCGCGATCGATGGCATTCACCTCGGCTAACATTGCCGCCATCGTGTTGGCCAATCTGCCAGCCTGAGCGGGACTGTCCTTCTCGAAAACGGCCAAGACATCCGGATGGTTTTTAAAAGTCCGCTGCAGCCGGCGAAACAAGGAAATTTTGATGAAATTGAATGCCTCCTGAATGGCCATAGGCTCGGGGGTCGTGACCACAATTCCCTTGTCTGCGGCCAGGAAGAAATCGATGACATTATAGGAGGAGCCGGCTCCCAAATCAAGCAGGATAAAATCAGCGTTGATGCGCCGCAACTCGTTTATGAAGCGAAGTTTTTGCGAGTAGCGTGGATTTGCCAAACCCAAAGTTCCACAAGCACCACTGATGAGTTTTAGATTACTCACCGGCGTTTCCAGCATGATGTCCTCGAGGCTATCGCACTGGAGCGTATAGAAGTGGTAGAATGTGAGCTTTGGTTCCAATATCCCCATGCAGGTGTGCAGGTTTGCGCCGCCTAAATCGGCGTCCACGATGACAACTTGATTGTCCAGAGACGCCAAGCCGATTCCCAGCGAGGCCGTCAGAACAGTTTTGCCGACGCCGCCTTTCCCGCCGCCCACGGCGTAAACCGTCTTTTGTCGCTCTTCAGGTGCAGGAGCGGCAAAGACCTTCTTGAGATCCGGCAAATGGCCGGCCTTCACCCATTCCTCGCTACCCTCGTGGTAGACCAGATCATTCTGGCTGAATTCTCCAGCGGCGGCTAACCTTCTAAGCTCTTGCGAGTTGTAGGGGCCCACTTGTTGCTCTTTGACTTTGATATATACATTTTCTAACGCCATACTTCCATCCATCACATCCAATATTTGTTTCACTCTTCGCTGCCGCGCACCTGCGTCGGCCTTCTCTCAAGCTTTCCGTACGTGGACGGCTTTGTCGCCTTTCATATCGCTCTTTACATCGAATCGGACCCGAAGACCTTCGCGCATTTGCTTTGCTGCCAAGGTGACGTCCAAATCGCTTGAATGAACAAACAGATCATCGCCGGAATCTGTCTCGATGAAGCCAAAACCTTTGAGCGAATCCCACTTTTTGACAACTCCGAACTGCATACCAATATACCTCCTTCACGGTCATTCTGCGCAAACTTTCGTCGTCATCTATGCATTTTTTTTTACAAAAAAAGCCGACGAGCACTATGACGCGCTTCGCCGGCCTAAATTAGGTTCACATAAAATATATCAACCTTTATTTTCGGTTTCGTCAGGAGTCGTGGGTTCTTCTTTCTGACCAGTGTCCTCCTGTTTCTCAAGCTTGGAATCCTCCTCCGGCTTTTTCTCCGATTCCTCCTCTTGCTCCTCTTCTTTGTCCTTTCTCTCTAACAGGTTTTCGCCATCTTTCTTCTTCCGCAAGGCCAAATAGAGAAGCATATTGCCCACCGTAAAGGTCGACAAGCCATAGGACACAACCCAGCCGGCGATGAACAGCATGCTGAGGGCAAATAGGTAAGAAGAAATGACCACTGTTACCGGGAGCTCACTTGTCGGAATCATGATAAAGTCCCGGGCGAAATAGATCCTCGGCGTAAGGGTGCGGTAAATGCCCTCGACGATGTTCTGACCCATCAACAGCCAGCTTTGCAGCATCGCCTGCCCGTTATTGGCCAGATTGATATAGTCGGCCCCCATAAAAGCGCCAAAGAGCTTGTTCATTACCATCACAGAAGCCTTGACGGCGTATGCGAAAATTCCCATCGATGCAACGGCAAGAACGATGGTCACCGCTTCATAAATAGCCAACCGCCAGGGTTGATTCCAGGTAATTGAGAAACTTTGAAACACAGCCTCAAAGGCGTCTTCATCGGTGGTGGCGATAATGCTGGGCACCAGAAGAAAGGAAATGACCGTAATCACGGCAAAGAAAACCACTAGAAGTGCTGCGAAAAACCAAAACACCGTAAAGAGGCTGACGCCCAATTCACCGACGAAAGGTATTCTCCCCAGCAGGCCGATGACCAATGATCCAAGCACCATGAGGCCGATTAGCACTGCCAAAGAAACAGGCGTGAGGAGAACGGAAGTGACCTTGCGAAAAGCAAAAGCATAAGCCTCGCGCCAGCTATAAAAGTTATTCCCCTTCGCTTGCATGTAAGTAGCCCTCGCTACGGCGGTGTTCGCAATCAGAAAGGCAGCGACTATGACCAAGTCTGCGACCGCGTAGATCAGCCACGCATACCAAGGAAACGCCTCATTAGCGGCGAACAAACACGGAAGCAAACCGTACCTGGCCCAGGTTGTGCCAATGCCCACGCCGGCACTAAGGTAAGACAAATAGGTAAGAATCAGATAGCCGACAAAGCCGACTATCATCCCCACCAATTGAATCCACATACGCTGGAGACTTAGCGCTAATCTTGGAGCACGAAAAAGGTCCCGGACATCGAATTTTAGGGCGGTCATCGCAAAATTCCTCATATTGGTGCATCTCCCAAACCTGTCAGCGATTTATAGGTAGGCCATTTTATAAAAAATATGATATATTGTCAAGCGAATTTTCAAGGCTGCTCAAACGAACAGACCTGGTCGAAAAATTGAGCAATCCGCATGGCGGCAATGCCTCTTGCCTTCCATCAGCTTGCAAGTATGTGGCAACCTTGCCCGCTACGGTATACGCTCCGCCTACCCAGGCAAAAACCCACGGTGACGGCTTTGCGCAAGACCGCAGGTGATTCAATCGTTGTGAAGAATGGCGCTCAGAGCTCGGTCCTCCAATTCCGACATTCGCAATCGCGCTGATTCCTCCTCATCATCATAGCCTAAGAGATGATACACGCCGTGCGCCACCAGCCGTAAAATTTCGTTTTCCAGCGATACCTGATATTCCTTCGCTTGCAATTTCGCACTGTCCATACAAATGTATACTTCTCCCTCGCAATGGTCGCCATCATCGTCACTAAGATTAAAGGATATAACGTCGGTGGGAGAATCTTTTGAGAAATAAGCTTGATTAAGCCGGACAATGAAATCGGCATCAACCAAGACGATGTTGATCGCCCAGGTTTTCTCGAGCCGTTCCGAGTCGAGTATCCACATGACCAGAGATCGAAGTTTGGCTGAGCCGGGTATTTTTTCTCTGACGGCTTTTTCGATATTCACATGGTGAGCCGAACGTCTCACGATGTTTCATCCCGTTTTGAAGAAGATTTTTCCTTTTCTTTGCTGACCGGATATTCGATGCGCGCATGAAAGATGCCGATCAATATTTTCTGAAATGCCTCCGCAATCTTGGAAAGGTCTTGGAGAGTCAAGGGGGATTCATCCAGCTCGCCGCTCTTGAAGCGTTCGTCAATAAGCTGCTCGACAATGCCTTTGATGCGGCTGGGCGAAGGTTCCTTCAGCGCCCGGGAAGCCGCCTCGATAGCATCCGCGAGCATGACGATGGCGGTTTCGCGGCTTTTGGGCTTGGGACCCGGATAGCGAAACTCATTCTCGGAAATCTCCTTGCCCTCACTTTGCTCCACGGCCTTTTGAAAGAAATAGGTCATCAAGCTGGTTCCATGATGCTCGTAGATGAAGGCTTCGATTTCCTTGGGGAGATTGTATAGCCGCGCCATCTCCGCACCTTTGCGTACGTGATTGAGCAATATGAGCGAACTCATCGTAGGGGTCAGCTTCTCCTGAGGATTCCGTCCCCTGGTTTGGTTTTCCACAAAATATTCCGGCTTTTCGATTTTGCCGATGTCATGATAGTAGGCGCCCACGCGTGCTAATAGTGGATTTCCTCCCACGGCCTCTGCTGCGGCTTCCGCCAGATTTCCGACCACTATGCTATGATGATAGGTTCCCGGCGCTTCCATTGCTAATTGTCGCAAGAGCGGTTGGTTTAGATCAGAGAGTTCCAACAGCGTCATGTCCGTTGTCAAGTCAAACACAAATTCGAGAATGACAATTAGGCCGTAGGCAATGGTGGGTGTGAGAAAGCCGGTAATAAGACCGTAGCCCCAATTTTTTAGCATGACGCTGAAAGGCGTATAACTGAGAAAATCTTGGATCGTCGTGGCAAAAAAGTAGGCGCAAACGATGGCCACGATGGAGCGCAAAACCCAGTTTCGTTTTCTCACCCGGCTCACTGTGGCAATGGCGACAGAGTTCACAAATAGAGACACAAAGGTGGTGGTGTACTCATTTCCCCGCAACGCGCCTACTAAGAGGCTCAACGCGATGGCGCTGAGAAAACCCACGTAGCGATCAAAAAAAATGGTTATGATCATTCCTCCCATGGCCACCGGAACGAGAAAAGCGGAAACCTCCAATTGATTGGCCAAAAATGTGAGCACCGCGATTAAGAGAATAATCAAGGCAATCAACAAGAGCTGCTTGCGGCTGTCGATGACGTTCCGGCGCTCCCACCACAAAAAAAGTAAAATAAAGCTCAAAATGGAAAGCGAGATTAGGAATTTTCCGACTTCCGGTTTCGCCTGCGACCAAAAGTTCGGGGTTTGGCCGAATTCCGCTTTGGCGGCGGCCAATGAGCTCAACTTTTCCACGTGATACTTGGTCACTCGCTCATGCGCATCGATAATACGCTCGCCCGCTAAGACTTGCCCCTTAGCCAGCGGGACATTGCTGATGGCCTCGCCTATCCTTGCATCCGTTTCCTCCCGAAGGAATAGGACGTCCGGTACCAAAAACGGCGCGGCAATTTGATAGGCGATCTTTATCCACTGTTCGTCCAAGCTGGGTTTGCTGCGGAGCTTTTCCAGAAGCGTGTCCCGCGTCTCTGCAATATCCCGGTAGTAGTTTATGTCCTCCATCATTTCTTGACCGTTTTGCCGAATGGACAGCTTGGACAAAGTGGGGGGAAAGGTGCTTTTCTCCACGCTCAAGATCCCGACCGAGTACAACTCCTTAAGCAAAGGGGTGATGATATTGCCGAGATTTCTCAGCTCAGCCGCTCGTTGGCGCAAGCCATTACCGTCGAGACTTTCCTTTTTGCTACCGACGGAGGGGCCTTCCTCGACGCCGAGCAGCAAATAATTAATGTCGTCCTCAGCCATTACGATTCCGTTGGCGCGAAACAGCCCCTCGAGTTTTTCTCGCCTCATGTCCGGACCTTTGAACAACTCATAGAGCTGGTTTAAAAAAGCCTGCAGGGACTTTTCATGGTCAGACGCGATGGTTTCATCTTTCTTGAAAACCGGGGCAACGCTTTCTCGGGCCCTTTTCAAGTCGGCTGCATATTCGTCGGGACTCTTGTTGACGGCGAAGGTAAAAGGAGCGATAATTTCCGGTCCGGGGAATACGGTTCCCTCCCGAATATCCGCAAATTGAAAGGATTTTCCTTTAGGAAACAGGAAAGCAAGTAGGGCAGCGAACAAAAGCACTCCCGCCAGATCGAGAAAGTGGCGACGAAAAAAATCTCCGAAGCTCATCCCGTTCCCGTTGCCGAGCCTATCCAGCCCCTGATTGGCCTTCTTATGGATAAAGTATCTCAATCTCGGTTGCACGATCGCACCGACTCCGTACTGTCACTTCTTTACACTTTTTTATTGTCCCTCGTTACTGATCTCGCCGAATTTTTCATACGCTTTGATTATTTTCTTCACCAGCGGATGACGCACGACATCTTGCTCCGTCAGGTAGACGAATTCGATGCCGTCGATACCGTGCAAGACCCTTTGAATTTGTACCAAGCCGGATTCAGACTTGTTGGGCAGGTCGATTTGGGTGATGTCGCCGGTGATGATCGCGCGCGAATTGGCGCCCAGGCGGGTCAGAAACATTTTCATTTGCAGAGAAGTGGTGTTTTGCGCTTCATCCAGGATGACAAAGCTATTATTAAGCGTCCGACCTCGCATGTAGGCCAGAGGGACTATCTCGATGATGTGGCTCTCCAATTGTCGCTTCAATTTGTCCAGCGGAACCATGTCATAAAGTGCATCGTAGAGCGGCCTTAGATAAGGGTCGACCTTTTCCCTAAGATCACCCGGCAGAAAACCCAAGCTTTCCCCGGCTTCCACCGCAGGCCGACAGAGAATGATTCTATCGACTTCCTTGTCCCGCAACCGAGCCACGGCCATGGCGACTGCCAAAAACGTCTTTCCCGTACCAGCCGGGCCGATGGCAAAGACAATATCATTTTTTCGCGCCGACTCACAGTACCGCTTTTGTCCTTCCGTGCGCGCCCTCAGCACTCCCGACTTCACATAGAGAATGACCGACTCTAAATCAAGCGGCTCCTCCTTTTGTTGACTTGGAAGAGCCGATAAGCGGGACACGGTACGAATATCGTCCTCGTTTAGAGTGCCGTTGCGGCTCAGCATGAAAACAAGCTCAGTGACAATTCGGGCGGCTGCCTCCACCTCCTTCATCTCGCCGCGAATGATGACCTCATTGCCGCGCGAGAGCACTTTGGCGGCTACCTGGTCCTCCAATACCCGGATATTTGCATCTTGGGCCCCTAAAAAGGCCAGCGGGTCCACCCCTCGAAGCGGTATTTTTTTCTCAACAATCTTTTTCGAGCTCAAAACTCAACTCTTGCTTCCTAATATTTCATCTTTCCGCAGAGAAACCACCTTGCACCCAGCCGTTTCCCAGCAGATACATCAGTTCGTAACATCAATTCACCGGAATAAAAAACTCCCGGTCCAAAGTCTCCACATCAGACCGAGAGTTTAACAAATCGTCAGTTCGATTTCTCAAATAATATCACGTTTTGCCTTTAGATAGCCTGATTGGCGCCTTGTCTGCGGAGTACGTCCGCCTACGCCAAGGCTCTTCGGACGTGCAGATTTTCGCTTGCCTACTCAGTACCGCCAATTCAGATATCTAATTGCTGCTTGACCGAAAACTCAGTGTATTGTCATTGCTCCAAGGTGCATCATGTCGTGATTCGAATCCGCCTCGGCGGATGAGAAATCTGGCTGTGCTTGATTTTGTCCGCGCCGACCAGATTCCTCGACTCGCTCCGTTCTCTCGGAACAACAAGAGGGCCTGTCTTCGTTCAGACACGAATTAGAAACATCAGCAATAGCCGGGGATTGCCTTCGCTATTCTGAATGCTAATTCCTTGGAATGACCAAAACGGTATAAGGGAAAATCGTGTTGGGATTTTCGCCAATTATGTCCTTATTCTTCTCGTAAATCTTCGTCCATTTGGTGGGATCTGCGAGAACATTAGCATTGCCGGCAATTTTTGCCAAATAGTCGCCCTTTGCAACCAAGTATTCGTCCGCACCCACCTCGCGCTGGATTTTGAAAATCTGCTTGGGATAAATCAGATCCGGGTCCTTGATCTGTTCTTTGTTATAAGAGTAGATCCGCATCCACTGCATGGGATCTTTGTAGATATCCGGTTTGCCGGAAATCTTCCACAGATAATCTCCCACGACCACAGTGTACTCGTCATAAACCGCCTTGGGCAGCTTATTCTTGAGCTGGGTGATCTTGCCCTCTATGGTCGCGATGAGGTTTTGCATTTCGTTTAGAACAGAGATCTTGTCCTTCTTATACTCCGCCAACTTTTCTTCGGCGGCTTTGATCTCATCTCGTCTTTTGAACAGCTCTTCCGGCGACAAAGCCAGCAGACCGTCGACTTGAGCATTTAGCTCGTTGAGTTTGACCCTGAATGCATCGACACCGGCCTGATCTGTTCCGATTAGGGCGAGGATGTCGCTCCACTCTTTATCGATATCCGCCTGAGCAGTGGCAATATCGCCTTTTAGCTTTTCTACCTCCGTACCACAGTCTTCCCCGGCCTTCTTGGCGTTCGCCTCCCGCGTCTGCCAGTCTTGAAGCTGAGCCTTGTATTCGTCCATGCTCATCTTCTTGCTCTCTTGGCCAAAGGAAACTCCCACTAGGAGCGAGAAGGTAAACAAGAGAACGAGCATGATAGTCATTGTGCTGAAGAATTTCATTAGCTTCCCTCCTACGGTTTGGGGATTAGCAAAATCCAATGTCATCTAGTTTCCCATGGCTGATAGTCTGTTGGTGACATCGACTTTTTCTTGTTTCAGTTGCTGTAACTTTTGTTGCTTCTCGGCCAATTGCTTTTGCAGACTTGCCTTTTCGGAATTGCAGTCGGCATTCTTTGATTCTGCAGCTAATGCAGCCGATTTCGTCTCCTCAAGAGCTTGCAGTTGCTTTTCATTGGGCCCGCCGCCGCACCCAACCAATAAAAGAGCCAACAGCATCATAGCGATCAAAGATAAAGCGACGAATGACTTGGCTAATCTCAACATGCTTTACACCTCCTTCCATAGACTCTGACTTTGATTACGCAAATTGCGCTGGTTAAATCCCGTTCTTCCTGCCTCGATCAATCTCGTGCAGCCAAAATCCATCAGCATGCCGCCCAGAGCCATATTGATTTTTCGTTTGTATTTTAAGGCTGCAGGAAATTTCTATTTAGGCACCGGCATTTTAAGAAAAAATTGCTAAATTGTCAAGGGAAAATATTATTTCTTTGTGACACCTCACTTACTGAGGAGTGAAGGACAATCTCTTTCCCAAACTGATCTTGGGAAAGAGATTGCTTCCATCCATGAGTAAGGTCTTGCAGTTCTTTACATAATTGACGGATTCGTTCGCTTGATTCTCTTTGTACGTATTGCTATCGCTCTTTACTATTCTGTACTCGCCCTTGCCGCTTGATTCTGTCATGTCGGAGGCACCGCGCCGCTCGGTACCCCATTCTAGCGAAATTAGAGTGACCATGGTGACTCGCTACTGCTTTGCTAAGGCTGATTCCGCAGCGCCAATCCCAGCTCATCCAACTGCTCGCTGCGAACGTAGGAAGGAGCACCGTCCATCAAAGACATCCCACTTGCCGTTTTGGGGAAGGCGATCACTTCCCGAATAGAACTGCAGCCGGCCAAAATCATCACCATGCGGTCGAAGCCGAAGGCAATGCCGCCGTGGGGCGGCGCACCAAAGGCCAAAGCTTCCAACAGATAGCCGAATTTTTCTTGCGCTTCTTGATCGTCTATGCCCAAGGCCCGGAACATCTGACTCTGGATTGCCGGCGTGGAAATTCTAATGCTGCCGCCGGCCAGCTCCATCCCGTTTAACACAAGGTCATAGGCTCTTGCTTTGGCTTTTTCGGGATTGGAGCCTATTAAGTCGACGTCTTCCAGCTTGGGGGAAGTAAACGGGTGGTGCCTTGCCACATACCGTTTCTCTTCCTGACTGTACTCGAATAGAGGAAAGTCGACAACCCAAACAAACCGGTATTGGTCCGGTTTGATCAGTTTTAGCTGTTTGGCCATCTCGAGCCGAAGGTCGCCCAATACGGATTGTGCGACTTCCGTCTTGTCAGCCAGGCAAAGAAGCAAGTCACCATCTTGAGCATTGAATTGAGCGAGGATCGCCTTTCTTTGTGCTTCGCTGAAAAACTTGTTGAGCGAGCTATCCCAATCGCCTTCCTTGATTCTGATGGCGACCAGACCGGTTGCACCGCGCTCCTTCACCCATTCGGTCAAGGTATCAATTTGTTTGCGCGAAAAACCGGCGCACTGGGGAGCACAAATTCCCGCCACAAGACTCCCGGCGCGGGCCGCTTCTGCAAAAACCTTGAACTCTGTATCCTTGACCAACGCAGAAATATCTTCAATTTCGAGGCCGAATCGCAAGTCCGGCTTATCCGAGCCGTATCGTTGCATCGCCGTGTCATAGGAAATCCGCTGGAAAGGAATGCCGATCTCCAATCCAAGGATCTCCTTCATGATCTTGGCCATCAATCCTTCCACCAAATCGTAAATGTCTTCTTCATCAATGTAGGACATTTCGACATCTATCTGGGTGAATTCCGGCTGCCGGTCGGCCCGCAAGTCCTCATCGCGAAAACAACGGACGATTTGAAAATAGCGATCGTATCCCGATACCATCAAGAGCTGCTTATAGGTCTGCGGCGACTGCGGCAGGGCGAAAAACCTGCCGTGCCAGATTCGGCTGGGGACCAAAAAGTCGCGCGCTCCTTCCGGGGTGCTTTTCATCAGAACCGGCGTTTCTACTTCTATAAAGCCTTTTGAACAAAAGTAATCTCGCACCACCTGGCTGGTGCGGTGGCGAATGATCAGGTTGCGTTGCATTTCCGGCCGGCGCAAATCCAAGTAGCGATACCGCAACCTCAAGTCTTCGGAAGCGCTCACGTCCCCACTTATCTGAAAGGGCGGCGTCTGCGAAACATTCAGAATCTCGACCTCGGTGGCGACCACTTCGATCTCGCCGGTCGCCAACTTGGGATTGGTCATCCCCACCGGACGCTTTGCAACGACGCCTTTGAAGGCAACCACAAACTCGTTGCGCAATAGTTTTGCCTTTTCGTAGGCAGAGGAGGTCGGATCGATCCTAACCTGAGTGATCCCATAGCGGTCGCGAACATCGATAAAAATCAAGCCGCCATGATCTCTTCGCCGGTCAACCCATCCCATGACAACAACTTCTTGGGAGGCGCTGCTGCTGCGTAACTCCCCACAGGTATGTGTCCTCTTCCATTTCATACTTGATGCCTAAACCTCTCTGGTTGTGGTAATAAAAAAAGCCGTCAGACAATTCAGTGGCTGCCTGACGGCGCAGATTCTATTCGCCTGCTTCTCGCTTTGGTGCGATTTACTTCGGAGTCCTCGGTTTCTTTTATTGCCTCCGCATCTTTATCCCTTGGATTATACAGCTCGTCAATGCAATGAAGGTCTAAAAAGTCAAAGTGGTCAGCCGCGTCTTAAAAGCCGAAGGAAAACACCTGCCGAAAGGTTGCGTTGCCCAACGACTGATCGATGACACCAAAATCATCCCAATGGCTAATTCGAGAAAGAATGCAGCGTTCAACTGTCTCAGAGTCGAGAGTAGAGGAGATGATTTTGACATTGGTCACCGTGCCGGCGGGCGTAATGGTGAACCGAACCACCACCTTGCCTTTCATATCGGGATTTCGCTTTAGCTCGCGTTCGTAACAGTACTTGATAGCCGGGCTATGTTCTTGCACGATGGAAGAAACCTCGTCCACGTCACGGGCCCCGGCAGAGACGCTGCCGGCTTTTACCTCCTCCCCTTCCTCTGTGAGCGGAGCAAGAGTCGAAGCGACGAGGTCGGTCTTGCGTGTCACGTCCGACGATTTCGCGGCGCCCAAGTCCGAAACCAAGGCATCAATATTGCCTCCTTGCGTGGTACGACTGCCCCGCACTTCCCCTCGTCCGCTCCCAGAACCACCGGGGCCGGATGCGCTACCCGCACCGTCCCTCATCTTTGATCCGCTACCCGAGGTGGTCAGCCTGTCAACATTTCTAAAAACCTGCTCGTAATCTCTGTTGGCGCTGCTTCCGTCTCCCAGTACGTCTTGAACCTGACCGCCTGGTGCAGCGGAGCCGCTGGATGAAGTTAAAATGCCCAAAATACCTTCACTGGCTACTTGATTTTCGATTTGTTGCTGCACCTGCTGCCGTCCACTGGGGCTCCCACCGCCGGTTGAGGTGCGAGATTCACTTCCTTCGCTCCTACCGGAGGAAACGACCGCGCTCATGGCACCGCCCCCGCTCTTTCTCGCTTGCGCCCGCCTGCCTACACTGTCTTTGATCTCTGATGCCCTTTTTACCTCCTCCGGGGATATAACCGGACGATCCAAAGTCAAGGCATTCGCGGCTGCTATGGCTTCGTCGACCCGCTTCAAGACGACATTTGCATATTGCTCCTGAATATTACGGATGCTGCTTTCGGTGCTTTTCAATGCTATCGGATTCTGTACAAAATACCCTACCGTCCCGAAATGCAGCAGCGCTGAAAAAAGCAAGGCCAAAAGAAACGTGCGATCTATTTCTTCAAACGGCTTCTTGCCAAAATCCTTTGACAATGCGGCTTCCGTAATGACCATCTCCTCAGTTTGCTATAAAAAGTAAAGGCGCTTGATGCTACTATTGCTTTTGATAAACCACTAACCGCATATTGGGGTATTCCGATTGGCCGCAGGTAGCCATTACTTTAGAGAGGGCACTAAATGGTAAATCTCTATCGCCCTGTATGGTAACCTTGCCGGAGAATTTGACGCCATAGGTTTCTTCCATCTTCTTTGCTTCTATGGAATAACGCTGAAGGGCGGCGCGAAGCGGCTCAATTACCAGCGTGGGTTGAGTGGAGACTTTGTCGACCCTTTCGACGGGCTCATTGTTGACCATAATCCACTCTTTGGATACCACCACATCTAAAGCAACTTCGGGCGGAGTTTGTACGTTGGAGGACGGAAGCGTCAGATAGTCCGAAGGATGGATGAGCAGGTTTTCGGTCGAATAACTTTTTAGCAAGAAGACCAGAATGATAGTAAACATATCCATCATGGAGGTCAGATTTAGCGCTACCTTTTTAGGGCCGGTTTCATGCCTTTTGATTCGTGATGGTATGAACGCCATAAATATGATCCTTTAATGCGGATAAAAGTCGATGACCGCCTTAGATGATTCCTACGCTGATCAATACTTCGGGAAATAGCTCGTAGCTGGTCCCGTCAATTTTAGTTGAGCGCGCCGCGTCCATCGTGCTTACAATCGTTTGGTATGGAATGCTCTGCTCTGCCTGTAAAATGACCTTCTTGGTATCAAGTGGTCCACCTGCTATTCGCTTCTTGAGGTCCAAAAGTTTCTGATTGAGCTGCTCAAAATCATAATTCCCGTCCGCCAGTCTGGGTATGGTTGGACCTCCACCTTCCGGATTTACCAGCACAGCTTGAGAGCTGGAAAGGTAGAAACCGGCAGAAGTGACCGTGACGGCCAAATCAAGGCCCCGTTGCGCCTCTTTTGGCAAGACCGTTTCCGAAACCGGGCCACCCACAGCCTGCGGCAAGTTAAGCTCGATGACGCCGATCTTGATGAATGAGACGGTCGACAACAACATGGGGATGAGCACACACATCAAATTCATCAACGGGAAGAGGTTGAGCTCAACCTCTTCTACGGTTCGGCTTTTTCTTTTCGAGGGTCTGAAAGCCATAATTACCGATTCCCGGTCAGCAGGTTAATGAATTTCACCATGTGTTCGTCGATTTCATCGATTATTTTATTGGTTCTCGTCGTCAGGTACGTGTAAAGCAAAATGGTGGGCACGGCAATCATTAAGCCCAGCAATGTAGTGTTCATAGCCGTGGAGATGCCAGAAGCCAGGAGTCTCGCCTTTTCAGTCGCATCGATTCCTGGGGAAGAAATGGCCTTAAACGAGAGAACCAAGCCGGCGATGGTGCCCAATAGTCCGAGAAGCGTGGCCACATTGGCGATCATCGCCAGATAGTGCGTGCGCTGTGTAAGCTTGGGAATGACTTCGAGCATGCCTTCGTCAACGGAGTTCTGCACGGTTCGGAAATCCACGGATTCCCGACCGACGACCGTTCGCAAGCCACAGGCAACCACTTTTGGCAGAGCGCGATCCTGGGCTCGATTGCAAAGCTCCAACGCATCCTGGTATTTCCCGGCCGCCGTCAGCTTGCGGATTTCTGTCATGAACTTTTGGGCATTGATATCGCTTTTTACCAAGATGAAAATGCCTCTTTCGACAGCGATTGCAACTGCAAAAATAGCGGGAAGGATTAAGATCCACATAAATTCCCAACCAACCACGTCCGTACTAAAATTCCTTAGCATTTCAGCCAATGCTTCCATCGATACCTCCAACTTGCAGTAAAGGTCTGGTAACCAAATGACGACAGAAAAAATATATTTCTATTTGCCTTCTTTAGCAAGCACTTTTTTCATCTTCTTGATGCGCTTGGTGCTTTCCAACTCTTGTCCATAATCCGATACGACCTTGGGCTTTTCTTTGAGCTCGCTGTCAAACGACCGGTGCCCGAACGGAACCTGCCCCACCTCGGTTTCAGCACGCTTGGGAATCAAGGTGACGCTCGGCTTTTCCACCACGGCTTCGATTTTGATGGTCTCCAGAATCTGTTCTTCGAATGCAGCGGGGGCGTGCGTCGCAGTAGTGTCCGCTCGCATCCTGACCGTGTCAGCCCTTGCAGTAGCATTTTCCTGCGCGGCGAGCCCATACGGCAGGACGAACAATGCTATGATGAGTAAGTATGGTCTTCTCATCTTTTGCCAATCAAGTTGCATGTAACCTCTCCTTAGACTTAAGGAATCCGGCCCTTTTCCAGTATCAGCTTTTGCCGGATCTTGTCGCTCGCCAACTCCGGACGCAGCATTTCCACCTTTTGATCCCAATCCGGAAGGCTGCGGATGCTCAAAGTTGCGGTCAAACCAAAGGCCTGCTCGCCGGAGGGCTGCATCTCGATGGCGATCACGTTCATTCCGTTATTGAGCAAGTCGGAAAGATCAAAAGTCCCATTGGCAGTCGTGTCCCCATCAGCCGCCCTTTGAATCAGATCGCCATTGAAGTAAAGATTGTATTGAGCATTTTCAGCCAGCTTGATCCGACAGCCGACTGGCAAGCCTTTAACGGAAAAAGTCTTGCGGAAAAACGCCCTTTGCGCCGGTTTGCGTTCCACGCTTGCCAGGGAATCAATGACAGCAGCGCTGTCGCGGCTCGCGGCCGAAGGTGGCCTCACGAAGGCCCAAATGGGTTGATCCGCCGAAAAAAGTCCGGTTGCGGAAAGAAATTCCGCCGGCGTCCAGGCAGAATCGTCAAACCCCACCAGCGCCCAGCCCTCGTAATAGTCTGGGGAGGTTTTCCAAGTCGTATCGGTTGCGACTTTTGTGGTGGCAATTTTCAGGTCCAACAGCCCGGCATATCTTTCCGGATCGAAACGCACTAATTGCAACGTCAGATTTTTGGCGAGCAAGTTGTCGATGCCAAGCTCCTTTGCCGAATGATAACCGGATTCCATGGCTTCCCGTTCGACATCGCGTAAGGCGAAATAATTGCTCTCGAAGGTGAACAGGCCTTCTTCATAAGCGGGATTGTCCGTGGTAACGAATAGCGAACGCAAATGGTCGGCGTGTTTTTTGGCATCCTTGCTTAGGGAGTCACACTTGGTTGCAAAGGCTAAAACGCTGGCCAGCATGGAGTCCTTACTCCCAGCAACGAATTCTTCCTGAATCCCCAAAGCTTGAGCCATTTCTATGGTGTCGCGATACTTGGTGACGGTGTTGGTAATAGCGGCTTTGCTAAAGTCAAGAGTGTTGGCAATCTCATCTGCCGTGCTTTGGAATTCGTCTACCAATTCATCGAAAGAACGATTGCTGGTCACTAATTTGTAGAAATCATCGAATCTCGATCTCAACAATGTCAGACCATCCAGTGCGAGCTCCGAATAAACCGAAGGAAGGAGATTCTTGGTGGCGATCAACTTTTGTTTGGATAAATCCACCCATTGGGACTGATACTGCAGCGAGTCCGCCTCAATGAGGTTCTTCTGGTAGGCCGCCAAAGTTTCCTCGAGCAGCGGCGCCACTGCCACATCCATCACTTTCCGCCGATAGATCAGAGAAGGGAATTCGCCCAATCCCTTTGGCAAGGGCGCTTGCATGACGGCTTTGGCCGAAGCCAGGGAGATTTCGCCGATTTCATAATTGACTTCAGTGAGCTTGCCTTTGGCGCGATCAATCCAATGATAGGCGATACGTAGAACGCTGTCGCCGGCAACAATTGCTGCGGAATCGATCGGCGTTCTCCGGCTGGTATCTTGTGCCGCCTCCAGAAAGAGCGTTTGCTTGTAGCTATCAGCAAGACGACCCAACGAATGAATAGAATTGCGATATGCATTGCCGGCGCGTCCATAAAGCTCTGTCGCAGCATCGCCAACCTCCTTTTGGGCGACAATCCGCCGCGTCCGTTCGATGTCAGGCAAATCTTGTGCGGCCCAGGTTGCCGCAAATTCCTGATAGGCCAAGCCCACCGTACATGTCGCCTCGTATACCCGGTACGTTCCATAGGCAGCGCAGTTGCCCAGGCTGCGAACGATCTCCAGCAACAACTCCTTTTTGCGCTCCTTGTTGCGGGCCATTTCGGCTTCCGGCAAGCGAAACCGAATTTGCTCAAATTCCTCAAACTTGGTCATCGCCAGAGCGAACTCGGCCTCGGCAGCAAAGTAGTCATTTCTGTCCAAGCCGCTCTTTTCGAAGTCGCGGCTGCGCGCTAGAGCTTTTTCATATTCGAGGATGGCATTGCGGGAATCACCACGATCCCGGTAATATTTGCCACGCCGAAAAAGAGCCTCCACAATACGCGGCGAAGTCGGATAGGATTCGACAAAAGTCTGATAGCTTTCCTGAGCTTTCTCCATCTCGTTTTGCCGCTCATAAAAGCCGGCAATCTCGTATGACAGATCGTCCGCGACCTCATCTTTGGGGAATCGTTGGATAAAGAGCTTGTTGATCTTGATGGCGTTCACCCAATCTTCGGATTTGGCAAAATACAAGCTGGAATTGTACAGCGCATCGCGCGCCTTTTCCGCATCCGGATGGATGGCTGCCAATCGCTCGTAGATGATGGCGGCATTGCGAAAATCGTTCAGCTCGACATAGTCAAAGGCCAGGTTGTTTTGCGCGTCCAGCACATAGCCCGAGTTCGGGTGCGTCGCCAACAGGTAATTATAAGTCTCGATGGCGCGCATATAGTCATTCGCCTTGTCGTACTCGAGACCGGCATTGAAAAGCGCAAGATCGGCAAACTGGCTGCGCGGCACTTCTTTGACGACACGCCTGTATTCATCACCCGCCTCGATGTGCTTTTTCTCCTCGGCCAGTATCTCGGCGCTCAGGTAGATCGACTCGGCCAAGCGGCGGCGGGCTCTGGATTTGATATCTTCCGGGGCGTCGCTATGCACGATTTTTCTCGCAACGATTTCCGCGCTGCGAAAATCTGCTTTACCAAAGTAGCTCTCCATAATTGCAAAGCGGGCTTGGCCAACTTCGTTGCTTCCGGGAAAGTGACGAAGCAAGGTGTTAAAGTATCTGAGGGCCTCCTTGAACTGATGATGGCGGTAGTACAATGCCCCGGCATTAGCCAAAAACACCGTCGTTTCTTTTGCGTGCGGAAATAGCTTGATGAAATTGTCGTAGGCTTCAGCCAATCTCGTTTCCGCAGGTGAAAGCTCCGAAGGCTGCAATTGCATGCGCTCACGGAAGCTAAAGGCCCGGCTGGCCTTCTCACCGGCTTGCTTTTTGAGATCGCTGATGGTTAGCGGCTGCTCCTGAGCCGCTTGTTGTTCCGCTGCCGCTACGGCGCTGACGGCGGCTTCGCGCGCCAGAACGACCGCATTTTCGGCGGCAAAGCGTTGATACTTCGAATCCCAATAGAGATTGCTAATCTTCAAGTATTCCTGATAAGCTTCATCGATTCGGCGCAGCTTGGTATCCAAGGTCAAGGCCAGGTTCCAATGAATCAATGGAGCTGTGGAATCCTCAGGAAAAGCCTGCAAATACCTGCGGCTCTCGACGACGGCTTGACGGAAGAGATCCTCTTGCCCGGTTTCCTGAGCTCGGTTTATCAGCACCGTGACATTGTCACGCATGGCGCTCTCGGTCAAGGCATAAGCCGATTTCCGTGCCTGCTGGTCGGTATTATTATTCCACCAATCGCTGCCCTCTTTGTACTTGGTAAAAAGCAGATCGCGAGCCAAGTAGGCCAACGGCTCATTGTCCAAGCGACGATAAGCTTGCACGACGCGGTTTTGTACGTTAGGGGCTATTGGATGGTTCGGGTACAACTGCAGAAAGATGTTAAAGGCCTCCAAGGCGCGAGGATAATCCTCCTTCTCATCCATGTACGCATCGCCCATGCGCTTCAATATGCTGGCGCCGTATTCCCTGCCGCCGATCTCCTTTAGGTACCTGGCGGCCTCTTGTGGCCCGCCGGACTCTAAGAAGCTGAGGCCGATATATTCTATGGATTCATCCACCAAGGAAGGATTGGTATACTTTTGCATCGGATCGTAGGGCTTGGTTCGCTGTACGTCATCCACCAGCAGGGTGAAATAGGAGATGGCCTTGTCGTACTGGTTGATGCGGTAGTGACTCCAGCCCAAACGGTAAAGCGCCTCATCGTATCTCGGACTATCGCGGAATGGCAGTATTTTTTCGTAGAGGGAGATGGCATTCTCGATGTCATTGATGGGAGGATTGAAATGATACTCCGCCATACGCATGTAAACATCCGGCAGGAGCGGTGAATCGGGGAACTCTTGGAGGATCCGCTCATAGTAGGCCTGTGCACTATCCGGCGCGGCTGATTCTTCCAAAAGAAAACCGATGTTGAAAAGCGCGTCGTCCACCAGCTCACTGTTCGGGAACTTTTCTACCACGCTGGCATACAGGTTCAGCGCCGCTGAGTGGTTCTTCCTCGGTTCTTCCGGCGCTTGCATGGATTCACCCCGCTCGTAGAGCGAGTACAAGCGATCGAACTCCTGCATTTGGTTTTGGAATTCTTCCTGCGCCTGCTCGTAGTAAAGCTCGGCCAACCGCATCATGACTTTATCGGCAACTTTGCTCTTGGGATGACGAGCCAAAAAAAGCTCTTCATCGCGAATTCCTCGTTTGCGCAAATCGGCGCGCTCGTTTTCCAGACGGGAAATTTCTCTTTGGTAGAGGGCTCGATATTTTTCCAGTTCGTCAAGGGTGTAGCCTTTGAGAAGGGAATCCCTTTGAGCAAGAAATTTATGGGTCGAAGACTCTAAATTTCGCTCTTGCGCGAAGCACAGCTCGCTTTGCACAACCATCCAGAGGATCGTGCTTAGTAACACCACTCGGCCACTTAGACGTCTCGACATCGACATTTTCCCGAAAAAGTTTTCCCTAAAGAAACCAGTAGCACTCGTAATTACGGATTGTGGAAATGATCCCGATTCACTTCACGGCTCAATGGTTTGCCGCAAACGGTCTTCCCAAGCCTCTTCCTCACTCTCCTTGTAATCGAAGTAGAGGTTGTCGAAATAAGTTTGCCGTTCCATTTGCTCGAGCTGAATCTTGCGCGAGAGAAGGCGATTCTGCAGCAGTCTTGCCTCTTCTTCAAAGCCTTCTAAAATCTTTTCGATCTCATCACGCCGCGAAGTCAGGATGAGATCGATGGTCTTTAGCCGGGTGGCGTAGGAATCTATCGCAGTGAGCTTTTCCTTGCGCTGGCTGTGAATGATGTCGCTGATGCCGAATCCCGACAAATCGCTCCAGTGATCGAGATTGGAATTGGGCTCTTCTGCTTTGGCGTCCACCATCCACTTGCGAAACTGGCTGATCCGGTCGCGCAGATTGTTCAAATCCTCTTCAAGCAGCTCTATCTCGTTCCGCGCCGACGGTTGAACGGAAACATTCTCGCGACCTATTTCCTTCACCGAGTTCAGCGCAATCTCGATACGACGTTTCTCCAAATCCATATCCCGAAAAGCAGAAGCCAGATTCTCCCGCATAGAGCGATGGCCCGCCTCCCGCGCCGCCAGCGGAAAATCTACCAGATAAGAGGTATTGGTGACATCCCGGTCGCCACGAAAGGTCTCTAACACCTTAATCAGCCGGGCCCGCTGCTTCGTGGCCTTGTCTTCCACGTCCACGCGACCTTGACTTTGCGCCCACTCGACGATGCGGTCCAGCTCGGTGAGCTGATCCAGGATATCGACGCGCTCGTCGTAGTAATCTTGCAACAACTCCGTCCCCGTATCGCCCGGCTCTTTGACACGCAATAGGTATTCATTGAGCTGATTGCGAAGGCCGTCAATCTGGGAGTAAAGACCGGCCTCCCGTTTTTCCAAGGCCTGCGATTCCAGTCGATTCAATTCTTTTACATGGGATAAGACGCGGCCTCGTTCCTGGTCGTAGGCGTTTTGCACATCCATCATCCCCCTGGCGCGGACGACGTAACGGTAAGCGTTGAGTGCATTTTCCGGCTGATTGAGTAGCCGCTTGCAATGTGCGGAAAGAACCAAGGCCTCATAAGTGAAATTCGAAGCCAAATAATTGCGTAGCAGGGCATGCGTTCGTTCCATGGCTGCATCGTAATTGCCCAGGCCCAGATTGGCCCATGCCTGCCCTATCAAAGCTTCGTCAAAACCGGCAAAGCCTTGCGACACTTGATCGAAAGTGGTGATGGCTTCGCTGAACTCGCCTCGCTGGTAATGGATCATGCCCAATCGCAACAAGGCGGTGTTGCGAATGTAGGCGGTATTCAGACCGGTCCAAGGGTAGTTTTTCTTGTCCGACAGCATTTGGAATATGGGAATGGCGTTGTCGAATTCATCCAAGTTGGCATAGACGACACCTAATAGCAACTGGGAGGGCGGATAAAGTTCCGAGTCGGCGGTAATCTTTAATAAGGCATCTTTGGCTTTATTGAATTGCGAGTTTTCGAAATACTTGTTAGCCGCCAAATAGTGTGCATAGGACAAGAGCTCCTTGGCGGCCTGAGTGCTATCTTTGACAACTTGAGCATAGTAATCGAAAAACTCCGCGGAGGTGCCGAAATCCTGCGCATATTGCATCATGCGCACCAGCGCCTCTGCCCGGTACGGAGATTCGCCGCCTGTTTGGATGATTTCCACATAGCCGTCTCTGGCGGCATCATACGCCCTCCTCTGATAGCGGCACTCGGAAAGATAGAATTTGACCGGAACCAGGTTGGCATAATATGCGCCGTAAGCATCGAGAATGGATAGGAACTGGAATTCCGCGGCGCGAAACCGTCCGTCTGCATAATTGGTCAAGGCGTCATCAATTTCGTGAGCCAGCATGCGATCGCGATCCTTGTCCGATCCTCTTTCTATCAGTCCCTTGCGCATGATGTCGTATTTGGTCAGACGGGCCTTTGCGTCCGTCAGTCGCTCTTCTTTCCAAGCGTCTACGAAATCGCTAACAGTGGGGTAGGCCGGATAAGCATATTCGCTTTTGGCCAACAGGTCGTATATGGCGCGATCAACGCGATTCAGCAAATCCTTTTTGACGTCTTCCAATTGCTGCGCTTGCTGGGTTTCTCTGGTTTTTGCGGCTTGGTCGATGGCCTTGGAGACTTCATGCACCCGCTGCATTTCCAACTGATACTTTAGATAATCCTCTTCAGTCAGCGGTCCCAAGTTTCCCCACTGGCTCAGAATTTTTAACAACTGACCTTTGGCGTTTTGGATCGTTTCCAGCGCCTGGCGATCATTACGCTCGGTGGCGATGACTTTGTACTTTTCCAGTGCGTCGAAAATATTGATGAGGGAGTCAAGCTCGGAAGTATAGTCGTCCACCATGCCGCCCACTCGCTCCGGGCTGTAAATACCTTTGGGAAACATCTTACGATTTTCCAGTGCGGAAGCGACCTGATTTTTGGCATCCGCAACCGAGTCCCAAAGCTTGGTGTCTTCGGCATATTCAGCAATCCGCTGCAACCGCTGGAAGGCCGCGTAGATATTCAGCATGCTGTCAAGCTCGGCTGAATATTGGGAGATGAGAGAATCTTCCTTCCCATAAATGCTTTGGAACGCCGGCTCGTCACTGACAATACCCTTTTCCCCTCGCGCCGACACCTCACCATGAACGTTTTGCACCATCTGCAAAAGCTGTATCTCTCGCGCCAGCAGAGTTTCCACGACTTGCTGCGTTTTATCATTCAGATAAAATCGTAGCTTTTCCTCAAAGCCAACTTGAGTTCTGTCTTCGGTTGCTGCTGCGGAATGACTCTCTTGTGCGCGGGATGCGGAGGTTAGGATGGCGTTTGTGCTTGCGGATAGAGCTATAGTCAGGAGAAAAGAAGACGCTAACCGCCAAGAGGCAAGCCAGATATTGGAAGAAACTCTCTTCATTAACTGTCCTCTTGAGACATAAGAACTGTTACGGCAACCTACACCGAGTGCCACTCTAAAAATACGACTGAATTATATAAAGAATTTCTCATGATGTCAAGAACTTATTCAAGTAATTTGGGAATAGTTTAATTGGGTCGGAAATGCGCTCGCCTCTCCCCGTTCCGGCTTAAGGTTTTTCCTACTCCCATACCCGCAAATTGTGAGTCAAATCGAAAATCACCAATCCAAAATAGTAAGTGTTACTTCTGCTCCGCCACGGCCAACCGGTTGAGGGCTCGCTGCAGGGCCAAACGGGCTCGATCCAAGTCCAGATCAGCATGCTTTTCCTTCAACCGCTGCAAGGCCCGATCACGAGCCTGTTTGGCGCGCTCAACATCAATTTCCGAGCCTGCCTCGGCGCTCTCGGCCAGAACGGTCATCTTGTTATTGAGCACTTCGGCGAATCCGCCGCTGGTGGCAAAGGTCTTGTCACCCTTGTCGGTGGCGACGTGGATGGCTCCTATTCGAAGCGCCGTCAAGAATGGGGCATGGTTGGCCAAGACGCCAAAATATCCCGCCACGCCCGGCGCCTGAACGGACAAAACCGGTGCAGAGAAGACGACCTTGTGCGGCGTGACGATCTCGAAAGTAAAAAACTTTGTTTCCATTGACCTGGCTTCTAATACTACGATAATCTTGGCGTTTTGCAGAAATCCATTGTAGCAGTCACTGTGCGGCGAGCAGTCTCTTGCCTTTCTCCACAGCCTCTTCTATCGTGCCGACCATCCAGAAAGCTTGCTCCGGCAGATCGTCATGCTTGCCGTCGATGATCTCTTTGAATCCTTTGATGGTGTCTTCCAGCTTGACGTATTTGCCCTTGAAAGGCGTATAGGCTTCGGCCACGGTGAACGGCTGCGACAAAAATCGCTGAATCCTTCGCGCCCGGTTGACGGTAAGCTTGTCTTCTTCCGAGAGCTCTTCCATGCCAAGGATAGCGATGATGTCCTGAAGGTCTTTGTACTTTTGCAGAATCTGTTGCACCGCGCGGGCAGTGCGATAATGCTCCTGTCCAAGAATTCGCGGATCGAGAATCCGTGAGGTGGAATCCAAAGGATCAATGGCCGGATAGATGCTCATTTCCGCCAATTGGCGATTCAGCACCGTGGTTGCATCCAAATGGCTAAAGGTGGTAGCCGGGGCTGGGTCGGTCAAGTCATCCGCCGGCACGTAGATGGCCTGCACCGAGGTGATGGAGCCTTTCTTGGTAGAAGTAATGCGCTCTTGCAGTTGACCCATTTCCGTTGCCAAGTTGGGTTGGTAGCCCACCGCGGACGGCATGCGACCCAGCAAGGCCGACACTTCCGAGCCGGCCTGGGTGAAGCGAAAGATGTTGTCGATAAATAGAAGCACGTCCTTGCCTTCCACGTCGCGGAAATACTCGGCCAACGTTAGAGCCGAGAGTCCGACTCGCTGGCGCGCGCCCGGAGGCTCGGTCATTTGACCGAATACCATGGCGATCTTGGACTCGGCAAGATTGTTCATCTTGATGACGCCAGCCTCTTGCATTTCCAGCCAGAGGTCGTTGCCTTCGCGCGTGCGCTCCCCCACTCCGCCGAAAACGGAGATGCCGCCATGCTGAATGGCGATGTTGTTGATCAGCTCCATGATCAAAACCGTCTTGCCGACACCGGCGCCGCCAAACAAGCCGGTCTTTCCGCCTTTGGTGTAAGGCTCTAAAAGATCGATGACCTTGATGCCCGTTTCGAACATTTCGGTCTTGGTGTCCAAGTCTTCGAAAGCGGGAGCGTCACGGTGAATGGGCCATTTCTCATCGGCATGCAGCGGGCCCAAATCATCAATCGGCTCGCCAATCAAATTGATCAACCTGCCTAAAGTGCCTTTACCCACCGGCACCTTGATAGGGCTGTTGGTATCCATTACGTTTTGCCCGCGCTGCAGTCCGTCTGTGGAATCCATGGCCACACAGCGCGCGGTATTTTCACCGAGGTGTTGGGCTACCTCCAAAACCAAGCGCGAGCCGTCGGCCCGGCTCAATTCCAAGGCATTGTTGATCGCTGGCAAATTTCCCGAATCAAAATACACGTCGACCACGGGGCCTATGATGGCCTGCACCTTCCCGATATTTTCCATTCAATACTCTCCTACATTCTTGCTAACCCGTGAAGCTTTCGAAGCGTCACAGGCCAAATTGACAATCATCAAAGTTTCAAGTTGGCGCCAATCGAAATTTCCCGACTGCCCAGAGATTGACCTTTAGTCCCTCCTAGAGGGCAAAACGGAACTTGACAATCAAACCTTTCTGGAAGACATCGCTGAGCAGTTGAACACAGTTCTCCCGAGGCTTAGCTGACTTTTTTCAATTCTTGTTTTGCGCCGACAAAGGCCGCCTCTTCAATCTCTACGCGTTCTCGAATAATGCGGGCAAGCCATTCCTCGACACTTTTCGTTCGATGTAATGCCGCCAAAAATGCTGCGCGTGCAGCAAGATCCGCAGGGATAGAGAGAGAAGCGGACTTTTTCCTATGAACGCGAATAGTTTTTCCCAAGCCGAATCGCCGTTAGCCTGAGCTATGACAATCTGGTCAATCTCCGGCTCGGATAAGATTTTTGCTTTATCTTTTGAACTCATATATCCCATCCCGTTATGATACGGATGATTCTTTCAGACTTTAGCTGAAAGATAATTTTAAGTCGCCTCCCTCCAATGGTTCTACCAATCAATTGATAGGGATCATAATACAATTTATTCCGCCTGATCTCATAATCAGAGAAGAAGCACTCTACGGCTTCTTCAAACGTGATGTGGTGAACTGCAAGCTCATCCCGCTCAAAGTCATACTCAAAATCCGTAGGCGTGAAACGTCGCCAATCTACCAATGCTTACTGGACTCCTCTGTCTCTTCGAACGTCTTTGCCCGTACACCTCTGCCACATGAAAACGCTGGGATTTTCTTTCGTGACCAAACTCGTGCATCTTATGGTCGGTGATCTTCGCAGTTACTCTAAATCGCGATGGATATTTTATCCTCGCAGCGCATCCGCTCCACCCACGATCTCCGTCAGCTCTTTGGTGATCGCCGCCTGGCGCGTCTTATTATAATACAGAACCAATTCTTTGATCATTTCTTCCGCGTTCTCGGAGGCGGTTTCCATGGCCGTCATTCTGGCGCCAAATTCGGAGGCGCTGGATTCGAGCAGTATTCGCCACATCTGAATATTGAGATTCATTGGGCAAATCTGCTGCAAAATAGCCTCGGCATTGGGCTCAAATATGAAACCGAATGGATAGCGGTTTTCTTCGGCGCGCACCGGCTCGAGGGGCAAGAATTGCTCGACCACAATCTCTTGTTGCACGGCGGATTTGAACTCGTTATAGATGACAAAGATTTTATCGACTTTCTTACTGGTATAAAGCTGCATCAATTCCGCAGCGATCAGTTCCGCATGCGAAAAGTTCAGCTCATTGAAAAAGTCCTTATACGTCGCCAAAACTTTTTCCTCCCGCCGGCGGAAAAAGTCAGCGCCTTTTCGGCCCACCGTCACCAGTCCGACCTGCTTGGCCTTTGTCGCTGCCAATTCCATGGTAGCACGGCGGATCAGGTTCGAGTTAAAACTGCCGCACAGACCACGATCCGCGGTCACCAATACATAGGCGACTCTTTTGACCTTCCGCACCTCCAGCAGTGGATGACGTTTGCGCTTGGAACGAGCCGCCACGTGCCCAATCACTTCACCCAAATGGCGGGCATAAGGCCGTGCGCTCAGCAAACGGTTTTGTGCTTTGCGCAGCTTGGCGGCCGCCACCATCTTCATGGCTTTGGTGATCTGCTGCGTGCTGCGGACGCTGGCGATACGACGCTTGATGTTTCTGAGTGTCGCCATCCGCTCATTCCACCGCGAATACTTTCAAGAACTCTGCGCACGCGTCCGCCAGACGCTTGTCGATTTCCTCGGTCAAATCTTTGACTTCGCGAATGTCGCGCAAAATGTCCGCATGGTTGGAGTCAATAAAGCGATCAAACTCGGCGCTAGCGCGGGCGACCTGATTGACCGGAATATTGTCCAAATAGCCGCGGACACCTAAATAAATGACCGCAACCTGTCTTTCAGCCGATAACGGCGCGTACTGATCCTGCTTCAACAGCTCCACCAGACGCTGACCGCGATTGATTTGCGCTTGGGTTGATTTGTCCAAGTCCGAGCCGAATTTGGCGAAAGCTTCCAGCTCGCGATATTGCGCCAAATCCAGCCGCAAGCTGCCGGCGATTTTCCGCATGGCTTTGATCTGCGCATTGCCGCCGACGCGGGATACGGACAGACCGGCATTGATGGCCGGGCGGACGCCGCCAAAGAACAGGTTCGGTTCCAGGTAGATTTGACCGTCGGTAATGGAAATAACGTTGGTCGGAATGTAGGCAGAAAAGTCACCCGCCTGCGTCTCGATGATCGGCAGGGCGGTGAGCGATCCGCCGCCCAATTTTTCGCTGCACTTGGCTGCTCGTTCCAACAGCCGCGAATGCAGATAAAAGACGTCTCCCGGATAGGCTTCGCGCCCCGGCGGACGGCGCAGCAGGAGCGAGACCTGTCGATAGGCCCAGGCATGCTTGGACAAGTCGTCGTAAGCAATGACGGCGTGTTGGCGGTTGTCTCTAAAATACTCTCCCATGGCGCAGCCGGCGTAGGGTGCGATATACTGCATCGGAGCCGGCGAGTCCGCAGTAGAAACTACCACGATAGAATGATCCATGGCGCCATATTCTTCCAAAGTCTTGACCACCTGCGCAACGGTGGAAGCTTTTTGTCCGATGGCCACATAGATGCAGACGACATCAGAGTCGTTTTGATTGATAAAAGTATCCACCACGATGGCGGTTTTGCCGATTTGCCGGTCGCCAATGATCAGCTCGCGCTGACCGCGGCCGATGGGAATCATCGAGTCGATGGCTTTGATTCCGGTTTGCAATGGTTCCTTGACCGGTTGGCGCATCACCACTCCAAGGGCTTTGCGCTCGATTGCAGCGGTCTTCTTGGCGTTGATGGGACCCTTGCCGTCCAACGGATGACCCAGGGGATTGACGACTCTACCAAGCAACTCGGGGCCTACCGGCACTTCCACAATGCGACCGGTGCGTTTGGCAATGTCGCCTTCCTTTACTTTGCTGTTTTCGCCAAAGAGAACGCAGCCGACGTTGTCCTCTTCCAGGTTGAGAGCCATGCCGAAAACTCCATTGGGGAATTCGACCGTCTCCATCGACATGACTTTTTCGAGGCCGTACACGCGGGCGATTCCATCCCCGACCTGGAGAACCTCGCCAACCTCATCAACGTTGATCTCTTTTTCAAATTGTTCGATCTGTTTTTTGAGTACGGTAGTTATTTCTTCCGGTCTAATTTCCATTTGTTTCCCTTGTTTCCTCCATGAAGCCCAGACTTGGCACAAAAAGCGCAACTCGCACGATGGCGATGCATCGATCACTTCTTCAACGCTCCCTCATCCGTACAACCAGCTTCCTCCGCCGCCAGCGCGAATGTAGAGCGCATTCGGTCCTTCTGGCTTTGCTTTTTCGACCCGATCGAGGCCGCCTAGGTTTTGGCCGAGCGCATTTGCCGGCGCATCAGCTCCAATTGATGTATAAGGCTCCCATCAATCACCTTGCCGCCAATCTGGATGATCACACCGCCAAGAATGCCTGCGTCGACCTTGCTGTTGATGACTATTTCCGCTTGCATCAATCGAGAAAGCAGACCACGAATTTCCTCTACTTCTCTTTCTTCCAAGGCGATAGCAGAGGTGACAGTTGCCCGCATACGATTATGCTTGAGATCATAGATGCGAGCGAACTCGAAGACGATCTCGGCAAAGTACCGTTGCCGGCCCTTGTTCACCAATAGCAGCAAAAAGTGGTAAAACAGATTGGAAATCTTTTCGCTAAAAAGCCGCTGCAAGAATTCTCTCTTCTGTCTTTTGTCTATCTCGGGAGAGAGAAGGTAAGCACGCACGCGACTCTCAGTTTCCAGAATTCGGCCAAAAGATTTGACCTCATCCGAAACCTGCTCGAGAATTTGTCTTTCCAGCGCCAACTCGAAGAGCGCCTTGGCATAGCGCCTTGCCAAAGGATGCGGTCTCAATTCAGCTCACCCATCTTCTTCAAAGAATCCGCTATGATCGTCTGGTGATCCTTTTGGTCCAGTGACTTGCCGATCAGCTTGGCGGTAGCCGACATGGATAGCTCCACTGCCAGGTCCCGGATCTCCTCTATGGCCTTGTCGCGGCTCAGATCGATCTCCCTTTTTGCTTTGGAGATCATATGCTCCGCCTCCGCATTGGCTTTGCGGACGATTTCTTCCTTAGCGGCGTCGGCCGCTTTCCGGCTTTTGCCGATGATGTCCTGCGCTTCCTTCTTGGCGTTTTCGATGATGTTGTTCTGCTCGGCGAGCGTCTTTTGCGCAGCGATCTTGGCGTTTTCCGCCTCTTTCAAGGCCTCATTGATTCGCCGTTCGCGCTCATCCAACGTTTGCAGAATGGGTTTCCACGCCAGCTTGCGCAGGATGATTAGCAAAGCGATAAATGTCAGCACGGTCCAAAAAATGGTTCCGCCGCTGGGGGTCATCAGTTCCATGGATTACGGCCCGTTTGGTTAGCTTATGACGTTAGTTTTTAACGATTGCATTGCCCGTACGCGCGTAGGACAAGACGGCATCTGGTCCTGCATCATGATTTAAAGCTAAGCAATATGCAAATGGCCGCAGACAACAGAGCCACACCTTCGATCATGGCGGCGGTGATAATCATAACGCCACGAATCTCACCGGCTGCCTCGGGTTGGCGGGCGATACCCTGAATGGCAGCGCTCGCTAATTTGCTGATACCAAAAGCGGCGGCAAAAGTCACCACTGCGGCCCCAAAACCTGCTGACAAAAACGCAATTGCTGTTGGATTCATTATACCTCCTTGATTGGAATTGAATAAATAGCAACAAGTACGCTTGTTTCTGATTCTTGGTGTTTACTTTTAAAGAAAACGCATATTTCTCATCCCCCCAGAAAGGTTTTCAAGCACCGCCCGGCAATCTACCCGTTCGGGCTTTAGTGTCCTTCGGAAATGACGCCGCTGATAAAGACGGCTGACAGAATGGTAAAAACATAAGCCTGAATCAGCGCGATCAATATTTCCAGCAAGCTCGAGAAAATAATGATCGCCAGTGGAAACGGCGAAACAAGCCAGCTCTTGAACATAAAGATGATGCTCATGAGCGACAGGATCGTGATGTGTCCAGCAATCATGTTGGCAAAAAGACGAATGGCCAAGGCAAAGTGCTTGGTGATCATGCTCATGATCTCGACCGGGATCATGATCGGAATGATGTAAACCGGCAAGCCGGGGGGAATAAAGTGTTTCAGATATCCCCAAAGGCCATGTTTGCGAATGCCGGCGATTTGCACGGTCATGAAGGTCAGAATGGCCAGCGAAGCCGTGACGCCGATATTGCCCGTGGCCGTGGCGCCATAAGGTACGAGACCCAGCAGATTGCACAACAGGACGAAGAAAAAGGCGGTCAATAGATAAGGAGCGAATTGCATACCTTCATGGCCCAAGTTTGGCAGAATTAGGTCATCGCGCAGATAGGCCACCAAAGCTTCTAAGGCATTGGCAAGGCCGCTGGGGACCAGAGGGCGGCGCCTGAAGGACCAGCCAAAAGCCACGATCAAAAGCGCCGAGACGATCCACATCATGATGACGTGGTTGGTAATGGTCAAATCGATTCCCCGCACCGTCGGCAGCTTGATCACCGGCTGCGCCAAGATGTGATGTAATATGAAATCCACGCCGCCGGCGCCCTGCTCGGCAGCGTGCTGGGTCGCTTCCTGCTCGACCGATTGATTCGCTAATAATGCAATCACGATGTCACTTTTTTGCTGTTTTTCAATTCCTGAGTTACCAAACGCACTTCATAGTATTGCAGCAAAAGATAGAAAAGAATAAACGATATGATGAAACCGAGCAGCGGTAGGTGGGTAAATCGCCAAATGAGAAAGAGAGCGACGCCAAAGACGGCCAACCGCATGGCCATGCCGCCCAGCACCACCACAAAAAACGTCTTGGTACTTCGCCCAAATCCCCAGCGAATGGAAGAATAGCCAAAGATGGTGTTGATCAGACTGAGAGCAAAACCTAAAAATGTCGCACCTACTAAAGGCTTACCACCGATACGAAAGAGCGGATACACTGCGATCAAGAATATGAGTACGTGCCACACCAACAGCCGAAAGATGGCGCCTTTTTTTTCTGCCATAGAACTACAAGCGTTTTTGCTTTTGATCCTCTTTGCGAGGGTACACTGTCCGATACACGTTCAGGAATCCGGCGGCGGCTCCCAATACTAAGCCGGCAAGCAAAAAAGCCGGCGTAGAGTTGAGCTTTGAATCGATCAAATAGCCGAGACCCAATCCCAGCATCACCGCAAAAGCAAGCTGAAATCCCAAATTAAGATAAGGTCCGACGCCTTTCATGTCTGTCGGCAAAGTTTTCTTGACCGGACGCATGTGCTTTTAGGAACTAAAGAGTCAGAGAGATTCGCGTTCAGCAAAGACTCCTCCACCGTGAATGGGCGCAGACTTGCGGAAAAGTATTTCTTGGCGCTTGCTCGCGTCCATCGGCGGTTTGAGATTTCCTTGCTCGCTGCTCATTGCAACTTGGCGAGGCATTGGGAAAAGGCCTATTTGCCTTCAGCCACCTTCCGCTCCGCACCCGTACCCATCGCGCTCTTGGAAAATTCACCGACGCTCGCTTCCGACATTGAACAACGCCCGTCAAAAATGGCGCCTTCATCGATGACCAGCTTGCTGGTTTTTAACTCGCCGCGAAATTCCGATTTGCTTTCTAATACCACCTTGCCGACGGCTTCGACGGTTCCTTTGATTTTTCCGCCCAAAACCAAATTTTTGACTTGGGCATTGCCGTTGACTTCGCCATCTTTGCCGATCACCAGGGTATCGCTGCTCTTGACGTCGCCCTTCAGTCGGCCGTCGATGCGCAGGCTGTGCTCGACGGTGATGTTGCCTTCAAAGATAGAGTTTTTCCCCAAAATAGTGTTTAACTCGCCGGTTTTTTCAATATCCTTCATATCTCTTCTTCCAAACAAGAAAAACGATTTAGCAGATCAAAGAATATCTTTTAGTATTATCGACGCGAAGCAAACAAATCTTGAGTAATCCCTACATCCCGGAAAAGGCCAGAATGTATTTTTTAGGATCCAAGGGAACGCCGTCCCGCCAGATTTCGAAATGCAGATGCGGCGCCGAGCTTTCGCCGGAGCTACCCAGCAGTGCAATGGGATCACCCTTTTTGACCACGGAGCTTCGACTCGTCAACAGATTTTGATTGTGACCGTAATAGGTGATAAAGCCGTTGCCATGGTAGATGATGACTAAATTGCCAAGATCGTGGGTCCAGTCGGCAAACACCACAATGCCGTCCGCCGAAGCGCGAACGAACGAACCGCGCGGCGCGGCGATATCCACTCCTCGATGCTGGTTTTGCGCCGAGGATTTGCTCTCGGAAAAGTCCGCGGTCAAGACGCCTTCGACGGGCAAAAAAGTCGGTACGCTGCTCTCATAACTGTGAATATCGCCTTTGGCTTGGCGGAGAAAATCCAATCGTTCTTGCAATTGTTCCGGGGTGGGCCGCTGCTGTGGAATCACTTCCCGCCGCGCCGACACCGGATCATAGACCGGTTCGAGGTCCGGAACGACGCTTGGCCCGGCATTTCCCGGACGGGCTATTTGATGCGAGCCATCGCCTCCCAAACCGAGGGCCGATCGTATTTTTTCCTGCGAAGCTTCCAAGTCACTGAAAGCGGCAGCCAATTGATAGATGCGCTTGTTGCTGGACTCGAGCTGTTTGTTGATCATTACCAGTTCGCGATTCTTGGAGTAAATCCTCGCATATTGAATATAGCCGATCAGGCCAAAAACCGTGTGCAAAGCCAAAATCACCCCCAGCACTTTGAAGAGCTTTAGCCGCCGCACGGGAATGCCATAGGCTTTCGGCTCCGCCTGATCGTCAGGTATGATCAGGATCTGAATGAGCCTTCTGTGCTTGTGTTTTTTGGTCATCACCATTTTCACTCACCGCAAATAAGGGCAACCAGCCGCTCCAAGTCATCATCCGTATAGTATTCGATTTCGATGACGCCGCCGTTCTTTTTCGGCGCGATGACCGCTTTGGTTGCTAGTTTTTGCCTTAGCTTGTTCTCGACGTCTTGTAGATAATAATTGACGGGCGCAGGTGCTACACTTTTGGGCTTGGGCCGGTCGTTGATGGCGCGCACCAGGCTCTCCACTTTCCTTACCGAAAGACCGTTGATGACGATCTTTTTCCAAAGAGCGATTTGATCTTCTGCTGTACTAAGCGCCAACAAGGTACGGGCATGGGCCATGGAAACTTCCCCGTTCTGCACGCTCTCCTGAATCACCTTGGGCAACTTGAGCAGGCGCAAAAAATTGGTCACGGTCGTGCGGTCTTTGCCCACTTTGTCGGCCACTTCTTCTTGAGTCAGCTTGCACTCATCGATCAGCCGTCGATAGCCGTGAGCGATGTCGATGGGATTGAGATCCTCGCGATGGATGTTTTCGATGATCGACAGCTCCAGCATGTCTTCGTCGGTGCGGACGTCGAGGATATAAGCCGGGATGCGATCATATTCCAGCTCGCGCACGGCACGCAGTCGGCGCTCGCCGGAGATGAGCTGATAACCGTCATTGTAACGACGCACAGTGATGGGCTGAACCAGTCCCTTGGCAGCAATGGACTGTTTGAGCTCTGCTAAGGTTTCAGGATTGAATTTTTCCCTTGGCTGAAAGGGATTGGGCGAGACTTTTACGACTTGAATAGATTGGATGGATCCGGCAGTCTCATTCTCTGGCTCTATATCCGGAATAAGTGCTCTAAGTCCTTTCCCCAGAACTTTCCTGTTCGCCATTCTTTATCAGTTCCTCAGCCAGACTCATATAATTTTCAGCGCCCGCCGAAACGACGTCGTAGAGAATAATCGGTTTGCCAAAACTGGGCGCTTCGCTCAGCCGAACGTTCCGAGTCACAATCGTGTCAAAGACCCGGCCTTCAAAGTAGCGCCTTACATCCTCTGCAACTTGGCGCGATAGATTCAGGCGCGCGTCATACATCGTCAAAAGCACCCCTTCTACCGTGAGATGTTCGTTCAGATGCTTTTGCACCAAACGAATGGTATTGAGCAATTGACCGAGGCCCTCGAGCGCATAGTACTCACACTGTATCGGGATCAGCACAGAATCCGATGCGGTCAGTGCATTGATCGTGAGCAGCCCCAACGAAGGCGGACAGTCAATCAAAATATATTTATACTCTTCCCGAATTCCATTTAAAGCCCGCAAGAGGCGCTGCTCGCGCGAAATGGCCTGCACCAACTCCACCTCCGCTCCCACCAGGCTGATGGAAGAGGGCACCAGTTTCAAAAAGCTTAGCTCGGAATCGATGATCAGATCTTTGATTTGCTCTTCGTTGATGAGAGCATCGTAGATCGTTTTCGACAGCTTCTTAGAATCGAAGCCCAGCCCGCTGGTGGTATTCGCCTGCGGATCGATGTCGATAAGCAAGGTTGGGTATTCGGCAACCGCCAGACAGGCGGCCAGATTGACTGCCGTGGTTGTTTTGCCGACACCACCTTTTTGATTTGCTATTGCAATGACCTTGCCCATCGAAGGGGGTCCTCCTTTTTAAAGTGCGGGTTAATATAAAATTTCTCCGCTATAAAATCAATGAAAAGTTTCGCCGCGCAGCAAGGACAAGATAGAATAGAAATGCCTTGGCACCATTAGTCGCCAAGGCATTTCAAAAATTACGATCTATTGGAAGCGATCGGCGGCTACAGAATCAACGGCAGCCTGTAATCCTCATGGCAGCAGCGTCATCTTCTGTGTCTTTACAAACTCACCCGCTTGCATGCGGCAGAGGTAAATGCCGGTGCTGACTTTTTCGCCTTCTTCATTTCGCCCATCCCAGCGAATGGAATGGTAGTTCGTAGGGTGGGATGCTGTCCCACCTTTCCCTTGACCAGATGATGACTTGACTATTCCCTAATTGGGATGCAGAGCTTGGATTGAAAACCATTGGTTGATGTTCTTGAACACACGAGTGATTGCTGAGGAGAGCTTTAATTTCATGTCGGACTACCGCCGGGCTTTTGTATCCGAAGGTACCTTTTTCTTTACCGTTTGCACGTTTGATCGGTGCACATAGCCATGTAAAAAATGTGCGCAAATGGATATAACCGAGCTGTCAAGAGTACAATGCCTGAGAATATTATCCGCAAGGCTGGGGCGAAAATGATGCTATGGTACTCTCTACAGAAGAAGAATTTGGCGAATAATAGCGTTGAGCAAAAATAGCTGTTCGTTAAAAGTCTTATTGGCCCACAAAGGTGGTGGGATAGAATCCCCACCCTACAAGCGACAAACTCGTACCAGAGAAAAATCGTTGCATTTGCAGTAACCGTAAACATCCACACGATTGTGTGAATCCACCAGCCTCCGGAACGCTTTCCAATTTGTGCAGACTTTCCCCTTGACTATCTTTTAAAAATCTTTTAACTTGATCCGGCAAAAACTGGAAGAGGAGAGAAACCTGTATGGCGCTGTTCAACCGGTTCGTCATTCTATTCATGCCGTTCATCCCCAAACCCATTGTTAGACTGGTAGCAAAACGATATGTGGCAGGCTCCGAATTGCAGCAGGCCGTCGCCACGGTTAAAAGTCTCAATGCACAAAAGATGGTCGCCACCCTGGACGTGCTGGGCGAAAGCACTTCCCAAAAAGCAGAAGCCGAGGCGGCGGTAGAAGAATATTTCAAAGTCTTGGAGACCATTGAGCGCGAGAAACTGGACTGCAATATTTCCGTCAAGTCCACTCAACTGGGCTTGCTGATCGACAAAGAGTTCTGTTATCAAAACATCCGGCGCATTGTCGAAAAAGCGGCAAGCTATGGCAACTTTGTCCGCATCGACATGGAGGATTCAAGTTGCACCACTGACACCATCGATCTTTTCCGGCGGCTGCGAAAGGAATTCCAAAACGTCGGCATTGTCATTCAGGCCTATTTACGCAGAAGCCTTGAGGACGTGAAGCGATTGGCGCAAAGCGGTACGAATTTCCGGTTTTGCAAAGGCATCTACGTCGAGCCGCGCAAAATCGCCTACAAAGACCCGCAGACCATCAACGACAATTTCGCCCTGCTGATGGAAGTGGCCCTGCGCGCGCATTCATATGTCGGCATCGCCACCCACGATGAGAAGGTGGTCTGGCACGGACTGCGCCTGATCGAGACGCTCGGATTACAGCCCGACCAATACGAATTCCAAATGCTCCTCGGCGTGGATGAAGAGCTGAGACAAATCATCGTGAACGCTGGGCACAAGCTGCGCGTCTATGTTCCCTTTGGCCGGAGATGGTACCCGTATTGCATGCGCCGGCTCAAAGAAAACCCCAAAATCGCGTTCTACGTTGCCAAGGCGATATTTGGACTCAGGTAGCTGACGAGCAGCTTGCGTTAGTAGGACCGTGTTCGAACAGCATTTTTCCCTAACTTACATCATCGTAAGAACCATCGACAACTTGGAGCCTTACCGATCATGAGACAACGAATCCCGTTCTTCCAACTTTCTGCCGCTTGGCGGATCTTGCTCATTGTCCTATTTGGATCAGCTTGCCTTTTCGCCGACGAAGGCATGTGGCTTCTGGACAGCCTTCAGCCCTTGGACCTTCCGGCAAAAGGACTGCAAATCCCAGTCGAGGAAATTTGGAATCCGCAGGACGGCGGGCTTTCGGCCGCGGTGGTCAGCCTGGGCGGCTGTACCGCATCCTTTGTCTCTGCCGAGGGCCTCATCATTACCAATCATCACTGCGCCTATGGCGCCATCCAGCGTAACAGCAGCAAAGAGAAAAATCTGCTTCAGGACGGCTTTCTGGCGAAGACGCGAGCGGAGGAGCTGCCCACCTTTGGCACCCACGTCTACATTCTACAATCCTTCGCGGACGTGACGGAGCGGGTACTCAAAGGCGTCAAGCCTAAAATGAGCGACAAAGAGCGGGATGAAAAGATCGACAAAAACATCAATCTGATCGTGCTCGAGGCAGAAAAAGAGCCCGGCATTTCCGCCCGCGTGGCTTCCATGAATTCCGGAATGTGGTACGTTTTATACAAATCTCTGCGCCTTCAAGACGTTCGTCTGGTCTACGCCCCGCCGCAAAGCATTGGCAAGTTCGGCGGTGAAATCGACAATTTTGAATGGCCGCGGCATACCGCAGATTATTCATTCTTGCGCGCCTACGTCGGCCCGGATGGCCGGCCGGCCGCGCCGTCCAAGGACAACGTGCCGTACCGGCCGAAGAAATGGCTGCGCGTTTCAAGACAAGGGTACCGGGAAGGCGATTTCGTAATGGTCATGGGCTTTCCCGGCGGCACCATGCGCTACAATACATCTTATGACATTGCCCGCAGCGTCGAGTATTATTATCCCACCCGCATTAGCACCTTGAAAAAGTATCTCACTCTCATCGACGAGCGCAGCGCCGAGCAGCCCGAAGTCGCCATCAAATTAGCCTCATTGAAAAGCGGCCTGAGCAACTCTTTGAAGAACTACCAAGGCCAATACGACGGCTTGCTGCGAACCCATTTGTATGATGAAAAAGTAGCGGCTGAAAAAGCGTTTGTGGAATATCTGGAATTGAATCCAAAGTTAAAGCAGAAGTACGGTGAGGTCTTGCCGGCCATCGCCTCCTGGTACAAAACGCGGGGAACCTATGAGGCGCGCCGCATGATCATCGGCGGCATGAACCGGGCCAGCAGCGTGTTACGCTCCGCTTTCATCCTCAACAAGTGGAGCAGGGAGAAAGTCAAAGCCGAGCAGGAGCGGGAGCAGGGGTATAGCGATAAAGACATCGCCAACTTAAAAGATCGGGAGAAATTCTCCTATCGCAACTTTGACGCTGAAATGGAAAAGCGCGCGCTGTTGATGTCTTTTGATCAGGCTCACCAGCTTCCGGTAGGACAGAAGCTACTCGCTATCGAGAACATTTCTTCCGGCAAAACCAGGGAGGAAAGGGAAGAAAGCGACAAACACTTCATCGCCAATCTGTATGGCGGCACCAAGCTTACGAGTCTGGAAGAGCGCATAAAGCTATTCGACGCCTCGGCGGATCAGTTGAAGGCGCTCGACGATCCGGCGTTGCAATTTGCCGAACAGTTGTACCAAGAAACAAAGCCTTTGGACGATCTGGATAAGGCATTTGCCGGGGCCATGAGCAGGCTGATGCCCAAATACCTCGAAGGCTTGAGCAAATGGCGCGGCTCGCTGCTTTACCCGGATGCCAATGGTACCAAGCGACTCAGCTATGGTTACGTAAAAGGCTATTCGCCGCGTGACGCTGTTGAATATGCCTATTACACCACCACTAAGGGTATCTTGGAAAAATACACCGGCAAACATCCATTTGAATCCCCGCAGCGATTGCTGGAGCTCCTGCGTAAGGAGGAATTTGACGACTATCGTGATGCGGTCACCCACTGTCTGCACGTCGATTTTTTGACCAACCTGGACACCACCGGCGGCAACAGCGGCAGCCCGGTGCTCAATGCCAAAGGCGATCTCATCGGCCTGCTATTCGACGGCAACTATGAGAGCATCGTTGCCGACTATAAATTTGATACGGCGCTCACGCGTTCTATTTGCGCGGATATCCGATATATATTGTGGCTGATGGATGAGCTGGACGACGCCGGCAATCTGCTTCAAGAAATGGGACTCTGAAGCTATACCCAAACTCCCAAAATGAGCCGGACTGCAGTGACAGGCGAGCGCTGTATCTGCCAACAACGCGAAAAGCGCGAAATCATCTCTGACCTGTCGGGCGTTTCAGTGTGATTGGCGGGCCAATTTCTCAACGGGCTTTGCATCTTAGAATTTCAGGTTATATTTGTTTAAGGTTCGAATGTGACATCCGGACTCGACCCGTAGAAGGTTTCTCAGCCTTCGCGGGGTGAGCACCTTAACATGCTGTCTTCACATTCGCACCTCGTACAGATGTCATGAAGCGGGGCACGCTTTTTGTTTTGGGGGATCGTTCAAACCATAACTCTTATCAACGAATCAAAACGAAACGTTTCTCCATCCATGGCTTTCTTTAAACCATGGAACGTGTTTGTGCATGTCCCGACATTTTGGCTAATCATCAACTCGAGACCAAGGACCTATGGCTAAAAATCAGACAAAAATTCAAGCGCTCAGGGAAAAAATCAATTATCACAATTATCGCTACTACGTGCTGGACGATCCGGAGATTTCCGACGCCGAATACGACCGTCTCATGCGCGAGCTGATCGACTTAGAAGCCAAATATCCTGAGCTGGTTACTCCCGATTCACCCACTCAGCGCGTCGGCGCGGCGCCTTTAGAGGCATTTGAAACAGTGGAGCATACCATTCCCATGCTGAGCCTGGAGAACGCTCTCAATGAGCAGGAAATCCGTGAATTCAATGATCGAACGCAGCGCGCCTTGCAATCCCATTCAGCCATCGAGTACGTCTGCGAGCCTAAATTGGATGGCTTGGCCGTGGAACTTGTCTACGTTGATGGCGTTCTTACCGTCGGTTCCACACGCGGGGATGGTGTGATGGGTGAGAATGTCACGCAAAACCTCAAGACTATTAAGAGCGTCCCGCTGCGCTTGCTGAAACAATCCACAAATCTGCCGGCGCGGCTGGAAGTGCGCGGCGAAGTATTGATGGGCATTCGAGAGTTCGAACGCCTGAATCGCGAGCGAGCAGAAAAAGAAGAGCAAACTTTTGCCAATCCTCGCAATGCGGCGGCCGGGTCTTTGCGCCAGCTTAATCCTGCCATCACCGCCGGCAGACCCTTGGACTTTTTTGCCTACGGACTGGGGCAAGCCCAAGGTATCTCCTTTCGGTCGCACTATGAAGTATTGGAAACCTTGAACAAATTCGGTTTCAAAACCAGCCCCTTCGTGCGCAGATGTAAAGGCATCGAGCCGGTGGTTCAATACCATCGTGAAATGAGCGAGCGCCGCGAGCGCCTTCCCTATGAGATCGATGGCATTGTCGTAAAAGTGAACGATTTTGCCCTACAGGACCGATTAGGCGCGCGCACTCGCAGTCCCCGCTGGGCCATTGCTTTCAAGTTCATCGCCAAGCAAGCAACCACGCAAATCCTCGACATCGTCGCGCAAGTAGGCCGCACCGGGACGCTTACCCCGGTCGCAGTCATGGAGCCGGTCATTGTCGGCGGCGTCGAAGTGAGCCGGGCAACGCTACATAACCAGGATGAGATCGACCGCAAAGACGTTCGCATTGGCGATTGGGTGGTTGTGCAGCGAGCCGGGGACGTCATACCAGAGGTTGTAAAAGTCATCGAATCCAAACGTACCGGCCAGGAAAAGACCTACACCTTGCCGGAAAACTGTCCCGCTTGTGGGAGCCTGACGGTACGTAGCGAAGGCGAAGTTGCCCGGCGCTGCGTGAATTTCGCCTGTCCGGCCCAAGTAAAGGAGCGGATTCGTCATTTTGCTTCCAAACGCGCGATGGACATCGACGGCATGGGCGAAAAACTGATCGATCAACTGGTGGAAAAGGGCTTGGTGAAAAACGTTGCCGATCTTTATACCTTAACCCATGAGCGTTTGGCCGAGCTCGAGCGCATGGCGGACAAGTCCGCGGAAAACATCGTGACCGCCATTGCTGCCAGCAAGGAACGCTTTTTGGATCGCGTCATTTACGCCTTGGGAATTCGGTTTGTCGGTGAGCACATCTCCCGCATCTTGGCCGAGACCTTTGGCGACATTGATCAGATCATGAATGCCACGGAGGAACAATTGCTGGGCATTCACGAGATCGGTCCGCAGGTAGCGGCCAGTGTGGTAGAATTTTTCTCCAAAGAGGAAAACCGCCGCATCATCGACTGCTTGCGCCAGGCCGGTGTACGCATGGCGCCCGACGAGAGTAAGAAGAACAAGCTGCTGCAGGGAAAGTCATTTGCCTTCACCGGCGCCTTGAAGAGCATGACGCGAGAACAAGCCGAAAAGCTCATCGTCGGCTTGGGGGGCCGCTATGTCACGGCCGTTACGAAAAATACCGATTACGTCGTCGCGGGCGAATCTGCGGGAACAAAGCTGGAAAAGGCAAAACAAGCCGGCGTCCCCATTCTGAATGAAGAAGAGTTTAAAAAGCTGATTGGCCAATAAGAGAAAGGCTGTAGCCTGTTAGGGATCAAGACTGACGGATCATTCCGCCAGCCAGTTAGTTGCCAAAGAAGGACTGTTCGTTGCATCGGACCGGAGTCGAAGGCGCCGGCGTGCAGGTTTGAAGAAATAATTCAAAGCAGGAACGCCACGCGCGGAAAGAACCGGTAGGAAACGATCACCGAAACCAAAACGGCCAATCCATAATGACTTTTCTTGGCGATCCAGAGCAGCCTCTGCTCCTCGACGTTAGGAAAAAGCGATGGATCGCTCACCCCTTCGATGGGGTAGCAGCCCGCTGCTAATGCCGGTCGAATTTCCGTCTACTGGTCATTCATATTGTCGAAGCGTCAAACATGGGGCAATAAGGAAACATGCCGTGGGACTTTCGCACTGGAAGCAGGGGTTCATACATGTAGCACTCATATACACCGCCCTCTTTTTCCTCGCCTGCGCCGGCTCAGGGTCTCGAGGCAAGCTGAGCTTTATCTCTATCGATGAAGAGATCGCTTTGGGCAAAGCATTAGCGGCCCAATCCGTAAAGCAGCTCAAGCTCATTCGCAACCAGGCTGTCACTCAGTTTTTCAGCCAAATCGCGGCGGAGATCGGCGCCCAGTCCGATTGGAGCGGACTCACCTATTCGGTCAACATTGTCAACGAGCCGGACCTCAATCATTTTTCCTTGCCGGGAGGACACATCTATCTTTTCCGTGGACTCATTGATTCCGCTGCTACCGCCAGCGAAATTGCCTTGATCATAGCGCACGAGGTTGCCCACATTTCCGCTCGCGACGGAGTGCAGCGCGTGGGGGTGAAATATGCCTACGCCTTCGCGGCCCAGTCCGTGGTCGGCGCCAACCCGGAAATCGCTTACCAGATCCTTTCGCATCTCTATTCGGAAGACACCATCCTCGACTATCCCAAGGATCACGAATTCAATGCGGACAAGATGGCCATCAAATATGCGTGGAAAGCAAATTATGATCCCGACGGTTTGCTAAATATTCTGGAGAAACTACGCAGCATCCAGGTGACCGCCCCGGAGAAGGTGGCTCTACTGCTGCTAACGCATCCCTCCACCACCTTGCGATACAAACGCGCGCGCATGGAAATCTCGAACGTGCCCCGCAAATCTTCCTTGCGGATGGACCTGCCGGAATTCCAAACCATCAAGCAGACGTTGAACCGCATTCCCTATTAGCCGCCGACCCGCTAAGCACAGCCGCATCTCGGCGGTTCATGAAGCCGGAGTCCAAGTCGTCCCATGGCTGCATTAATTCATTCGTTCACGTGCCGTAAATGAAAAAGGCCTTGTATAACAACAAGGCCTTTTTCTTTTCGCGGTCACAGTACCTGTTCGCTGCGGAGAAACAAAAGGATACCTCGCCTTTCACTTTCTTACCGGTTCATCTCACAAGTACCAAGGCTCGGCTCGCCACAAAGTCCCCGGACTTGAAGCGATAAAAATAACTCCCCGCCGGCACTTGCCTTCCGTAATCATCCAAGCCGTCCCATTGCACGATGTGGTTGCCGACAGATAAGCGGCGATCCAAGAGTGTCTTTATTCGCTGACCCAACGGATTGTAGATTTCCAACAACGCCCAGCCCGGTCTTGCCACACTGAACTCGATGGTGGTGCTTGGATTGAAGGGATTGGGATAATTCTGCGCCAGGCTGTAGCTCAGCGGGGTTTTCACCTCCCAGCCCACGGCAGAAGCGTCTTGCACAATGAACAAACCGTTTTCAGCCGTCACTTCCAAGCTTTCATTGTTGCTGTTGGTAATGATGACTTTGGTGATGACCAAGTCAAGAATCTGTCCGATTTGGGCATTGTTGGAGACAGAATAGCCTATCTGGAGGATTGCGGCGCTGTCCGGAGGCAAGGTCGAGTTAAAGGAGATCAGAATAATATTGAGAAAGCCATTGTCTTCGTAATAACTGACCGTAAAGCCTTGTGTCTGCGGAGTAATCCAGACGGAGTCGGGCGAGAGCAGGTCCGGCATGTCAGCTATTTGTAGCTGCACGCCGCGCACCGGGATTTCATTGCGCATTCCTATTGAGACAACATTGTTATTGGTTCCGGCTAAGCCGGCGCCGTCTCCCACAGCGACGATGTTGTTGGCGCCAATCGCAATCTCCGAGCATGCAAAAATGAACATCAAAAAGGCTTTTATGTTGCTTAGCATACGCAATTCCGAGAACGCAATTAATGAGGATTATAGGTCGGGGATTGACGTGCTGGATCCTTGTTGAGTTAACCAGCACGTCAGCCCCGTTTTTGTTTGCAATACGAACGGACCTATATTACAAGAGGTCAAAGATCCCTAAAACGTCAAACAAATCCAAATCTCCATCATGATCCATATCGCCGCTAAGAAGTTGATCTGACGACGGAGGTGTCGTACCGGGTATTACAAGGTCGATTGCCGCATCCAAATCAGCGGCGTCTATCCCATCAGGAGAAACCAAATCTCCCAATCGAACAAAGTAAAACTTGCCGCTATTCAGCGATGGAACAACTAACTGATTGTCGCCATCGGCGACCATGACCGTTTTTGAGATTCTGATCATGGAATGGTCATGAAGAGGAGCTGTTGACCTTATCTTATAAGTTATTTGTGCAATTGGACCGTTGCCAACGGGAATAATCGCTCCTGAATAAGAGACCAGCATGATGCGAACGGAATCAGGTTTATCTGGATTGTTGGGATCGGTTCCAAGATTGGAATAGTCAACCACAAAGTTTGTAGCGCGTCCGACTCCAATCGCAGTAGCTTGGGTTAGATAATCCTTTGGCGCTGTCAATGGATCAAAAATGCTATCCTGCAAAGTGAAAATAAGGGCGCGTACATTGACTTGATTGTTCATCCATAAATTTATGATTCCATTTTTCACTATCTCAGGAGGGCCGACGATGCTCGGCTCACCACTTGCATCCGGTATAGAAAGCGAAACCAGGGCTACAATAGAAAACGCCGCATCGCTCGTGTCGGATGGCAGACCGTCCATAGCGTCTTCGATTTTAATTGAAGCCTGGTTTGTAAACTGTGTCGGTGCCGTCCAGGCAAACGAACCATCATTCGGAGTGCTTGCAGTTATAACTGTCCAGGTGCGCGGCAAGCCATATCCGACTGAATAGGACAACTTCACATTCGGAATGATGCTGGAAGCGTGCCAGGTTATGTTCTGGTTGCTTCCGGCCACCCACGATTCGCCGCCATTCGGGCTGAGTACCGTAACTTCTTCAGTCTCCGGTTCGATTTTGAACGTATCATTACTAACATCAGAAGGGGCCCCGTCGGAGGCATCGGAAATACGTACTTTGCAAGTTTGCGATGGTGCATTCGGAATCGTCCAGGCGTAACTTCCCGTATTGCTGGTCGAGGCTATGATGGTGGTCCAATTGCTTCCGCTATCGACCGAGTATTCCAGCTTGACATTCCCGGTGAAGTCACTTGAGCTCCAGAGAATATTGTGCGATGAATTGACGATCCACACCTCGCCTCCGTTAGGCGAAGTCAGGACGATGGATGGTGCTTTGACCGTAAAGTCATCGATGTTGTTGGTTCTGTTTCCGTACAAACTCACGCCGGCGTACAGCGTGGCACCAGAGCCGAAAAGCTTCTGAGTATCGCTCACCCGGCCGTCCAAAGCGCCGTTCACGTAAAAGTCGAAATGATGCGCCGTTGCCGTGCTGGTTGGCACGACCTTGATGACATCTCCGGCAGCCGGAAGGTTCCGCGTTGCCGCTGTCTGGGCAATAATGGTTTGCCTTTGCACATCACCGTTTATGACGGGATGCAAGTAGATGGTCCCATCGCGACGAAAAACGAAATAGCCGGAGGCATTGGTAGCCGCCGCGCTCAAGTAAACGGCAATGCCGCCGGAATTTCGTCCCTCCTGGTCGCTTGTGGATGCCCACTTAAAGGAAACTTCAGTTGGATTGGCAACGGCATTATAGACTGCCAAGTAGCTCCAAGAAGCCGTCGTAGCTGTATTGTCCAAAGTGTTAGATACGATTTTATATTCAGGATCCGCTGTCCAGTTGGCACCGAGCCCTGTTGTACGATTGAAATCGTCGGTATACGTTTCCGCCTTCGCTTGAGGCAGAATCGCAATCCAGCCGATTAGAACCAGGAGCAAGAGGATTGTTGTTATTCTCATCTTTTTTCCCTCTGACATACTTTAGTTCCTTTTCCACTTTTTATGGCCAAATTATTTCATGATGGCAAGTTTTTTACTCATGACCACATTGCCGGCTGTTAGCCTATAAAAGTAAACTCCGGAAGCGATGGTTCTGCCAAAATCATCCAGGCCATTCCAATGAACCGTATAGCGCCCCGCAGCCCGCTGCTGATCCACAAGAGTCCGCACCAGTTGACCTTGAGTATTGAAAACAGTCAGTTTTGTCGAGACGGAGCCTTGGGGTAGCGGCGGGATGTCATAGGTAATGATAGTCGACAAGTTGAAAGGATTGGGATTATTTTGGAAGAGAGCGAACGACTGAGGTATCACTGCCTCTTTTGCGCCACTCTGGTCATTAATAACTTGAAGCTTTGCACCTCCTTGCGTCCCCACCAAAGCCTGCTCGATTGCAATCGGGAATGATTCTGACAGCGGCGCAGAAACGGTCACGTGTAACATGATGACGGCTCCTTCGCCGACAGCCATGGGCTTGCCATTCGTGCTGCAAAGCAAAATGTGCAGAGCATCATCCTTCGCCTTGCTGACCAGTGTCATATCTTGGCTCAATTCGGCGCAGGTAGGATTGGCGATTCGGTACCTCATTGGATCCAGCTTGAGTACAAGTTGCAAACCGGAGACCGGCGCCGACGCTTTCAGGTTTATCGGAACTTCCACGTCACCGACATAGTTTGCCGGCAAGCTCGGAATCTCCAATTTTACACTGCCTGCAACGTCGGAATTGTGCTCACCTTCCAAAGGATCAGGTGCAGACGTCGGCGAGCCAAGCGCCAGGTCAATAGCTGCCCCAATATCGCCAACATCAATGCTTCCCCAAGGAGCGACAATATCACCGGCCCATTTTTCATATTCCGTTGATGCAGGTGGGCGGCCAAGCGCGATATCAATCATCCGCAAAATGTCAAAAATATCCACCGCCTTATTGTATTTGACATCGCCTTTGGTGCCAAACCAGAAAACGCCATCCTTCAAGACTGGCGTTACCGCTGCATTGTTGGCATCAGCCAAAGACACGTTCATAAACGAAAGGGTCGCGTTGGTGCCGCCGACGGCATTGGCATTAACTGAAACGTCAACGTTCAGGATCACCGTATCGGCAGTTGCGGGATCATTGTCGGATACATCAATAATCGTAGCCGGGGTTGTCTTTGCCAGAGGGATCATCAGCACTTTTTGGGCTCCGGCCACCTGAGCATGTTCTATGCGATAGTCACTCACCCGATCCGTCGGAGTAAGTCCGGTTATCACCAACGAGTCAGGGGTATCCTTAATCGTAAAGAGAAGCCCTTTTATAGCTGTCGTCTTATTGCTCAGAACTATCGAAAAAGAGCCGGTTCCGCCCGGCAATCCGTTTCCGTTGACGAAAGAAAGTTCATCTGCCGAAAATATCCTCGGTGCCCAAATCAAACTCGCGAACAAAACCGCGATAGCGACCAGGACAGGATTTTGAGATGAATGGTTCATCGAGTCCTCCATGAGTGTTTGAAAATATTCCAAGCTCAGACGGCGCAACGAGAAACTCCGCATAAAACCTGTGAGGTTTTGAATACTTCACGGGTTTATCCTGGCTTTCCTCAAACCCTTTCGGAAGAACTGCTCGTTACCCGGAGCTATTTTTTTTAACGATAGTGAAGAGGTCTTTTCAGATGGGAGCGTCCCGCCGTGTGAAATCGCATCACAAATGAGTGTCTCCAACTGATACGCTACACCACGGTGAAACACTTTGCTGTGAAAATGGTCGGGGCAGACCACCTCCTCTCGGGGATTCTACCAACGGAATCCAGGGTTACGGGATATCGTTATCTTGTTAGAAGTGCTTGTTGTTACGACCCGATTCCCCTTCTCCCTCCCCGAAATGCAGGCAACCATTTGGCAAGCATTTCGTCAAGAAGTGGGTATTGGCCTACGCAGCACGAATCCACACCGCAACTGATATGCCAACTAAACGGAAAAGAATTCGACAGCACGAATGGCACGGTTCAATGCGGTGTACAAATTGAATTCTTGGCCGGCAACTTTTCCATTGAATGACAGGGGTTTTTTTCTTACTTTTCCTGCCGCATCAAGAGATAGCGTCAAAGGGCGTGTTTTGCGGAGCTCTGCCCAGCAAAGCTCAAGCATCCATCGATGGAAAGAACAGCTCGCTGGAGCGGGAGCTCGATGCCTTGTGACTTTTTCAAGTTACCAAAGATGGGAAAGAGTATGTACAATATCCGCAGGTACAAAGTCGTCCCTTCCTTGCCGGAAGGGCTCAGCTCTCTCAAAGATCTCGCATACAATTTGTACTGGACGTGGGACCATGACATCCGCTCTCTGTTTCGCCGGCTTGACAGAGAGCTGTGGGAATCATCGGGAAATAACCCGGCACTGTTGTTGGGCAACATCGATCAGCGGCGTTTGGAAGCAAGAGCAAGGGATGAGGGCTACCTATCGCACTTGGCCCGCGCCCGCGATGAGTTGGAGAAATACCTCTCGCGCAGGACCTGGTTTCAAGAGACCTACGGTAACCACGAACCCTTTCAGATTGCCTACTTTTCCATGGAATATGGCTTGGACAAATGCCTGCCTATCTATTCCGGCGGATTAGCCATTTTGGCCGCGGATCATCTCAAATCGGCCAGCGATTTGGGCATTCCCTTAAGCGGCGTCGGCCTACTCTACCAGCAGGGCTACTTTCATCAATACCTCTCCAAGGACGGCTGGCAACAAGAGACCTTCCCCGATAATGATTTCTATAATCTGCCCATCAAATTAGAAAAAGATGCCAGCGGCAAACCGTTGATGATCGACGTTGATTTCCCGCAGGGAAAGGTCTTTGCACAAATATGGCGTGCGCAAGTCGGCCGCGTGCCTCTTTATCTATTAGACACAAATATCCCCGAAAACAGTGCGGACGATCAGAACATCACCGACCAGCTTTATGGTGGCGACAACGAGATGCGTATCAAGCAGGAAATCGTCTTAGGGATCGGCGGCATCCGAGCCTTGCAAGCGCTGGGGATTCGCCCGCAAGTCTGTCACATGAACGAAGGCCATTCTGCTTTTATGGCTCTTGAGCGCGCTCGCCTATTGATGCAAGCGCACGGATTATCCTTTTCCGAAGCGCATGAAGCCACTCGCGGTGGCAACGTCTTCACCAGTCATACCCCGGTTCCTGCCGGCATCGATGAATTTGATCCACGCATGATTGACTATTATTTGGGTGAATATTACAATTCGTTGAAAATCACCCAGGAGCAGTTTCATCGCCTTGGGGGGGTGCACTTGAGCCAAACCGGCGGCAAGTTCAATATGGCCATTTTCGCTATCAACATGTCGGCCAATTGCAATGGCGTCAGCCGGCTGCATGGCAAAGTCGCGCGTAGAATGTGGCATTACCTTTGGCCGAACCTTCCCGAATCCGAAGTGCCCATCAAGCACATCACCAACGGCGTGCACATTCGTACCTGGATTTCTGAGGACATGGCCGAGTTGTTCAATCGCTATCTCGGACCAAGCTGGCATCTGAGTCCCGCAGATCCCGCCGTTTGGTCGCGCGTGCAGCAGATACCCGATGAAGAACTGTGGCGAACGCATGAACGAAGACGGGAACGCCTGGTCGCTTTCAGCCGCGCCAAAATGCAGCAACAACTGCTCAACTCCAGCGCCAGCCCCGAAGAAGTCAAACGCGCCACAGAAGTGCTAAATCCCGAGGCTCTCACCATTGGCTTTGCCCGACGCTTTGCAGAATACAAACGCGCGTTGCTGGTTTTCAAAGACCTCGATCGCTTGACAAAAATTCTCACCAACAAAGATTACCCGGTGCAAATCATTTTCGCAGGCAAGGCGCATCCGCGAGACAACGTCGGCAAAGGCATCATTCGCGATCTGGTGAACGTCATCCGCCGCCAAGAGCTAAGTCAAAGGATCGTCTTCCTCGAAGACTATGACATGCAAATCGCCGCTCATTTGGTGCAAGGAGTCGATGTCTGGCTCAACACGCCACGCCGACCGAGAGAAGCCAGCGGAACCAGCGGCATGAAAGCCGGTGCAAATGGCGCCCTTAATCTAAGCGTCATGGACGGCTGGTGGGATGAGGCTTATAGGAACGATCTTGGCTGGGCCATCGGACGTGGGGAAGAATACAATGACTTTGAAGAGCAAGACCGGGTCGAATCGGAGGCTATCTATTACTTGCTGGAAAAAGAAATTGTCCCGCTATTCTATTCAGCGAGGCCCAACAGCTTGCCGCGTGAATGGGTACGGATGATGAAAAACAGCATCCAGCACCTCGGCCCGTTCTTTAATACCACCCGCATGGTTAAAGAGTACTTTGAGCACTTTTATCTGCCGGCAGCGGAACGCTGGGAACGCTTGACGGTGGATGACATGTCCAAGGCCAAACTACTGGCTAAATGGACCGACAAAGTGCGCAGCAATTGGAATCGACTTAGAATCGAAAAGGTCGAGTCTGACGACTTTGAGGAGATTCAAGTCGGACAAGAATTCAAAGTTACGGCGCTGATCAACATCGATGGACTGAAACCCGAGGATATCCGGGTCGAGGTTTATCATGGCCGCCTCGATCCGGACGAGGTCATCGAGCATGGACGCGTTTTGGCGATGACTCTACTTCGCCAAGAGAGCAACAAGCTGTTTCTGTATGAAGCCTCGGTTCCTTGTGAATCCACCGGCCAGCACGGATTCGCTATTCGAATCCTGCCCAACCATCCCGAGCTGATGAGTCCGCATGAATTGGGTCTCATAACCTGGGACGACAGCGAAGAAGACGAAGAGGAATAAGAATAAGGCTCATTCGATAGGAATGCCCCAATGCCCGCGGGAGTTTTCTTTTTCTGACTAAGACTTCCCTTTCTTTTCCAAACTGACCGCCCAAGAAGAGAGTATCTTGTCCCCTCTCACGGCAAAGCCGCGGCTTTGGTAAAGGTTCTCATTCTCTTGCCAGAGTATCTCTACACCGGAATATTCGCTGCTTTCCGATTGGTACGTAGAGATGATGCTATCTTCCACGATGATGAACCGGCCAAACAAAACGCCCCAGAGCGGATTTCGCGATTTCCAGTTGGTTGTAGTGGCACCGCTTCTAAATGGGACGATCTCGTAAACCTGGCGGATCTCGGTCACGTCCTCCTGCTGCAGGCGCATAAAAGCCTCGATCATCCATAGTGATTTTTGCTGCGTGATCTTGCTTTTGCCTTCTGCCGGAACAGATACCCCGCTCTCGCCCGTGTATTGGCCCTTGGCAATCCACAAGCCCTCGGTGAACAAAAAGGTGTGCTTCGCGCTTCGCATGATCCGATTCCTCTCAGATGAAGCCTAACCTGCTGCAAATCACCGTACAATTTTAGGTCGCAAACCTGACCGGTCCCTTGATCTCGCCTGGACCAGACAGCCGAGTGATTCTCACCAGTTTTGGATCGCCGGACCTCAACCGGAATCGCCAACGCCCTACCTTCGTCCCATCCCAGTTCCGCCACTTTCCCTCTGCGACGATGATTCTTTAGCCCAAAAATGAAGTCAGCAACAAAAGCGTCAATCCTGTCAACAAGGGCACGCTCAGATTGTCCATTCCCTTGGGAGAAAGAGCTTCTGCCGCGGTGGCCACGAGAGTGCCGATTAGGGAAAGTCTTAGAACGTCACGGATGCCCAATGATTGACTATTCGGACTAAGGCATGATCCTGGCAACAGCATCAGCGTAGCGGCAATGGCGGCAAAGCTCAAGCAGGCCATGGCCGCGGAACCCTGCCAAGAGCGCCGATGCCCGAAAACCTGATAGAAATTCCGGCCCCAGCGAATTCCGATCAGACTGGCAAAAGCATCGCCCCAAGTCATGGTCATAATGGAGGCGACAGCGATGGGAGCCTGGTCAGGCGCGCCGTCGGTTCGCCAAAGCCCGGCCATGAGCACAGTGATGGAAAAGGCAAAGTAGACCGTTCCCGGCGTTGACTGAGCAGTGTCCATTTGCTTGAAGCTCTGCTGCCGGTAAAAGACATAGTTGAGCAGGATAAAGGTGGCAAAAGGCACGATGCCGTAGTACCAATTCTCGAAGAAATAGAGAATGCCCCATACCCACATGCCGGCGCCGATATGAATGATTTTGCGGGTGACATATTGCGACCAGTGAAATTTCTTGCCGGCGCCTTCAACGGTGAACAGCAAGCCAAAGGCATAAACATAGGACAGGACTAATCCAATGATGTCGTTTGATACCATGCTCTCCTCTCCCGCATATTGAACACTACTTGCAATTGGTAGGCTTACCGCATCTCTCCGTCACCGGTCGATGGCGGCTACCCCAAGATCGAGTAGCCGCCATCGACGATGATGGTTTGACCTTGAATCTGTTCTGCCAGCGGGCTGCAAAGAAACAAGACGACGTTTGCCACGTCTTGCGGAGTTGTTAATCGCCCGGTAGGGGTCTTGGCCTGCGAGGCTTCCAGCATCATTTCGCGATTGGGAAAATGTTTCAGCGCGTCCGTGTCCACTACGCCGGCGGAGACGGCGTTTACACTGATTTTCTTCGGCGCAAGCTCCGCGGCCAGATGGCGAATGAGCGATTCGAGGGCCGCTTTGGAAGCGCCGACGGCAGCATAATTGGGGATGGCGCGCACCGAACCAAGACTGGAGACGGCGACGATATTGCCGCCTGCTTCGCCCATCAAGGGAACCGCATGCTGGGCAAGGGGCAGCAGGGTGCCGGCATTGATGTCCATCGTCCAATGCCAATGCTTTTCCGTCAGTTCCATGGCTGGTTTGAGGACTCCGGAAGCCGCGTTGCTAATGAGAATGTCCAGCTTGCCGAATTCAGATTCAATTTCATCTATCATGTGATGGATATTCTCATGCTCGCCCACGTTGGCACGAATGGCCAATGCCTTGGCGCCGGTTGCTTCTATAAGCTTTACGGTTTCGGTAGCGGCGGTGCGCTGCCGCAAGTAATTGATGGCCACGTTGGCGCCTGCTTCCGCCAACCGCACCGCAATCGCTCTGCCAATGCCGCGTGAGCCGCCCGTCACCAAAGCTACTTTGCCTTTCAAATTGATGGTGTAGTTTTGCATTGCCCGTATTTCTCCTCAATGATATTTTTCATCCCCGATACTTTTCTCCGGAATGTTCAAAGCGCATGGCGCATGCCTGACAATCTCGATTAGCTTTCCATTATAGGCCGTATGCTTTGCTCTATGCTCTATGCTCTCTGCGCTATGCTCTATGTGCTATGCGCTTAGCACGATGCGCCTTGCCGTTTTCCACCCACCCCTATCTTCTCAGCAGCGACATTCGTTTGGTGACGACCCGGTCTCCTGCTTTCATCTGATACAAATAGATGCCGCTGGGCATTGGCTTGCCCTCATCGTCTTTGCCGTCCCAAGAATAATGGTGCAATCCAGCGGTCAGCTTCTTATGGACCAATACTCTGATTTCCCGCCCCAGCAAGTCATAAATCTTTATAGAAACCGTCGTCGGAGAATCTTTAGTACCGATCTGAGCCATGATCACTGTTTGGTCTCCATCATCTTCCGGCGTAAATGGATTAGGATAGTTTTGCGCCAGACCATGTTGGTCTGCCACAAAGCCGGGTGGCAAAGGCTGCGAGACCATATCCAATTTCTTGAGCAGCCAGCCATTCGGGTCGATGGTCAAAGCCGACGGCCTTTCGTCGTACAGCAAAGTGAAATTTTGCGAGCGCTGATTGAGCAAAACGGTATCCAGCACCGCTCCCGCCTCGGTTTCCACCAACACTTCCATAGGCAACGAAAACGGCGCCAGGTTCGAGTCCCTTTGCCAAACGGTCAGATCGACTTGATAGGCACCATCCTCGGTGCGGGTAACATCCCAGCCTGCATCCAAATCCGGGTAGCCTGAGCCATAAACCCATTGGTCGAAAAACCAGCGCAAATCACGGTCACAGACGTCCTCCACAACAGCGATGAAATTTTCCGTAGTGGCATTGCCATACGCGTGAGTTGCACCGTATGCCTTTAGGCTCTGCCAGAATAGGGAGTCGCCAATCGTCCACCGTAGCATGTGCAAAACCCAGGCGCCCTTTTGGTAGACCGTCGCGCCCCACATGTACTTGGGATCATAAAGCGCAAAGGCGCCCAATCGCGCCGCCTCCGTGAAGTAATCCGTTGCCATTCCGGTCATGTAATTTTGCAGAACCGGATGACCGCCCAAAGACTCGAAGTACAGCGCCTCACAATAACTGGCAAAGCCCTCGTTCAGCCATATCTCATGCCAGTCCGCAAGCGTGACCCAGTCGCCCCACCATTGATGGGCCAATTCGTGCGCCACCACATAATCGTAGCGATGGTCGCCGGTCACCAGGTTACTGGCATAAGAAGTCATAGTCTGGTGTTCCATGGCCCCGCGCATTGGCACTTCCACCATGCTGTATCTGTCGAACGGGTAGGGACCAAATTTGCTCTCGAAGAAATCGATCATCTTGCCGACATCCGCCCAATCTGTCTCAGCCAATTGGAGATGATCCGGGTAGGAATAAAATTCCAGCGGTATGGTGGCGCCCGTTGATGATGTATGGTCTTGTGAAAAGCCGGCATAATCACCGACAGCAATGGCCACTAAATACGTCGACATCGGATGGTTTTCCCGCCAATGATAAGTGATGGTTCCATCCACATCCGACGAAATTGCAGAGATGAGCAAGCCGTTGGAAATCGCTTTGAGCGGTTTGGGCACGGTTATGTGCATGTCCCAGGTCGCCTTATCATCCGGTACGTCGTGGGACGGAATCCAATAGCGCAGCATGGATGGCGGAGAGGTATTGATCCCTTCGCCCACCGTAAAAACATACTGACTGGCGAAAAAAAAGCCCCCAAAGCCATCGTTGCCAGGACGGCCATGGTAATGAACATCCACGGAAAGGGTATCAGCCGCGCTCACACCTGCCGGCAAAGGAATGATCATCCGCTCCGATTCGATGGTCGCAGCAACAGGCTGATTATCGATGAGAAGGGAATCCAAACTCATCTTCATCCAATCGAGATAGAAAAAACCGGCTAAAGGGTCAGTCAAAAGGAGGGTAAGGCGCGCTTGGCCCTGAATCGTTTGGCTCGCTGGTTGAACATTCAAGTGCACATCGTAACGCAGGACATCGATGGGACTTGCTGCCAAAGAAGCTTGTTGAGAGTGCAACGCAGTCAACAACTCATAGGGGAAAAGAGAAAACTTGCCTTGTGCTCCAGCATCCTTGGAAAAGCAAAACCAAGTCAAGTAGCCGAAAACCAGAACGGAGGTTTTTCGCCAGGCATTCAATCCTTCGGTCCCTTGAGAGTGATCATGACAATAAGACCAATGCCGACGACGCTGGCCCAGAGGATCAGGACCGTCGGGCGGATGGGTTTCACAAAAATCAACTCGTAGGCCATTCCTAACAGGCTAATAGAGATGTAGATGATGCCGCGTTTGCGATAGGCATCGGTTCCCCGGAATTTTGCGATCAAAGTTGCTATGGTCATTCACTTCGTCCTTTCGCGCTTGTCTAACAACAGGACTATTTTTTCTGTTCCCATTGAGATAGTATTCGGTAAGCGGCTATCCCAAAGGCAACGGCCACATTGAGGGACTGCTTGATGCCGCGCATGGGAATTTCCACTGCCAGATCCGCCGCCGCCACCAACTCGTCGCGGATGCCGTGAAATTCATGGCCGATGATTAGACAAAGGGGAAAACGATAGCTTGCTTCTCTATAATCCGAGCTGGACGTAGTGTGCTCCAGAGCGACAATTTGATAGCCTTGCACACGTAATTCTCGAATGACGTGAAGCGGATCTTTGACGTACTCCCAGGGAACAGATTCCTCCGCGCCAAGGCTGGTTTTGCGAATTTCGCTGCGTGGCGGGCAACCGGTAATACCGCACAGATACAACTTTTCCAAATGTACGCCATCGGCCGTACGAAAAATGGCGCCGACATTGTGCAGGCTGCGAATATCGTCTAAAACGGCAACAACAGGCATTCGCACTCTAACTGTCTCATCCTCGGCTTTTGCCCTGGCCGTTTGAATTTCTGCAAAGGTTAGTTTTCGCAATCTTGGCTGATTCATGGAAGGTTGGTAGAGTGCACTGGCGTTGGCATTGTACTACAAAGCCCTTACGGTCTCCACTCCTCCGTAACTGCAGGGCTAAATTCGTCCAAAACTAAAACCCAAATCTGAAGGATGTCATTCAGGAGGAATTTCCAGGTCCGGTTGTGCGCTCGACAAGCCATGAAAATAAAAAAATTCTGTCATGTTGGAAACATCTTTGTCTATCTGAGCACGTATCCCCCATTGCAAAGATACCTACGGCACGACAGTTTTCCGCGGCACGGACAAGAGAATGGATTATGTTGCATGAATCCGGACCAAAATCTATTTCCGTGGCATCTTTTCGAGTAACAGGACCGATCGCAAATGGCAGACCATACTGTGATTTTGAAAAGCCGTCCGCCTTGGCGGATCGGCCCTGGCCGAATCCTTTCAGCATGACAGGGTGGGCGACCCAAGATGTCATTCAGGAGGAATTTTTTCGAGTCAGCGAACTATTCGTACATCCGAAATAAGCCTCTGCCGTGGTTTGGAAAAGATTCCTTCTGCCCCATCCCTTATCAAGTCGATCCTTGTTATCTCTTCCGCCGACGTTTATTGTCGAAAAAAGGCGACGCGAAAATCTTCCTCCAAAATAGCCTAGAATGTCCCGCCAAAAGATATTCTGACCGGCGCCTCGAAGTAGCGAAGCACGTGAGTATAAGCAACATCAAAGGTATAAATATTCCCGGCCATCTTCATCTTCAATCCGATCCCCAAAGAATAGTCTTCCAGATCGTAATAGAATTTGTAGCCGCCGCGCAGAGCGATGACATCCAGCAGCCACAGCTCGGCGCCGGTGTGATAGCGGTCGCGATAGTCGGTGGCAAAGGCGCTCTCGCCGGAGAGCAAAAAATACAGCGGTGCGCCCTGATGGCCGATCAGTCCCATAGCGGCGTTGATATTGAAATACAGCGGCAGCTTGAACGTCTCATTCATGAATTTTGCTTCGGGACCAAAATTCTTAAAGGCCATGGCCAGAACCAAATCCTTGAATCCCGTGGCATAATAGGTAGAGAAATCGATGGTGAATCCTGTCGCCTTGTCGCGATCGAGGGTTTCCTGGATCCATTGTCCACGAACACCAAAGGATAGTCGGTCGGTGAATTGAAAGGCCACCGAACCGGCAACAGCCAAGTCGCCGGCGGTGATCATGCGCCCGGTGCCGCCAGGATAGCTGATAGTGGTTTCCTCGAATTCATCGGTGGTGAAATTGATAACACTCAAGCCGACGGCGCCAAAGCCGAACTTGTACGCTCCGGCAGCCGACATGAGGCGCGAGCCGACGATCCAATTGGTAAGGGAGAGGCCAAAGGCGGCACGCTCGATGTTGGTAATTCCTGCCGGATTCCAAAAGAGCGCGTAGGCATCCGTGGACAAGGCGGCAAAAGCATCGCCCATGGCTACGGCTCTGGCTCCTTGGCCGATCTTCAGAAAAGTAAAGCCGGACCTGCCCAAGCGGGTGATGTTTTGTTGGGCTGATGCATCGCTAGCCATCAGGCCGCAAAGGAGTGTAAAAACGCCGACTGCGGGCAAGGCATGCCTTTTTATCATTGTGAGAACTGACATTCTGAGATTCCTCTTTGGTTAGCAATTATGTACCAACATATTACGCATGGCAAAACTGCAATGGATTGGCGGCTGGGATTCTGCCGCCGCTTTCATAACACATTGGAGCGCAAAAGTACGAGTAGGATTACGATTAAGATTACGATTACGATTGAGATTAAGATTGATTGAAGTACTACTGCAATTTCTGGAACGAATTAGGGTCGATTCGAGCGCAGGTGGATGCATGGAATCCCACCCGAAACCTCCGTATGGCGTTGGATCACGTCATAAACTGACTCACATACCGCAAATACCCTTGGCGTCCGCCCTCGCCATTCCAGAACTCGACTGACCCACGAATCTTTCTCAAGCAAGCCACGATCTTGTCCAGCGTCATTCGCGGGGAGGGCTGCTCCACCCCGAATAGCGTGTTCGAACGGCCAAGGCGCCATTCGCAGATATCTTGCGTTTGCCGAAAGACGGTTTCGGCATTCCCTTTAAGATGAGATTCCCTTGGCACCAATCCTCGTAATTCAGCTCGATAGTGACCGATCAGCGCATCAAGGGCGTCCATCGCGTCATGGTCGGTAAGATCGCCGTGCTTTCGATAAACACCGATGATGGCGAACTCGATGTTCTGCAGAACGTCGAGATACTTGTCTTCGAGACCCATAATTTTGTTTCCTACTTCTGGGTTACCGGCCCGAGGCTCAACCTTTCAGCACGACTCACCGCAGAGAGCAAGGGGCGAATCTTCACTCACTGACATTTTGATGTCAAATCCAAACTTGATCGCAAGAAAATGGTGCGATAGAATCCCACACTGCAAGGTAACCTAATCTCTTTTTCCTGACTCTGCCCAATTCAAGCAGCGTGAGTTGATTCCCGCAAAAAACGATCTCACTTCACAATCAACAACGTCCCGGTCTGAATCTTGCCTTTGCTCTCTTCCATTAATGATTCGACTACCCAAAAATAGATGCCGCTGACCACTTCGCCGGTGACCATCAAAGCCTCATGCCGCCAGGCGGTTTCGGCGGAAGTGGTCGAGATTTGCTCCTTTTCGTAAACCATGTCGCCGGAAGCGGAAAAGATGCGAATCATGCAATGGCGCGGCAGATTGATAAAACGGATCTTCAGCGGGTCCGCAGCATCCGGGTACATGTGATCCGGATCGCTGAAATCCAATCGGTAAGGGTTAGGAACCACTCGTATGGGTTCGCTAAAGGCGTCGTACTTGGGTAGCGACTTTTGAAAGGGGGTCACCGCAATCATGTTCTTCTGCTCCGGGGCACTGTAACCGCCCTCCAGCGGTGGAATGGGGCCATGATCGATGCCACTGTTGTCATACCAATGCTGATGTCCCGAATCCACTGCACGGACGCTGTAGTAATAATTGAATCCGGAATAAGAGCCGGGATCGTCAAAGGTATAGGTTCGGGTGGCCGTATCGTAGACGTTGGCATCTTTGACCGGAATTTCCGCCACAAACACCCAAGGCCCGATGTGCCAATTGAAAGAAGGCGGCTGCGAGCGATAGACACGATAAGCGCGAATGTCCTGCGCCTCATCCCCAACATAGTCGGGATCGGCCTGGGCATCGGTCGAATCAGACCAAGTTAGGCGATTCTGACCCAGATCGTTGAAGCTCAGCTGAAAATCCACATCCGGCGGGGCGTCAGGCAGATCGTATCCGTTTTGGTAGGCGAACTTGGCTCGTTCATAGTGCTCAAAAATCGACTGCTCGCCCAGAAACATTTTTTCCTGCGCATTGGCCGAGCGCGCATAGCTGAACTCATCCATCCCCAAAATGGAAGCCGCGGAGCCGGCCACGAATGCGACCACAATCTTTGCTTTTTCGCCGGGATTAAGATCGTAAGGGCCATAAACGTGGGCGTGGGTCACCAGCTTGGGTTCCTCCGGATTCTCATCCACGGCACCACTGCTGATATCAGTCAACATGCGGTACATGACGCGATCGGTATGGCGCTGACGCGAAGGTTCATTGATCTCTTCCGACTTGACATATTTGTTGGCCCACCATTTGACGGCGTAAGGCTGATCGGAAATACGGGGAGCTACATAGGCATTGTTATCGCTGATGAACGGAGGCGCGTAATCGACAGGGCCCATGCCGATATAAGCAGCGGAAAGAAGCTGGTCTTCTAATTGTCCCTGCGATTCGTTCTTGCCTCTGGAGGCGAATTGTGATTTATAAGGCTCTCCGGTATCGTCCCAACTGGTCCCGAACCAATCACCGTCTCGCTGATAAGAAAGCTTCACTTGGCGGAATTCCGCATGACCGGACAAGTCCGGCTGGTAATTGGCCGCTTGCGTGTACCTGTAAACATCATCCTGTGCCGGATCTTGGTTGGTACGCCAATCCGGCCAGTTCATGCCAGCACCGCTTCCCCAGGTATGGCCGCACAGTGAAACGCTGAAGCAATTCATGAAAGCAAAATAGGCGTCGTTCACCGGTTTGGAGCCGGTGTTCTCGAAAATGAGCTCCACCAAAATAAAATCGTCATAGTCCTGGTAGCTCCAAGCGCGGGCCTTGCGGGTGACGCGGATGTTCAGCTTGTTCGTCCATTGGGAGATGATGAGCTCTTCGGCCTCCTGATCGTTGGGAATGTAATGGTTGTACAAATAATTGTGGATTTCCACCGGCTCTTGCTGGATGGTATTATGATACGGCGAATAGTTGCTGCGGGCGGCGTTGACCCCCACGTTATTACCGAGGTCTTTTTCCGGACTGTTCCGAATGTCATAGCTGAGCGTGCGAATGTCCGGCGTGAAATCTCGCGGGCCGGTGTAGGAAACCAATGTATCGCTGCCGATGACTCCCAAAACCCAAATGCCTTCGCTGCGGGAGTTATTGGCCCGGGTAGCGTTGGGCACCTCGAGAATATTCGGCGCGCCGGTAACCACTGCGGCGACATCCAGCCAGTACTCGACGAAATCGTGTAATTCCCGGCCAACGTTGCCGGGATACTCCAGGCCTTCTTGATTCTGGCCGTCGGCGCCGTCGATGTTGGCTCCTCCTTGCAGGCCGTTGTTCCGGTAAGTGGCCCAGAGCTTTCCGCGCGTTAGATGCCGGGGATTATGCCGGGTCATGATTTCTTTCTGTGCATACGCGATTCCCGCGAGTAAAAAGCTGCCGATTCCCCAGCAAAGGATCCACAGTTTGAGCATTTTGATGAATTTCATAGCCAGGTATTTCCCTAAAGTTGTGCCGTTCCTTACATGCTAAGCCGAATTCCCATTCTAATGTATCTTGGACTGCCGGCGTAACTGTGTTGTGTGAAATCACCGTAAAGGAGATATTCTTCGTTGTCTGGTCGCGGCTGACTCAGTCCCCAACGGATATAGTCGCTGCTGGTGGTGGTCACCAGCTTTTGATTGAAAAGATTACGAATGTCCAGATAAAACGTCGGCAGTAGCCCGTAGAAATTGCCGAAAGTTTTGTCCAATGTCAGATCGATGCGATAATAGAGCGGAGAATACCTCCATTCCGCCTTCTTCCCCAAAGGAGAATACAGAAAAGGTGTGCCGGTAGCTTGACGATAGATGAAGCTGACGTTTATGCCTCCCAACAGTCCAAGCGGACCGTATTTGGGTGGCGTGCTGATATAGAGTTGGGCCTTGGCAGTCGAGCGAATGTCACGTCCCGGTTTCGGTTCCTCCGGCGCCGACCCCCAAAAGTCGACGTACCAAATGCCAGTGTTCTCCAATTGCTGCATCTCCATTCCCAAAGCCCGCAACGAGTCGAGGAACAGATTCGCTTTGCCGGCAACCATGGTCTTGAACCAAAGGTCCGTCGGTACTTCTTTGCCGGTCTCCGGATCGACGTCGTATTTCGTCCAAAAGTTGTCATTGGCGACATAATTCGAATCGGGTACGAAAAAGCGGCTGCCGATGCCGGCTCGACCTTCGGTTGCCCACTGCAAGTTGTAGGCGATGTCAAAAGCTAAGAAGTTGCTGAACCGTTTCTGCAAACGCACCTCAAAGCCGAGAATGTCTTCGTGAATGCCGTTGGCAGCCTGCTGGGTAAAATCGAAATCGAACATTTGGTTGACCGGATCCCACCAATGAATGTGCACTTGGCCGGGATGGGTGACCTGATTGCTGGAGCTTTTGTAATAGGTCGTTGCGTTGAGCAGATAATTCTGGGCAAAGTTCAGATCGGCGCCCAGCTCGAAATTGATGGTCTTTTCATATCCCAAAGTGGGATTGCCAAAAAAGTCCGCCTCGTTAAGCTGATTGTAGATTTCGGCTGCATCAAACTGGCCGTTTTTGTTTAAGTCAATGTCGTTCGTTCCGTCTTTATTGACCCAGTGCTCCCCGAATAAAGTGTAGAAACTCGGCAACTGGTAGATGTGCCCATAGAAGAAATGCAAAGTCGCCCGCTCGGTGATGGGATGCGCGACGCCTAAGCGCGGCGCCCAAACGGTCTGTGGCTTGGCTTTGCGAAGCAGGCCCCTCTTGCGCAGCTCATCATAATCGAAGCGGGAAAAAGTGTTGTACATGTAATCGGAAGCCGCCAAAGCAATCGTGGCCGGATACTCATAGTCGGCATTGAAATAATCCATGCGGACGCCGGCATTGACCACCAGACCCTCGAATTCCATCTTGTCCTGTACGTAAAAAGCCGCCTGCAAAGGCGTGAGCGACTTGCCGATTTGATGATTCTTGCCGAGGTACAGAACGCTGCGATACTCTGGGAAATCGTAGATGTCGGTGGACCAGGTCTCGTAGCGCGTCAAATCCACCCCGGTCTTGAGAAAATGATTGTTGAAAGCTTGGTAAGAAAGATCGAGTTTGAGGCCCAATCGATTCCGTTCACCTTCAGAATAATTAACCACCGAGCGACCGAGGTAGAACCAACCGGCCGCATCATATCGAGGATTGGTGGTCGAATCAGGTATGTCCTTGGCGGTTTGCTTAAAGCCGCTCCAGGAGAGATTCAGCTCGTAATTCAGCTTTGGGGTCAGCAAATGGGTGGCGGAAATATAGGTGGTATAATTTTGAGACAGAGTTTTGCCGGCTGAGGAAGTATGCATTGGCAAGAAAATGTCCCTGCCTCTGTCGCCCAGTCCCTTGATGCCGCCTTGCTCGGTACCGTAGTTCCAGCTTTCGCCGGCATCATAGGCTCCGCCGATTCTTAGCTTGAAGGAGGGCGTCACATTATAGCTCAGTTTTAGCCGGCTTTGCGGAATCGAAAAAGGCTTGTTGCTGTAAAACTCCGGCCCAATGCCTCCGGAGGCGGACTTTTGCCATTCCGAGCTCAAGAAAAAGGACAATCCCTTTAAGAAGAGCGGGCCGGAAATGTTGGCCTGCAAATACTGGCTCCACTTGTCGGTGTAATCGGTGCGCTGATGAATTTTCTGGCCGGTCAGAGAATCCACCTCGTTGACCCAAGTTGGATCGTCCCACTGCATGTGCCCGCGATGGATGGGGCTGTCATAATAATTCACTCCCCAATGCTTTTTGCCGGGAGGCGTAACGCCGTACTCCAGCCACAGTCGGTACTGGTTCGATCCCTCCTTCGTAATAATGTTGACGATACCTCCTTGGGCATTGCCATATTCAGCGGAGAGCCCACCGGTCAGGATGTTGATGGATTCTACCGAGTATTTTTGCACGCCTAAAAAGTTGTTGAAACTCAAGCCGTCCGTAGACACCACGCGGATGCCGTCCACGTAAAAGACTACGTCGGCCGCCAGATTTGACATGTCGGAGCCACGAATGCTGCCCTGGCCGTAAATATCCATACCGGGTTGCAGGGAAATGACTTCCCCTACGGAAGCCACGCCCGCCAATCGCTCTATCTCCTGCGAGCGGACGTGGTACTCGCTGTAAGTTCGATCTTTTGCGACCAGAGGACGCTCGGCCTTCACCACCACCTCTTCGCCGGTAATGACCGATTCTTCCAGCTTGAAGCTGACCTGGGTGGTAAAATCCGCGGACACAACGACGTTTTCTTTGATGAGCCTTTTGTAGCCAATCATCGAAGCCGTGACGGAATACTCGCCGGGCGGAACGGAGAGAATATCGTATCTCCCCTGGACGTTGGTAACCGCTCCGCGCTGAATACCATTGATAACGACGTTGACGCCCGGAAGCGCATTGCCGGCGGTATCCGTCACTTTGCCGGTTACTTTGCCATATATTCCAGCCATGCTATCGCTATGCAGGAGAAGGAGAATGGCCAAAGCCAATGCCCCGCCAAAACCCATCGTGTAAAGACGGCGAGATATTCTTTCTTGTATAGGAATAGGATGATTCTTGCTCGACATACGGAATCCTTGAATTAGAAACCTGAATGTTCAGATGCTGCGAAGGCTACTTTTGCGGGTCATCCCGCGCCGCCAGAAAGGCAGTGCATCATTAGGTGAAGTATTTAGAAAACGTCCTCAAACGATAACTAAGACATGGCCGGCTTGATCAACTCTAGGCCGAAAATCATAGTGGAATTGCCCACCAGTGCATGTATGAGTGCAGCATAAAAGACATTGTGCGTCTTCAGATAGACATAACCGTAGAACCACCCGGCCAACGACGCCAATGCCAGATACAAGCTGGAGCCGACGTGATGATGCGCCAAACCAAACAGGATGCTGATAATGGCAAGGGACGCATAGGTTCCTATGACTGCTTTTTGCTTTGACTCGAGAAAGTAGGCCGCAATCAAAAGTAGAGCCGTCATGGCCAAAGGACTCCACCGCAGCGAGCCTTTTAAGGTATAGCCGGCCGCTACGGATAGAATCGCCAGACTGACGGCCCCATAAAGCAAGAACCTTTTCCAATTACCAGTTTGCCGAATTCGCTTTTCCAGCATATTTTGCAATAGGCCACGAAAGAACAACTCTTCGAAAAGAGCGGTGTGAAAGAAAGATGCCAAGAACGTTCGTACATTGCCGGTACATCCGGCGAAAGTCACGGGGCCGTATCCCACATACTTGACGAATCCTTGGTAAAAGCCGATTGCCAGAATAATTCCAAAGAATAAAAGCCACATCAAGATGGCGGTCCTGAGATAGGAGAGCTTGAAAACTACCTCAAATCCGATATCGATCTGCCGGATTACAACTGTCGCATAAACGACCGCAAGAATCATTATGGTACGGCTCACGGAATCAAATCCCCCGTCTTCGAAAGGCAGATGCGTATTGACATTCAGCTCGACCAAGGTCAGAGGAATGAAGTACAGAAGAATGCCAAGGAAATCATACCAGCCGATCGGCCTACGCTGGGAATACTGGGGAAGAAAATAAAGCGTTGGAAAGAAAATCAGAAAAGGCATCAACAATGCGGTACCCTTGAGCGGATTGCCGCCACCCATAAGGATATAGCCGTAAAGCAAAGCTACCAAAAGCAAAGGGAAGTGGATAATCCTGCGGACGTCCTTCCCGATCCACGCATTCAGAAGACCGCCGACCTTGGGAACGCCAATGGTGAAAAGTCCGAAATAGAGCAGTAGAAAATAAGGCGCCGCCACGATAAGCGAAAAAGTGGAGGCCTTTTCCCAGATGATCACGAGAAAGAGGCCGCACAGCACGAGGGTTAGGATTACGTTCTTTTTCAAAGGTCAGTCACAAGATGAAACGTTCGGGTGCGGGGAAGCAATAAACCTGTGAGGTTTCTAAAACCTCACAGGTTACGTTGGTTTTGGCAGTTCGTCAAAAGTTGAAAAAGTACTTCAATCCGGTTCCCACATCAAACATTTGCAGCGGGAAAGCCTCTTTAATGCCCCAATCCTCGAACGGTCGGGTTCCGCCCAAGATGAGATTATAACGAACGTGCAAATCAATTTTTAGCCGGTGGCTGAGGCGCAATTCCGAGCCGATGCCCAAATTGACTCCCAATGCCACATGTCTTTCTTCTATAGCCGGAAGATGAAACGAGAGATCGATGGGCTTTGTGCTTTGTCCGGGATAAACCAACCCCCGCACGCGGTAGGTGTAGTCATAAAAGCCAGAGCAGATGGAGAAATAAGACAGAATCTCTTTAGCAAAGAAGTGATGCCGCTGATATGGAAAAAGGAAATCAATCAGAAATGTATGCATAACCAGATGCGCATTTGCATCCGGGCTTGAATAATACTTTCTATCGACTGGCCAAAAGAAGGTTTTTTCCTCGATGCTTCCGTTTACAAAATGAGAATAGTAGTATTCAATCTCAATTCGCCGATCATCCTCAAGAAGCATCCCTACATTGGCGCCGATGGAAGGAGTCATCTCGAACCATTGTCGCATACCCATGACCGGGATGTTGCCTCCGGCCAAAAAGGAAACGTTGGAGACTTTGGAGGGGAATTGGGCGAATGAAGACGAAGGGACTAAGAACAGGAGAAATATCAATCCGTAATAACGCGATATCATTTTTTTCATGGCATGACCATTAAGCTGATTTAAGAGTTCGAATTGACACTTTTTTGGAAGGACTGAAATGGTGATGTAGGGAAAATTTCATTTGAGTGAATCCCAAAAAGAACTGTTGCAGAAAGTACTCCCATCTCCCCGATAAGCCACGAGTAGGTGAGGAAATTTCGTCGCTGAAATAATAGTGTTTATTGCGATATTTGTCAAGGACTTTTTTCATTCGGCAGCAAAAGCTCGACTACAGGGCGGCAGGATGTCTGATTCGTTTTGGCTATCATCCATTTACCCCAATCGCCCGCTGCATGAGCTGGACTGCCGGCCACACTGATTATTCGGTACAAAAAGCAGAATACTCCATCCCTATCGCAGAAAATCGGTTTTGACACTTTCCGGAAATTTCGCTTGACAAGTAAAGCATTTTTTCTTAGCTTTGCCCAACGCAAACCGAATCGGTACTAACAAGAACCCTGCCGATTCGGTTTGCGTTTTTTAACGAACTTGATTTCGACAAACATCTGTCCAGTTTCCGCATGTCTTTCGCACAGCAAAAGGCATTACACCCTCACCTAATGCAGAGGTCGGTTTATGAAACCACTATACCTTTCGAAGGAACAGCACGGAAAACTCACATCGGAACTAAACTATCTCAAGCGCGAAGAACGGCTAAAGGTAGTGAAAGAAATTGCTGCAGCACGAGAACATGGAGACCTGAGTGAGAACGCCGAATATGCGGCTGCCAAGGAAAAGCAGGCGTTGATCGAGCGCAAAATCGCCCGCTTGGAAGAAACCCTCTCTCGCTCCAGAATCATGCATGACGACATGTTGAATTCGGATCAAGTCCACGTTGGCAGCAGGGTGAAACTGATCGATCAAAAGACGCAGGAGGAAACCATCTATGAGTTGGTGCCCACAGCCGAGTTCCACTCGGACGACTTGGAAGCGATCTCCGTGGATTCGCCGGTCGGCAAGGCTTTGGTCGGCAGGGCTGTCAATGACATTGTAGAAATCAAAGTCCCCGCGGGAACCGTGACCTATCGTGTTGCTGAAATCCTATGAATATCCTTCCTTCGACAGATTTGACTTGACTAAAACGGGGCATTTGCTTAAGTTTTGCTCGCTCACAAAGATCATCCATGGCCACATAGGCAGCTATTATTAGGTTGGGCAGGCGTGATCGCAAACGCGCAGAAGGCGCGTAGCGTAGTAAAATTATC
>DYKH01000387.1 GCA_020722685.1 Caldithrix sp. | reverse complement strand
TGCTAAATCCGAACCATCCCAATACCCAATCACAGGCATACTAAGATCATCAAAAGTCGCTTTCAAAGCATCCGGCTGCGGAACATAGGTCAAATTATCCATGGCGAAATACGCGGGCGTGTTCATGCCCCACGGCCCATTGTCACTCGATGAAAGCGTAAAATGCAGCGACCTCACTCCAGGACCAAGCGAACTCAGATCCACCCACGTCCACTCCCCAACTATGTAATCCTCCGCATTGTTCGTAAACCTGTAGTCAGCCAAATAAAAATCCACCGACCCAACGTCAACCCCCTCCCCATCCTTCCCTGTTATCGTCACCTTGAACCAGTCAGGATCATCCCCTGTCTCCCCTCCAAACTTCTTGCTGTATAAATCCCCATCTCGCATCGCCAGCGCCGCATACGTCGTGTTGTTCAGATATACTCCCCTTACACTCACCGGAAACGGAAACTCAACTATGTCATGCTCGCCCCACGCAGAATCATACACAACAGCATATGCCCCTGTGCCATCAACCCCAACCCCCGGCGTCCATACCGCAAACTGATTCGCCCAACCAGGCGTGTTCGTGTCGTTCACCCTCGAGTACGAAAAACCAGACCACGAAGAGTAGTTCGTATCATACGCGTTCTCAAACCACACCAGATCGCTCCGAAATCCCCCTGCTAAATCCGAACCATCCCAATACCCAATCACAGGCATACTAAGATCATCAAAATCAGCAGTTCGCTCCGTAGCCAGAGCGGTCGAAAAAAAGAAAGATGCGTGAATCGCCAAGGATATATAGCCAGCTTTCATTATTATGCGCCACATTCTCATCATCTCATCTCCTCCGCTGAACTGTTATGCGACCACTGTTCTACTTCAACATGATCAATACCTGCAGAGATGAGCCGCGGAATCATCCGCTTTTTTATGTGCTTGCGAACCTCGGGCGCGATGGACGACCGCTCGAGCTCGGTATCTAGTGTGACCATCAGCAAGCGGGCTTCTTCCGGCGATGTTGGAGAATTGATCGCATCATCCCGCGTCCTTCTGCGTTGAGTTTTGCAACCCCCAAGCATCAGAAGACCGGCAAGGCAGCAAAGAGACACATTTTTAAACTCTTTTTTCACATCAATCTCTTCCTATGAAAACGAATCCGCCGCCCCTCGGTTTGGACGAAGAACGGCGGCATGTGTGCACATAACTGTCTCCCCCAAAACGCGAAGGGTCCGACAACACGCGGCAAAGCCCGTCTTCTGGCTCCCGGCTCTCTGGCCTTCCTCCCGCCTTCTCTTCGCTCCAGACGGAAATGGCTTCATGGGAGGTCGTGGCCGGTTACAGCGGCGCGACCGCGCCCGATTCTCACGGGCTTCCGTAAAGCTTCACCGCAAAGCTCATCTTCAAAACTCTTCTCTCCCTCCCCCGGAGCTGATGCAGCCCCTGAAACAAAAAAGCCTTCATGCGTCCCTTTGCAAGGGAGTCATGAAGGCTTGCTGTACTAAAAAAGCTCGTCACGCCCCCTTTTCTCGCGAAGGGAACGTCAACGTCAGCACGACGATTCGTCTTCTGGCTCCCGGCTCTCTGGCCTTCCTCCCGCCTTCTCTCCGTCCCAGACGGAAATGGCTTCATGAGAGGTCGTGGCCGGTTACAGCGGCGCGACCGCGCCCGATTTTCACGGGCTTCCGTAAACCGTCGTCCAACAAATCTGATTCTTCAAAAGAGCAACGTGTATTAGCCTACCTGACGCCACGTCTTATGTCAACCTTTTTTCGAGGCGAACGAGCTGAAATCACTGTAACAAATAAGTGTGTAAAAAGGATTGAGGGGGTATTCACCCAACGGTCTTTTTCCTCAGGTTTGATCAAACCTACTGTCACCCGACCAAGAATCTCGGCGTTCAGGTATTTTTTCCATGCGTCTGTTTTCATGGAAACAATCTATCAAGAAGGCCTCGGCATGTTTACAAACAAACTTCTAACTCTATCTCACTCAAACTCTTCTACGTATCCCACACAGCCATGGTCAACAGTGTTCGGCAGGAAAAACACCTTTCCATAGGGAAGCAAAGAAAACTCTCGCTCTTGCTCGGAGAACAAGAGTTATTGCGAGAATTATTCCGACGGCATTTGCCGCGCAATCTCCCAGCGAGAAGGAACGGCCCAACCCCGTAAGCCCCTGCGCAACCTCGAGGCAAAATCCATAAAGAAATGCGCCAAGTCCTATTGCTGTCCCAACGAGCGCCGCTTTCCTCGCTGAATGAAGCTGGAATGTCCATGCCGCGAGCATAGCCAATATTGCATAGGCAACAAAATGGACAATCTTGTCTGCATGCGGCAAAGGGAGGACAAAGCCACCCGAAGGTGGAAGCAGCGATAGAAAAGCGACCAGCGCGGCATAGCAGGCCAGCAATACTGCCCTGGCCAGAATACCCATCACGGGCAGCAAACCTTTCTGGAGCCAACGGTCGGGGTCGAACCGACGACCTGCGCATTACGAATGCGCTGCTCTGCCGACTGAGCTACGTTGGCGTCTTTGGAATTCATAAGCAGGACATCACTTTACGAACCGCAGAGGCGCTGTCAAGTTAGCATGCGTATGACTGCCAACTCAAGCGCAAGGCGCGGGGGCATCCGACTCGAAACGAGCTCCTCGTGAGCGCTTATCAGCACATCATGCATGCGTCGGAAATCCCTCATTGAAAAGTGAGAAGCCTGTTCCGCGACCCTGGAAACTCTGAACGGCCTTGAGTTGCGAGGATCTTTCTTGAGCTTTGACTGAAAAGCTTCTGCAACCCGATCGGGCACAGCCATCCATTGCCAGCTCGGCCGACGGCCATAGCCACCAGCTTGCTGAGCCACCCACCCTTTGTCCAGCGCTTCCCTATAAATCATCCATTCCCTTGTCTGGTTATGCAGAAGCGCCACAATGCCGATGGGCGATTCCTTGCGCGACAGCAGCGTATTCAAGACAAAAAGAGCTCTCTCCAGCGAGCGCGACCCTATGGCATCGGTAAGATCCCAAACAAGGGCAACAGGGGAATCGGTCACGAACCGTTTCACATCCTCAACAGTCGGTCTCGTGGACGGCGCTATCCCCAGCGCAAGTTTTTCCATCTCCGCAGCGGCTGTCCGCAGATTGTCGGCCATCCGCTCAAGGAATACGTGCAGAACATCCTCTGACATCTGCAACCCAAGTTCCCGAGCCATAGCGGCGACTCTTTCT
>DYKH01000386.1 GCA_020722685.1 Caldithrix sp. | reverse complement strand
TCTATCATGCTACATTGTACCTCATCGCTCAACAACACTCAAGAGGAGGACTACCCGATTCATAAACTAGACCTTTTACCAATAGCAGGCTAACGGCACCGAGCTCAGCCGCGCCGCCGAAGGCGGCGTCCGCTGGAGCGAGATGTTAGCCCGCTCCTGTCTGTTTCAATACCGCGTCAATCTGCTCTACCACGCTTTTCTGCGGCGAGCCGTCCCCAGGTTCTCGTTCGCGTGCAATGCGTTCCGCTTCCAGCAGCGGGACGCCTTCAGGAATCGGCGAAATCGTATCGGGGCGCGGTGTGCCAACGTCATTGATGCCCGTTTTCCACCAATCGCGCAAAGCAATGAGCATACGGCGTCCTTCTTCCCCGCGCTTCAGACACTCTGGAATAATGGGACGTAGCGGCGTGCCCTGGGGACGTCCGCTCAGCACCTCGTCCAGCAGGAAGCGGTTGTAGCGGAGGGCGTAAATGAGTGCCTGCTGGTAGTAATGCAATGCTGCGTCGAAGCCATTCTCCCACGATGGTGCGTTGCCTTCCCAGGCAATGTGGCCTTGAGTGAGTCGTAGCGAAGCGAGATGGTCGTTGTATTCGTACTGCTGGGCGAGTTGTTCTGCTTCTACAAGTAGCGGTGGGATGGCGGCATACTCTCCCTGCGCATGTTTGACGCGGACGAGGCCAGTGAGGGCACCGCTTTCAAAATAGCGACGGCCTGTCCACTTCATGCGAAGACAACGAAGATACCATCGTGAAGCCTCCCCGTAATTGGAACGAATCTCTTGAAGAGTACCCAAACCCGTGAACAGTTCTGGTAAACCAATATAATCTTTATGCTTTCGCTTTAACCATATCGCACATAAGAATTTGCGGCGCGCTTCGCCAAGTTCGCCAGCGCGCATATCAATAATGGCCCAAAAACTGTAGTGAAGCAAAGTTGCTCTATCTAAGTCAAAATAGTCTCGTAAAGAAACCCAATATCTGCTTTCCCCCATCGCCTTTTGGAATTCAGATTGTGCTTCATCAAAGCGATCTTGAAGTCCTAACGAATAACCAATATAACGATGAAAATAACTGGTATTCATCCCTGCTTGTGTCCAGTGTTCCAATCCTTCTCTGAAAATTTGCTCTGCCTCAGCATAGCGTCCCATCCAATAAAAGGCAACCGTCCATGTATGTAAGATGCTGCGTCTGATAGAAGAGTCCGGGAGTGCATCGAGCAACTCTATTACCGCATAATGCGTGCTGAGCAAGTTTCGCCAATCACCCATTTTGGCATAAGGGTCCTTTAGTATGCTCTTCAAATACGCTGCTTGATAGGTTTGACCTAAGCAGGAAACAAATGATTCATATCTACGAAAATATTCCCAAGCCTTATCCCATTGACAAAGGCGCTGGTGTACTATTCCTAACTCCCACAGAAAATCTGCCGTAACAGGATCAAGAGCAGGTACTCTTTCCAAACTTACTCTCAGAGTTTTTATCGCTCTTTCCGCTCCACCTGGTTTTGAAATGTTTTCGGGCCTTGCAAGGTGCAGCCCCAGTCGTCCTAATGCATATGAGACCAATTGATTAGAGGCATTTGGATTCTGAACAATACTTTCCAGAAGAGTATCGCACTGGAACCATAGCCCTTGAAGATCGAGTAAACGTGCCAAATAGTAATCCTTCCAAAGTCGGCTACTTTCTTGTGCCAGCGAATACGTGTTCATGTCATTCAATAGTGCGCGCAGACGATTGACCATCCGATACCGCACCAACTCTTCCGCCATCTCTTGAAACAACTTGATACCCGCTTCCTCGTCCGCAAGGACACGGTGATACAACCGCTCCAATTGCAACTTCTCTGCCTCTTCGCCCGTTGCCTTCTCTAATCGCCTTTCAAAATATGCCGCCGCGCGCTCGTGCAGTTCGCGATACCGTTCTGAATCGTGGACACGCAGGTTCTCGTCCATAATCTCGCGCACCGCATCATGCAGTGCCAATCCCTCTGCGCGCGGCCGCACGAACGGGAAACGCCGCAGTTCATCATGCGCCTCGCGCACGTCCTCTTGCTTCATCACCGCGCGTAAGATAGGCTGGTCGAACCAGCGCACAATCGCCGCCGCTTCAAGCGCGGGAAGCAATCCCTTCGGTATGCCCTCCATCAGGCGGTCAACCAGATTGGCCACAATTTCAGACTTGACCGCCTGAAAATTCTCCACGCCATACTTGACCCATAACTGCACAGTGCTAGTTATGACCAACGGTAGGCCGCGCGCAAAACGGATGATCGCCTCGACTTGCGCAGGATCAGGATCGCCACCCCGCATCCATGCATAGTAACGGCGAATTAGTTCGCGCATATTCTCTTCGGTCAGCGGTTTCAATTCTTCAACCTGGGCGTGCGCAAGCCAACCAGGCCAGGCGCGATCCCAATTCGGCAAAGCACGCCCTGCAATCACCAGAAGGGCATTCGACGATAGACGCTGCGCCACGTCGCGCATCCAGTCTTCCAACGCAGTCATCTGTTCAAAGGTGTCCAGCATCAGCACCAGGCGCTGTTTCTCCGCTGCCCTGGTCATGTCGGCAAGAAAATCCTCGGTCAACCTCTTCGCAGGATCAAGGAGCAAATCCACATCGGGCTTTTTGAAGCCGCGACTGAACAGCCAGTCGGTCAACGCTTCAACGCCCATCCCGCCCAACCTACCGACTAGCGGGCCGATGCCCGGAATTGTGCTGGCGGCGGTTTCGACAAGCACCTTCGCCGCTTCTTTTGTCACCTTCTCTGTCAACTGTGCCGCTTCGTTCTCCAGCTTGAGGCGCAAGGCGCGGTACTGCGCCGATGTCTTTTGAAAGGCAGAGAGCCTCACACCGTCGGTGGTCAGATCATCCGCCCAGCGCGTCAGGACATCAAGGGAGGATTTTTGCTCATCGCCCGAAGCCAACGCGACGGGAACTCCGGTGCTTTTACAATGTAGGCGAAACATCCGCAGGAGCGACGTCTTGCCCACGCCCCCCACCCCGTGAATGACCAACAGGGGTTTTGGCAGGACCGGCGCGGCGAGCCATTGCTTGAACATCTCGCGCAGGTGCTCGACATCTGTAAAGTAGGATTGCAATTCTTTGTCGTAATCGGCTTGCATGATTTTCTCCTGCAAGTACCTCTTTATAAGGTGAGCGGGCTAACGAAAGCGGCTCACCTGCGCGGCGGCTCTGGCGATGAGCCTCCGACACAGA
>DYKH01000385.1 GCA_020722685.1 Caldithrix sp. | reverse complement strand
CGTCCCCGACGAGAACATGATGTAAAGCGGATGGTCGAAGGGTAACTGCTCGAAGTGAATCTCAAGGTTGTTTTCCCCCGAAACAAAATCATCATAATGAACCGCGTTCGGGATGTGAGAAATATCGGGCCTGGCGCGTGTGTACGAAACGACGATCCCCTTTTTCAGCGAGGGGATGCCGCGCGCCACTTCCGCGGCGTGTTCGAGCGTATCGAAAGCCTTCCCCTTGTAAAAATACCCGTCCGCCGTAATCATGGCTTTCGGCTCGACCTGCCCCAGCCGCTCGATCGCCGCGGCAGGACCGATGTCCGTGGCACAGGAGGACCAGACCGCGCCGAGGCTCGTTGCCGCCAGCATGGCAACCGCCGTTTCGATCAGGTTCGGCATGTAGCCAACCACCCGATCCCCTGCCCCGATCCCCGCGCCGCGCAGCGCATGAGCCAGCCGCGCCACCGCGTCATACAATGCGGCATACGTCACGCGCTTCGCCGCCTGTGTTTCACCCCTGAAGATGAATGCCAGGCGGTCATCCCGGTAACGCAGCAGATTCTCGGCAAAGTTCAGGCGCGCGCCGGGGAACCACTTCGCGCCGGGAAAGGCGGATAAATCCGCCACTACTTTATCGTATCGTTTCGAGGCTTTGATTTCCGCAAAGTCCCACATCGCCGCCCAGAAATCCGCGAGATTCTCCACCGACCAGCGATGGAGGTCCACATACGATGCCAGATCGAGTTTATAGCGCGCGTTCACCTCCGCGACAAAGCGCGTGATGTTCGCGTCGCGTATGCGTTCCTCGGAAGGTATCCACAGTGGTGATTTCATGTTTTGCTCCTCACGAACGAATTATCAGTAGATGAAAATTCTTGCCCGTAGTGGCGACACTTCGATAAACTCCCCCTAACGGGGACAGGCAGTGCAGGCTTTAGTCGCTTTTTTGTCTGAACGACTAAAGTCGTCACTACGAAATTTTCATCTACTGATTATACCTATTCGAACCATGTTTGTAACACGGAATTCCCTTCGGTTTTGCTCCCCCTTCGGGGACTTCGCCGGGCAAGCATTCCGCAATCAAATGTACCGCCGGCCTGGCTGTGCCACTTGTGCCATGAAATGGTATGAAATGGTATGGTCGGCATTGCCGTACCACTTTGTGGCGCTTGGCAGAGCCCGGCGGTACGATGAGCACGTTACAGAATCTTCGTGATCGTTAGATTCTCAAGAGCAATACTATACGGTGAGCTCCTTTCAGCTTACGAGAACAACCAGGCTTGTCCTGGCGCACCGGATTAGCGGATGGATGGTTGCGTATGGGGGAATCCGCTTAAAATCCGCTGGTCAGGTTGGTCATGGGGCATGGTGTCCGCCTTTGGTGGGATGAGTGGTCAGCGGATGCTGCGCAAAGCGGATTAGCGAATGGAGGGTCGCGCGTGGGGGAATCCGCTTAAAATCCGCTGGTCAGGTTGGTCATGGGGCATGGTGTCCGCCTTTGGTGGGATGAGTGGTCAGCGGATGCTGCGCAAAGCGGATTAGCGGATGGATGGTCGCGTGTGGGGGAATCCGCTTATCCGATTTTATCCGCTGACCAGCGCTTGCAGGGAAGTTGTTTGCCTTTGCACTGTAATACTGAACAGACACGTGGAAGCCTGTCCAATCCATATCTGGCAGTGGGCAGGCAGGCGCCCGCATAGACAAATTGGCATGTAAGAGTGACTTTTGCGGATGAGCACGTTACAGAATCTTCGCGATCGTGATAGATTCTCAAGAGCAATACTATAGCGCGGCAGGCTGCAAGTTGGTAAGCGCGCGGAAGACCATCCACGAATAAAACCACGAATACACGAAAGGAGTCCGCCTTCGTGTATTCGTGACCCCAATTCGTGGACGGTTGACCATCGCGCAGAATCTTCGCGGTGGCGTAGTTTTTACAGGGGCAATACTATAAAATAAAGCGCGATGGCCTACCACAACGATTGTACCTCGCCAAAGGAAAAACCGGGATAGATTGTTACTGTAAAGCGATGTTCGGGAATTAATTTGTCGGGCGTCTGGTATGCATTATAATTTGTCATGGCACATATGACCCACCAGGCAGGCAATCCCCTGACAAGTCAGCAGACCGTTTCTCCCCACACTTGGGGCAATCACTGTGTAATGGGTCGCTGAACAAAACATAAACCAACATCCAGGAGGAACCGAAATGCACCAGGAAGTTCTTGATTCCCAAACCGCTCAGGCGCCAAATGTACCTCTTACCTTGCGCACCGCAGATACTGGTTGGCTGCTACTACTGCTTGTATTCTTGTTTGGCTGTTTGCCAACATTTCTTCTAGTAACGATAGCAGCAGATGTAGACTCCAATGACGAACTTTTCCTGGTCCTTGGGTTGGCCGTAGGGTATTCTTTGTGGAACATCATGCTCTTGCTTTTCTTGCAGAGAAAAGCGCAGATCACCCTTGATCCACAAAAGCGGGAAATCTACCTGATCCGTGAGTATTGGGTCGGGATTGGGAAATTGGGGCGCAAGCGTGTGCGAACCTGGAAGCCTGAGGAGGTAGTCGAAGTACAGCTTCGAGAAGCATTGCTCAAAGATGCCCTGATTATCAAAGATAACCGAAAAAAAATTCACCCTATTGTCCTATCTCATAAACAAAAACAACAGGCAATCCGGTTTATCCAAACCCTTCAAGACTTGAATTCGGGATTGTCTGTGCCAGATATCAGCAGTCCCGGCAAGCAAGGCCCGATTGCTCTCGATGCGCAGAAATTGCAACAGAGTGTGGCGCTGGCCGAGAAACTGCTTTACATTTGGGGCGGCTTCGATCTGTTTTCGGGTTTCAGCAGCATGCTCTTGGTAAATGCTGGGATCCCCATGAACTTGGGTTTGATACATTTGGGCACTGGTATCGCCTATCTGGCCTGCGGTTTTGGTATTCGGAAACATGTCGAATTTGCGCCGTGGCTGGCGATCCTGGTGTTGCTGGCAGAAAGGTCATATGCTTTTTTCTACATAAGAACACTGGGCAGTGCGGGAACTTCCCAGATCTTTGGGTGGGTCATTTCATTGCTTTATTTACTGATCTTGATAAACAGCGCCAACAGTTTGCGCGTTTTGAGGCAACAGAGCCGGGCGAGAGCGGAAGAATAGCCAGCAAATATCCGGGTTGGGCAAAAGCGGGATTCGTAAAATAACGAGACAGTCGTTTCAAAAGCGACTGTCTCGTTGCTTC
>DYKH01000097.1 GCA_020722685.1 Caldithrix sp. | reverse complement strand
ATAGAGTGGATTTGAGACATGCTTCGGTCTGCCAAGGCCGACCTGGCGGCCTGCGCGGAGTGGGCCGGGTATGAGGAAGCTAATCTTTTCAGAAGCGATTCTATTTGTGAATGAGGATTTATCTTCAGGCCACTTTTGCCAGGCGCATTTTGGATTTTGATATGTCATTTTGAGTTTTAATGTTTGATATTTGCATGAAGGCTACTCGGACACCGAGAGAAAGTGAATAGCAGGTACGCATTTTCCGGAAGAGCCATTATTATGTCAAGCTTCAAAATGACCCCGCGATAAAGGCATTTGTAGATGCCCTAATAGGTATTTGTTTTCCGGATGAACCAAGTTAGTCGATGAAAATTTCGGTTGCCAATTTTTCATTTGAATTCTATCCATTTTCATCTTATATTTGCCGCGTTCTGCCCCTATAGCTCAGCATGGATAGAGCAGCGGTTTCCTAAACCGCGTGCCGCAAGTTCGAATCTTGCTAGGGGCACAAACCTTTTTCAAGACACTCGTCTTTCCCATAGTCGCAATTTCTGTCAAAAGCAGCCCACCTGAAGCCTGCAAAACAAATTCTAAAAGGAAACCTGTGCGAGTTCAGTTCGACAATTTAGTCATTGAGCTGGTGATAGGCGATATCACCGCCATGGAGACGGACGCCATTGTCAACGCTGCCAATGAGCAGTTGGCGCACGGCGGCGGAGTGGCCGGAGCCATCGTCCGCAAGGGCGGTCATCGCATTCAAGAAGAGAGCGACGAATGGGTGCGCCGGCACGGTCTGGTAAAGACCGGCTCGGCGGCCATCACCAGCGGCGGCAAGCTGAAGGCGAAATACGTCATACACGCTGTCGGCCCGATTATGGGTTCCGGCGACGAGGATGCCAAGCTGCGATCAGCAACGTCAAAGGCATTGCGACTTGCCGATGAGTATGGCTTGACCAGTATCGCCTTTCCGGCCATTAGCACCGGCATTTTCGGCTATCCTATTGAGCGCTGCGCCAAGGTCATGCTGGACGCCGTACGTTCCCATTTGCAGGAAGAAACCACAATCCGAAACGTGACATTCTGTTTGTGGGATCAGAAAGCCTTTGACGTTTTTGCCGATGCGTTGGGACATCTTTCGTAACACGCGACTTGGTGGCTCCCGGCTTGCTCAACGCGGAAATCTGCGGAGACATCAGTCCAACCACATCCCTCCGCCGGGGAGATAAGCGGATTATCCCGAAACGAAAAACCGAGATAGGGTCGCTGCATTAGCCGACAAGTCAAACAGTACATCTCGCTTTCAGCCCTAATAACGATCTGGGCTATGGGCGCACCGCTTTCAACCCGAGGACAAACCACCGGTTTCCGCTCCACGCTGGCGGGATACAATTTCGGAGGAACAGTGAGCTTGGGCGCCTACCAGACTTACGGCAGTATCTATTTGGACCTCATGCGATCGGCGAACATGGAGGTGATTGCTCCAGCGGAAGAATCCCATTTGTACGGCCATCTTTTGCGACGATTGGCTCAACCAAGGTATTTACTGCTGCAATTGAGCCTGTATCCGCTCGCCGGTCTCAGCAGTTTTTTGGAGACGGATCGCCCCGGCTTTTACAATCGATTCTATGTTCTCGATTCGATGAATGTGCTAAAATCCATTGGCTCCGGACCGGAGGAACCGTATGCATTATCTCTTTTCTTGGGTAACATCGCTGTATTTGCGCGATCTAAGGGAGTAACGGCCTCCGATGCGCCCAAGCGTAGACAAAGCGGCTCGGCAGTGATCGGATTCCAAGTGAGCGGGGGACACTGGCATATTCAGGATAACATCCGCATCGACGATGGGTGGTTCGAGCCGGAGCTGCGCCTCAAAGGATCTTGGAACGAGCCGGGCGTCCGGCGCGTAAGCTGGAATGTGCACACCGGCGTCAAGCTGCACCATAATCCGATCGCGGCGGACGTGGTGGTTTTGGCCTTTCAGCGGGATCGCAGTGATTGGAATGATCGCGGTTGGTCGCTTGCCAAGAACAGTTTTTTTGAGTATTCCGGTTACTTAGCCATCGACCGGGCGCCTGCGGACGGCTGGCCTTGGGTCCGGCATCTGGCGCGCGTTGGCAAAAAATATCCTGTTCGCATCGGCGGTCGAACCGTCTTGCTGCGCCTCGGAGTCGGCGTGCTGTGGGAATGGCTGCGACGCTTTGACAGAACGTCACGGCAGTTTGCGCAACGAGAGTCTGCGCGCCTGGAATGGCTGATACAGCCGAATGTGGAATTTTGAGAAAGGAGTCCTGACGTTCTCAATCGGCCTTAAGGAAGGCACGCTGGAGCTGTAAAGGAACAAACTGCTTTGCGAGCTTGGCGTGCTCTGCGTGAGCAAGAGAGACCAGGCTCGCGCAATGTACGCAGGGATCGCAAAGGTGAAGCGTTTAGAGATTGGAGTTCGGAAGTCAATTCTGCCTGTTTACGTTCAATGGCACACGGATGACACCGATTTTCACGGATTCATTTAAACAGATGAAGGAGAAAGACGAATGAAATACTCACTGCTGATTATTTTCTTGGCCATGATGGTTATTGGCATGACCTTCAGTCGCTCGTTTGCCAAGATCGAATTGGTGCAAGGCAAAAACCAGATCGACGTGATGGTCGACGGCAAGCTGTTCACCAGCTATCTCTATCTACCGGAGCTTACCAAACCGATTCTCTATCCTTTGAATACTCCCTCGGGAATCTTGCTGAATCGCAATTTCCCTTTCAAGGAGGTGGAAGGCGAAAGTAAAGACCATCCCCATCATACGGGCGTGTTTTTTACGTATGACAAGGTGAACAAAGACGGCTTTTGGAACAATACAAAATATCCGCCGCAGATTAAGCAGATCAACATCACAGAAATGAAAAGCGGCGAAAAAGAAGCCACACTCTCTGCGCTCTTGCATTGGGTTGGCAAGAACGGCAAGACTTTGTTAGAAGAAAAACGCACCATGGTTTTTTCAGCCGGCAAGAATGAAAATGCCATCGACTTTACCATGACGCTGACGGCTAAAGATACCGCGGTGGTGTTTGGCGATACCAAAGAGGGGATGTTCGGTATGCGGATGGCGGATTGGCTGAGAGAAGATAAGGGCACCGGCAGGTACCTTAGTTCCGAAGGGGCAGAAACCGAAAAGAACGTTTGGGGTCGGCGGGCAAAATGGGTGGTGTTGACCGGCGAAAAAGAAGGAAAGAAGGTGGGCATTTTGGTTATGAACCATCCGAGCAGCTTTAATTATCCTACCTTTTGGCATGCTCGGGCTTATGGTCTGTTTGCAGTCAATCCGCTTGGCCAATCCGTATTTCAACAGAGCACGGGCGTGGCCAATCCGCAGCCATTGAACTTGACTTTGCAGCAAGGCCAGAGCGCCCTTTTCAAATTCCATGTCTCCGTGTATGACGGCGTCAAGAGCAAAGAGCAGTTGGATAAAGAGTTCGCCGAGTATAGCAAGTAACGGAACTTAGGCTGTAGGCTGTTAGGCTGTAGGAAGAGCAGGGATCGTTGGGTGCGAAAGCATGAAGGCGAGCGGGGCGGTAGACTGTTGCCCGCGAAACACGCGAAAAACACGAAATCCAAATTCTGGCAGTGGCTTTCGCAAAGTTTGGTGTGTTTGGCGGGCAATTTTGTCATCCGAACTTTTGTGCAATCCCAAGGCGGACCGAGATGGACGAAAAAGACTGCTTGCGATCTACAACAAATGACAATAAATTCGTGAGACGTAAGAAATGAGCCTTTACTAAAAGTTGGTGGTACCAAATGACTCAGATTACCTTTCAAGACAATGAAGCGATTCTAAAATTTCCGAAGCAGCTTGTATCTTCTGAATATGTACAAGAGTTTCTGGAAAGATTGCGGATGGAGGCTATTGCAGAGAAAAGTCGGCTCACTGAAGACCAAGCATGGGAACTTTCGGAAAAAATCAAGCAGGAGTGGTGGCAAAAGAATAAGAACGAATTCTTAACAAGAGTCAAGCGTTGAAGAAAGTTATCGTGGATACGAATATCCTTTTCTCTGCTTTATTGGGCAAGAGCAAAAGAGTAAGGGACACGATACTCACAGAGCAAGATATCACGTTCTATTCCTGCAAGTTTGTATTTGTCGAGCTATTCAAGTACAAAGAGACCATCTAAAAGAAATCTTCATTAGAGGAAGATGAGGTTCTGGAATTGCTGCGCAGCCTTCTGAAAAAGATTACCGTTTTTAATGAGGAATCTGTAACCGATGAAAGCAGGCAAAGGGCTTTCGAGTTGTGCAGCGATGTCGATGAAAAAGATATTCCTTTTGTTGCCATCACAATGGAATTGGATGGCCTGCTTTGGACGAAGGACCGAGCATTGATGGCCGGCCTGAAAACCAAAGGATTCAATTCCTTCTTTGAAGTAGAATGCTTGTAGTCTGAACCATTGATCAGCGATTTACCGGCCATGCTCGGGTTAGTTTTAGAAATACATCACCTCGCTACCTGCGCTCCCCTTCAACCCCACCAATTCTCCTTCTTCCGCCAATCCGGGCTGGCGTGAATGAAAAATCGTTTGCGACAAAAATAGCGCACCAATCCTGCGGCGGAGTAAACCGGCATTTCTGTTCCGCGCTTGGCTTCGATGTCGAATTTGAAGCGGGTTCGCAGCAGCAGATTCCGCACTTCTGCCTCGTGCATTTCATAAAAATTGATTTTTTCACGCGCACAAGACACCGGCAACGCTGCGGGCAGGGTCAGGAACAACTGGCCGTCGGTGGCGATGTATTCATGCATCCGATCCAGCATGAACAGGGGATTCATCATGTGCTCCAGCACCTCGAAGCAGAAGATGGTCTTGAAGACGTGGCCTTTGAAGGGCGGGTAGCCGTGATCCGGCTCGGCAATGCCGATGTGCTCGATTTTGCCATACTCGGCTTCCAGCATTTTAGTAAAGGGTGTCGGTTCGCTGTACTCGAGAATCGGCGGGGTGATCTGGAACTGCTTGAGCCAGCTCAGGGTGATTCGCGCCCGTTTTAGGTGGTACTTTTGGAACTCTTCCTCGGTGGGAATGTAGGGATAGGGTCCTCGATCCATGGCTTGCCTCCATTTCTTAATTGCCGATTGCCGATTTTTGATTGCCGATTGGTAAGAAATCAAAGATGAGAAATTAAAAAGCAAAGTGACAGATCAAAATGCAAAATTGAGTTGACTGGTGAGTTGACTGCTCTATTTCTCCATCCCTTGAGTCTCACACAGTAAACTCAATTTTAAATTTTGCATTGTCATTTTGCATTCTAATATTTGATCTTTCAGTTGTTCTTCAGCACTCGCAACAGCAGCCCTTTGAGATACCGGCCCTCGGGATGAGCCAGATTGACCGGATGATCCGCCCCGGCTGCGAGATGCATCAGCACTTGGGCGCCAGCGCCGGCATCGCGCACACCCGCCAGAACAATTTTTTCAAACAGCGACTCGTCGAGATGATTGGAACAAGAAAAGGTGGCCAACAATCCGCCCGGCTTGAGACGCTTGATGGCTTGCAGATTGACGTCTTTGTAGCCCCGCGCCGCCCGCTCCAAATCCTTCCGGCTTTTGGCAAACGCAGGGGGATCGACGATGATCAGATCGAACTCTTCCGAAGTTTTGCGCAAATAAGCAAAGACGTCGTCGGTTGCAATGGGGTGTTGAGCTGCGGAAAAGCCATTGTGCTGCAGGTTTCTCTCAGCAATCGCATTCGCCGATTCCGAAGTTTCGACCGATACCACGCGTTTGGCCCCGCCATGGGCACAGTAGACTGAAAATCCCCCGGTGTAAGAAAAGCAATTCAACACGGAGGCATCGCGGGCAAGATTTCCGATGATTTGGCGATTGAAGCGCTGGTCGAGAAAAAAGCCCGTCTTTTGTCCGGCAAGGATATCGACTTCAAAGTGCAAACCGTTTTCGATAACCCGGATACTTTCCGGCAAATCGCTTCCGGCAGCCAATCCCGTGCGATCCTCAAGTCCTTCCAATTGCCTGGCCCGGCCCTCACTGCGCTCATAAATCGCAGACGGTTTAAGCGCATCCAGCAGCAACTCGAGGATGGTGACCCGCACGTTCTCGATTCCTGCCGTGGCAATGGAGAGAACCAGATACTGCCCGTAACGATCCACCACCAGGCCGGGCATGCCGTCGCCCTCGGCGTTGATGAGACGATAAGCGTCCGTCTGCGGCGGGATAATGCGCTGCCGTAACGCGACGGCCTGAGCTATTCGCTGCTGCCAGAAATCCTTGTTGATGATCGCAGCCGCATCCGTCGTGAGGAGTCGAAAAGCAATGTCCGATTTCGGATTGTAAAGACCCAAGCCGAGGGCTTTGCCTTTGCTTGAGATCGCTACAACACAATCGCCTCTATTCGGTGAACCTTCGACGGATGCAATGGCCCCGGAGAATACCCAGGGATGACCGCGCAAGAGGCTTGCCTCGCGATCCGGTTTGAGGGTTATGTAGGGATAGCGGAAATTCATTTCATTCGGTGTTTGTTTTGACGTGCGTACTAATGTAGCCAATCGCCGAATAAATAGCAAGCGGCGATTGAGCCATCGCGTCGGCCGGATGTCATTCTGGAAAGGAAAACCATTCGTGGCAAGACTATTCCCAGTGGCCCACCCACTTCAGAGGGTCGAAAGGCAAGGCCCTCCGAACCCTCAGAAGCTTTGGTTAAAAGGACCATTGATACTTGACCGTTGAACATTGGCTATTGACTTTTTGAGAACGATCGATGTTCAGCGTTCAATTTGTCGAGTTATTTTGCTTGTGTCCCTATCAATTATTTCTTACATTTTGCGCCGGTTGGAAGCACCGGTGGTGGAACGGAATCGGCCGCCGGTTGTTGAATGGAACAACTCTCATCGACCCCCTATTTTGCAGGAGACCATCGCAAATGCTAAAGGGACTTTTGTCATCAGCAATAGCTCGCATCATTCTGTTTTTTGTTTTGGGGATCGCTTTTTTGGGCGCATATCATTTCGTCGCATGCGCTCAAACTCCTTCGTCAACTCCCCCGAAAGGCTTCGTCTCACTGTTCAACGGCGCCGATTTCAGTGGATGGAACATCCAACCCGATAGCGGCGCCTGGCATGTGAAGGACGGCCTCATTCAGTGTAAGGGCCGGCCGCGGGTGCCGTATGCGATTCTGACGCAAAAAAAGTACGAGAACTTTGAGCTGTACGTCGATTTCAACATGAGCAAGGGCTGCAACAGCGGCATCTTCTTGCATGTGCCGGAGTCCGGGCGGGAGTCCCGCGTGGGATGCGAGCTGCAAATTCAAGACGATTATGGCAAACCTGCCAGCAATCAATCCGTCGGTTCTATCTATAGCGTCAAAGCTCCAGAAGTCAATGCAATCAAAAAAGCGGGCGAATGGAATACCTACCGCATCCGTTTCGATTGGCCGCGATTGCAGGCCTGGCTGAATGGACAAAAAATCCATGACGTCGATTTTCAAGAGGTTCCGGAATTAAGGCATCGCCTGCGCAACGGCTATATCGGCCTGCAAAATCACGGTCACGCGATCTCCTTTCGCAACATCTATATCAAAGAATTGCCGGCAAAGGAAAAGTGGACTGAGTTGTTCAATAAGGTGGATTTACAAGGTTGGCAGAAATTGGGCGATGCAGACTGGCGCGTGGAAGAGGGGACGCTGGTCGCATCCGGCGGCAAAGGCTATCTCGTCACCGACGACGAATACGAGAATTTCGAGTTTCAGGCTTATGTGGACATGGGTCAAAAACGGGACGGCGGCGGCTTTTACTATCGCTGGAAGAGCATTGAAGAGCCGGGCTACAAGACGGAATTTTACGATCACGAATTGGCGCTCAAGCTCAACGAGCCGTACATGCTGGACCCCGGCAAGCGCAAGCCGTCGCACATCTTGTCGCCGGCTGAGCACCCCTATTTGCTGACGCAGATACTTTCTCTTGACCGGGTGTCGAGCGTTCGGTGGAACGGCATCGAGATTCAAAAGAATCTTTTGCATGCCAAAGTGTATCCCGGACACATCGCCATCTTTCATGCTCCCGGCGATGGGGAGGTGCGCATCCGGCAAATTCGCATCAAGCAACTCGATTTTACGGACTTTTGATTTTCGCAGTATACTTTCTGTATTAGTTTTTCAGCAGAAGGAGAAAAGAATGCACCCAAGAATGTTCGTAGCGGTTCTCATTATTGCATCTTTTTCGATTGGCCTCCAAGCACAAGAAAGCAACTGGGCCTTCGGGCCGCATTTGATCTTTTCATTTCCGCAATCGGAATTCGCCAACGTCTCGAAAACGGGAGAAGGCTTAGGCGGGAAAGTGACCTATCGCTTGCCGTTTGCGCACATGCTGTCTTTGCGATCCGATCTTGTTTATCTCAGCTATGCGGAGCGCAAGGATGATCTTTTTTATCTGGATTATTATACCATGGCGCAAACCCGTAATGAATCGTTCCAGCTTACCATCGGACTGCAAGCGTCCAAGCGCCTTGGAAGCTTTACTCCTTACCTCGCCTGGATGAACGGTATCTATAACTATCGTTCGGTCGTATCGTTTCAGAGTGCTTATTATTACGACTATGGCCTCGCCGACACGAAGGAAAGTCAAACCAAATGGGGTTGGAATGCCAATGCCGGCTTGCTTTGGGATATTGGCATTGGCCCGCATATTGACCTGAACTTTAGATATCAAACCATTTGGGGAACGATGAAGAATACGGTGGAAAAGACTTCCGAAAAGCATCCCAAAGATATAAGCATAACCTTAGGCGTCGTGTTTTTCCTAAATCGTGAATGACATGCCCAATGGAAGGAATCCTTTGCAACGGAGATTCTCTTTGACAGGATGCCAGGATGGCAAGGATTTACTGGATTAATTTTTGGTGTTCTGTAACCAAAAACCTTGTGCAGTGGTTTTTGCTGATATACTCGCCAAATTCTCAAAGGTACTTTGGACAAATGACGTCATCGCAGTCGAAGGGATAAACCATTAGCATAAAATAGCTGATCCTGTTGATCCTTAGCATCCTGTGATCCTGTCATTCTTCGTTCTTCATTGGACCTTTATTATGCATATCCGTAACTCAGAGCTGTGATGAAAGATTGGCAAGTCGGCAGCCAAGAATATCAGGCGGCTGTCCGACGTGAAGGTGAGTACTGGGGCGAGGAAGTTGCCCGCGCTGTCGCTGCCGGAATTCCCTTTTCGGTGGACATGCGTCGCGCCGAGCGCATTTTCGTACATCGGGGTGACGGCCTGCCGCAACAGCAGACCTTCGATCCACAAGCGGAACGCATCATGAACGGCGAGCTGTACCAATTCATTTTCGACACGGTCGGCACGCACTCGCCGTCCGCGCGCGTTCTGGTGCTTACCTGTGGCCCTGGCGGCCTGTGTTTGGAATTAGCTCGCTTGGGACATCATGTTCACGGCATCGACATTAGCGAGGGCGCCATTGCCATTGCCCGTCGATTCGCCGCCGAGAATCCTTTCAAGGAGACCTTTGGCAGCCTCTCCTACGAAGTGGCTGATTTGAATTGCATCGAGCTGGGCGTCCAGTCCTACGACGTAATTCTTGCCTTTGATGGTTTGCATCACATCTTGTTGTTGGAGCGCTTGATGCAGCAGATCCGCCAAGCGCTCAAGCCTGACGGGCTTTTTATTTTTTCCGATAACATCGGCATGCATTGGCTGAGCCGAATCTTGGGTGGAATGTTGTACTTGCTTTTGCCCAGTTATGTGAGTTATCGGAAAAAGCTGGCCATTGCCTGGGGCGGCACCAAGAAAGTGAAAAAAGACATGAGTGAGCGCTCTCCTTTTGAAGAAGTGAGCACGGAAAGTATCTTGGGACTGGCCTCGCGGTATTTCGATTTTGTCTCAAAGCGCTTTCACACCGGGATCGGTTACCGCGCCGCACTCGCTGGGGATTTGCGTTTACCTGCCAAGATCAAGTATCCGTTTCTACATGGACTGAAAAGGTTTGATGAATGGGCGGTGAGGCACAAGTTGCTAAAGGGGGATCATGTGATGGTTGTAGCTGAATGAAGGGTGAGATGCACAGCTATCGCACGTTTTGGCTGTCTTGACGAAATTATGGCGAGAACTACTGACAGTCGTTCCGGATCAGAGCAAGTATGGAGAATTCTCTGACTCTTAAAAGTCCTCGAGGCTGCAAACAAATTACCCATAGAAGATCAGGAAACCCTCTTCGATATCCTTAACCGACGCATTGCCGAAGATCGTCGCGAGGAAATCAAAAAAGAGATCGAGAGCCCTCAAGAAGAGCTTCAGGCAAACAGATGTCGTCCGGTAACTCCGGATGAACTGATGTCGGAAATATTATCATGAAGCGGACACTTCTCCAATCGACCGCTTTTGTACGGGCAGCCAAAAAATCACCAGAAAATATCTGCAATCCGCTCCCGATATTCAAAATTCTCTTACGTTGTTAGAGACGGATGCCTTTCATCCTCGCCTTAGAACTCACAAGCTCAAAGGGGAGTTGCAAGATTCTGAAAATCTCGCTGCCGCAACAAGCTGAGTCGGGTCGCAAAATTGTAAGCCCCGAGAAACCGGACCATCGGATTGACCATCAATTGGATAAAGAGGAAAGTATCGAGATCGCTATCTTTGATACCCTCGGTAATTTGGTCGCTACCTTGTTTAGTGGGATGCAAACAGCCGGCTCACACCCAATAAGCTGGAATGGCAAAGATAATTCGGGCCATGGGCTGTCAAGAGGCTTATATCCCTGTAAGCGCAGATCAGGTTTGAATACCGCGACATCAAGACTTTTTCGGGTAGAGTGATGGATGGGCAAATTGGAAATCTTAAACCGTAGGAGACGTCTGCAGACGTCGACTTGTGCTGTCACGAGAAATCCTTTTAGTCATGGAGGCTTGCCAATGAAACGGCTCTCGATTCTCTGGCTTTTGATTCTCTTCCTTGCCGCTGCTTCTCAAGCTTCGGCCTTGGTGGTGGAAAAGATCGGCGATGACGCCAATCGAATTACCGTCGTCTATCTCAAAGGTACTCCCTATGAGCTGGGCTACATCCACGGTAGCAGTTGCAAGACGGAAATCAAGGCATTCTATGAAAAAATATTGGCAGAAGCCGAAAACAAGATAACCGGAGCTTCTGTTTTGCTGGACATTGCCTACAAGCAAATGGAGCCGTACATTTCTCAGGCGTACAAAGAAGAAATGCAGGGTTTAGCCGACGGCGCCGGATTGCCGTTGGAATCCGTCCAGCGCGTGCATGCCATTCCCGATCTAAGTGAGTACCACTGCACCTTTTTTGCCGCCTGGGGCAACGCCACTGCAGACGGCAATCTCTATCAAATCCGGGCGCTGGATTATGCCATGGACATACACTTGCAGGAGTACCCGGCGATTCTTGTCTATGAGCCGGAGAACGGGTTGCGATTCGTCAACGTCGGCTGGCTGGGATTTATTGGCGTAATCTCCGGCATGAACTACCAGGGCATTTCGGTCAGCGAAATCGGTGAGCATTTTGGCGACGAGCACGAGACTTTGGCCGGTGAACCCATGCCGTTCGTTTTGCGAGATATTTTGCAGGGTACCGATCAAGTGTCCGAAGCAGTGGATCTGATCAAGAACGCCCAGCGCACCAGCTCTTATTTGTATTGCGTCGGCGATGCCAAAGCCAAAAATGCGCGTTCTTTCAAAACGGCCAGCGATATTTTTGAAGTATACACTCCCGAAACCAGCCCTGTATCCCGGTTGCAGAGCGTGGTCTATTTTTCGATGGGCGTCGGCAGCTCATGGAACACAAAAGTCTATCAGTACCTGCAGCCGCGTTACGGCCAGATTACTGCGGAGACCGGCGCATCGCTTATGCGCGATCTTAAAACCGGTAATGTGCACGCGGTTGTATACGACTTTGCCCATCGTCAGGTGCAGGTGGCGAACGCCTCGCCTGGGATGATTCCGGGCCATGACCGCACCTTCGTGACCTATCATCTGGATCGGGCCGATACGGTTTTTGCCCATTACGAAGCGACGGTCGTGCCGAAAAGGTCAAATGATGGGCTGCCTGCGAGCACGGTTTTAATGCAGAGCTATCCGAATCCCTTCAATCCGATCACGTCGATTGTCTATGAGCTTGCCACAGACGGCGAGGCGGAGATTAGAGTCTTCGACATGCTGGGGCATCCCGTTGCCACATTGTTCAAAGGTTTTCAAGCTGCCGGTCGTCATCAGGTAAAGTGGGAGGGAAGGGATGATAATGGGAAGGATCTGCCCAGCGGAATCTACATCTGCAGGCTGAAGAGCAACCAAATTACCAAAACCATCAAGCTGTTGCGAATAAGGTAACGGGTGGACAACCTCGTAGTCGTAGGAGACGTCTCCTGACGTCGATTATGAACCCAGACTGTGTTCAGGACTTTAGGAGTTTCCCCTTATCATGTCGCGCCAACACTGTCAAAGTCTATGGTAATAGATTGCCAAAAACGGAGGTAATATGCAGCGCAGGTTCTTCCTGTGGCTTTTCATTGGTATTGTAGCATTCCCCGCTCTTCTGTCGGCCGGAGATGACGAGAGCATCAGAAAGCTTTTGGCGGCCGCAGGGGACAAAGAGAAATTTCCTGACGCGAATACCGTCATCGTCTTTGACAGCACCACAGTCAAGGTGATGGATTCGGGACTCAGCTATGTAACCATGCACAGGCTGACAAAAGTGCTGACGCCGGCCGGTGCGCTAGAGCTGGTGGCTCCTCGTTTCAACTACGATCCGCTCTCCGCATACGTGGACGTCAAGAGCGTGCGCATCTTTCGCAAAAGGGGAGAGGTGGAAGAAGTCCCGCTGAGTTCCATTCTCGATTGTGCCGCGCCGGCGAGGATGATCTATTGGGGCGCGCGGGAGAAAATGGTTCCTGTGGGCCGGTTGGAAGTCGGGGATGGCTTGGAGACGGTTGTTTTTCGTAAGGGCTTTACCTACGCTCTCTTGCAAAACGCCGGGTCAGATGGGGTAATCGCATCTGCTGCCGATCAAGTGGAAGCCGACGACGAACGCTACGTCCCGCCCATGCGCGGTCATTTCTATGACATCGTACCGTTTTGGACCTCCGCGCCCATTTTGGTGAAAACCTACACAGTCTCTATGCCTGCCAACAAGCCGCTGCAATATCAAGTCTACAACGGCGAGCTGACCTCGTGGAGTCATTTTCAAGGTGACCGCATTCTCTATCATTGGGAAAAGAAGGACATCAAACCCATCAAGACCGAGCACGATATGGTGTCGCTCTCTAATGTTGCTCCAAAACTGCTACTGTCGACCTCGGACTGGAAATCCAAGTCTTTGTGGTTTCATAAGGTCAATGAGGATTACGGTAGCTTCGAAGTCACGCCCGAGGTGAAGAAAAAAGTCGAAGAGCTGACTAAGGACTGCAAGACGGATCAGGAGAAGGTTCACGTCCTGACCCATTGGGTCGCGGAAGAAGTGCGTTATTCCGGACTAACTATGGGGCCGGGGGAAGGCTACACATTGCACAAGGGAGAAATGACCTTTCGTGACCGTTGCGGCGTCTGCAAAGACAAAGCTGGCATGCTGGTGACCATGCTGCGCGCCGCGGGATTGGAATCTTATCCCGCAATGACCATGGCCGGATCGCGCATCGATCGCATTCCGGCGGATCAATTCAATCACAGCGTCACCGTGTGGAAGCGAGGGCCGAGCGACTACGTGCTGCTCGACCCAACCTGGGTACCAGGCGTCCGCGAGTTGTGGTCCAGTGCCGAACAGCAGCAGGAGTACCTGATGGGCGTACCCGAAGGCGCGGATTTAAGAAGTACGCCGTTAAGCGCCCCGGAGAATCATTATTTTCGCGTGCGCGGCGAGTCGGAGCTGCTGCCCGACGGCACGTTGACAGGCAATGTAAGCCTGGAAGCCGAAGGTCAGGCGGATGCACAAATCCGTCGCCAACTGGTGCGCAGCCCCAAGTCTCTTTGGCAAGGCTATTTCGACCGGGCGGTTTATGAAATATCACCGGCGGCAGAGCTGACATCGCTCCGCTTCACTGATCCTTATGACATATCCGAGCCTATGCGAATTACTTTTCAATATCGGATTCCTGGATATGCCAGAATCGTGGGGGAGAAGATCGTGTTTACGCCCATCGTCGCCAGGCATCTGTTCGCCGACCCTGGCACCAATGCCTATTTACACATGAATTTCGAGGCTGAGACCAAACAATATCCTTTCGCTACGAGATGTTCTTTCCTGATAGATTTTGCCGAAAAGGTCAAACTGCCCAAAAAGTATAAAGCGCTGCACCTGCCGGAATTCGCTACGACAAAGGGCGAAGCCGCGGATTATCAGGCCGGCTACAAGATCGAGAAAAACGAACTGAGATTCGAGCAGTTGCTGCGTTTGAAAAAACGGATTTATGCTGCTGAGGAGTGGCCGAATTTTCGCCAAGCCGTGACTTTAGTTAAGAGAGCTATGGAAGAACCGATTGTGCTCACACAAAAGTAAGAGGGAGACATGCGACTAATTTCCGTTCTCGTATTGATAGCCGTTTTTGCCGCTTTTTCTTTCGCACAATCGCCAAACTTATATAGCGATGCGGATGCTGTTTTTGCGGAGATCCACAAGACCTACGTTCTCAATCCTGATGGCAGCAGTCAATACTTCTATGCCCACAAAGTCAAGCCGCTCACCTACTACGCGGTCAACCGCTATCTGGGGGAAACTTTCATTGTCTACAACCCCGACCTTCAAAGGCTGATCATTGACAAGTCCGAGACTACCATGGCCGACGGAACCGTGGTGCAGTCGCCCGCCAACGCCTACAATGAGGTGCTGCCGGGAGCCGTGGCCAACGCGCCAGCCTATGCGCACCTGCGCGAAATGGTGGTCACCCATACGGGATTGGAACGAAATTGCCAAGTGGATTTGCAGTATCACATCGACACGGACTCGAGCTTTTTCCCTTGGCTTATGGGCGAAGAATTGTTCGGCAGCAGCAGTCCCATTCAGAAGATGACCGTTACGGTCAGAATTCCCAATAATGCGATTTTGCATTTTCGATTTTTCAACGCAACTGTCGAACCGGTGGTAACGAAAAGTGGCCAGTATACCGACTATGTCTGGACCATGAACGACCTGCCCATGCTCAGAAGCGAAGCGAATCATCAGGCTTTTGGAGAATTCACACCTCGATTGATCTTTTCCACCTGTCCGGATTGGGGGGCGTTGCTTGGGTATGTCGGCAAGGGGCTGACGGACAAGTTTTTGTTGAGTGAAAAGAGCAAGGCAACTTTGCTGTCGACTATTACCGATTCGACCGAGTTGGCTCGCGCGCTGGCTATTCGCAAAATCGTCGCCGATCAGATCGGCACCGTCAACATCAATCCATCCTTGTTGGGATACCGGATTTCCTCGGCAGAGGAAGTTTTTCACCGCAATTATGGCCACGCACTGGACAAGGCGGTATTGCTGGCTACTCTTTTCAAAGTGCAGGGGGCTTGTGCTGACGTTCTGCTTACCTCGGCGACCAACCAGTTCGAAGAGTCCGTGCCGTCTTTGCGGCAATTCAATGGCGCTGTGGTTCGCCTCAAACAAACGGATGACTCTGCCATCTTCTTGCTGCCGACCGGGACACAAGATCGACCGGCGGAGTACGATCTGGCCGGGAAGACCTTGTTGGATCTAAGCGGCAGCGAGCCCAACCTGATTGAAATGCCCGCAATCAGTGCCGATGAAAATGTTCTTTCCCTGCAAGCAAGCCTTACTGTGGACACAACCTGGGTTGCCAAGGGTACGATTCGGCTGGAGGCAAAAGGAGCTTTGTTACCATCGTACGAGCTGACCGATACGGAATCAAAACGCGCCTTTGTGCAAAAAGCCGTAAGCCAGATCTTTGGCAAAAACGATAAGGGGAAAATTACGGTGGATTCCGTTAGAATGGAGGGAGATGTTTTTTTGGCCGAAATGAAAGCTGATGGACTGTTTGAGGAGGTAGGCAATCAGAAGCTATTTGAGTTTGGCGGATTGAGCAGCGTTCTTGACGAGTGGCATATTTCTGCCGCTCCTACCAAGAGATTTACTCCATTGCAATTGCCGGCGCCGATTACGGAACACATTACAGTCACCTTTAACTTTCCTGACAGTTTTGCTGTTGCTGGTGAGATGAAAGATGTTGTTATGGAGAATGAGATGGGCCGATTAAGTCTGACTTGGCAGGTCGATGGTAATCAACTGGTTGTGAGCCATGAATTTGTTCTCCGCAATCCGGTTGTTTTGACTTTGGAATATCCTGAGTTTCGTGAAGTGATAGGAAATCTGCAAAGGAATAGAGGCGGATCCGTTTTCATAACTCATAAAGATACTCGATAGGATTGCATCGTGATTGCGTCGAAAGGTCACATTAATGCAAGTAATTGCTGATCAGTTCGCGAATACAGAAGAGGGCTTTTCACTCGGATACGGTTTGATACTTTTGTCAGCGCAGAATCGCAGGAGCCATTAATTTTCTGGAAACGATCCGGAGAGTAAACCAGAAAAGGTCTTTTCAATTCGCCGATGAAATCGACTGTTTTCTTATAAATGCCATCAGCTCGTCCAACTACGTGGTGTGCGACCATTTTAGAATGATAAAAGATGCTAGACGTTAGCCCAAAAAATATCAAAAAAGGCTGCTAACACATTTTGCCTAAAATACAAGATGATTGAAAGGCTGCAAATCTTGTTAATCATATCGTTCTTTGCGTCCAGCACGTCCATAGCTGCTGAAATGCAGACTTCTCTTCAGTTGCGCATCTTCCCCGAGCTGACAGAGCAAAAGATCAGCGATATTTGTGTTATTGATTCCAATCAAGCGGTTGCAGTGGGTGAAGAGACAATATTCCAATGGAATGGCACTAGTTGGCAGCAATTAACTCCGCCGTTTCCCCTTGATAGAATCTATCCGGATTACCTCAAAGCGTTCTCCCTCAAAAACGTCTGGCTCTTTGTCCATTTAAAAGAAAATTATTACCGATCACTCATCTACCATTTCGATGGTGCTACCTGGAACTATATCCCATCTCCACAACCGTACGACCTAACTTCCGCTGCTTTTATTGATTCTACCAGCTTTTTTGCTACGGGCCAATATGGAAACTTGATTTACTGCGATGGAAAAACTGCAACAAATCTGCCCAATCCAGGCGGGCGATCTGCGCTATTCGCTGCATACTTTAATCCATCTCATTTTTTGCTCTGGACCAAAGAAGATAATTCCGCATCCCAGAATCTTTATCGTTTGAATGAATATGATCACGGAACCTGGCAGCCCAGAGACACAGTGAGCACTAAAGCCCTCATTTGTAATTCTCTGTTTCTCTCACCCGACTCTGGTTATTTTACCAACCAGGATAAATCCCTATTCAAGTTTGCGAGATCGCAATTTACCTTCATCAAGTCCTTTCTTTCATTGCCTTCCGGCCCGTACCAAGATGGAATGCTTTATTATCGCAGCGAAGATGCCGTGCTCTGCAGTTATAATGTCTTTACTCAAGATAAAGAACTGATCGCCGTCGTCCCTTTAGAATGTTCTGCATTTCCTTTAGGTAAAAACGAATTTCTCCTTCTCGGCAATGACCGGAATGTCTACTATTTAGGAAAGCGAAATATTGGAAAACCGTACAAGAAGCAGCGGCTGACCTTCAAGTCATACAACATCAGTAATTCCCCGAGTAATCACTCTAGCGTCAGCAGTTATCGAAATAAGAATGACGACATTGATCTGTATTTCACCAATATCTATGATAAAAACAGCTTTTTTGTTTTTACTTTTGATTCATCGTCAGTTGGTATTGTTCTTCAAGACACTTTGCAAAATCGTGGTTTGTTCGGACTGGATAAATTGAAGTACCCGGAAGACTCGTTAGACCATGGTTGCTTTTTCTCTGACATCGACAACGACGGGGATATGGATGCCGTCATTGCCTCGATACGTGGCCCGTCGCTGCTGTATGAGAATGTCGGTGATGACCGGTTTGAAGATATTAGCAATGAGATGCATTTTGACCTAAGCGGTCGCATTGGATCGATTTGGTGGAGCGATCTGAATGAGGATGGCTATTTGGATATAGTGGCAGGCGACTACTGCGGAGCAATTCATATCTTGCTCAACAAAGGTCAATTCCGCTTCCAAGATGTCACCCAGAAAACCGGCATCCCCGGTACTTTAAGAAATCGTTTTGTCGCTGTGACGGATGTCGACAATGACGGCGACCATGATCTATTCCTATTCAACAATTCAGAGCCGATCCGTTACTTTGAAAACCAAGGCATCCAAGATTCCACCAAGCTGCCTCTGTTTGTAGACGACAGCAATCGCTCTCCCCAGCTCACTACTCGATTTGACTTTTTTGCCCAATCTATGGCATTTGGTGATTATGATAATGATGGCGACCTCGATCTTTTTCTCGCCAATCGCAGGTCACCGCTCAAGCTGTTTCAAAACGATGGACACGGCTGCTTTGGCGATGTTAGCGCCGAAACAGGATTTAACCAGAACGTCTTAGCTTTTGGGGCAAACTGGGGTGACTTGGATCAGGATGGTTATTTGGATCTCTTTCTCACGACGTTAGGAAAAAACTATATCCTTTGGAATGACCATGGTCGACACTTTGAAATGGATTCCACCTCCCTGCCGGCAAACGATCTGGCTTCTTCGACCGGCTCCATTTTACAAGATTTGGACGCGGACGGTGATTTGGATATCGCGGTCGCTCGTGCCGAAATTTCTAATAGTCGAATTTACCGCAACAAGCTCGAGCATAGCGATTGTATTAAGCTGCAATTACGGGGAACACAAAGCAATCACTATGGCATTGGCGCCCGCATCTGGCTGTATGAGAGCGGACATGTGGATGATGCTCGTTATTTAAAAGGCTATCGGCAAATGACCACCAACACCGGTTACAGCAGCTCGTGTCTGCCGGAGGTGTACTTTGGTGTTGACCCTGAGCAAACGTATGATGTGGTTGCGATATTGCCGAACGGCACACGCTTGACGGAACTTGAAATAGGTGCAAACAGTAAACCTTGCATTCTTGCTGAAAAAGCCAGCCTACAATGGCAGATTGACAAAACCCTGGCCTACATAAAGAATTTCATCTACCGTGACCAGCATCGGCAACGTGCATTGCGATTCTTGTTATTCGTGTTAATTGTACTATCGTTCAATATCACTATTTATCTTCGCAAATATTGGCTCATATTCCCTTTATTGTTTTTGACTGCTGTGCTGCTTGTCGTCTATATTTTTGCAACCATCTTGATTCCTTCTCCGAAAATGAATTGGCTCTGGTTCCTGCCCGGTTATGTAACCATAGTTGCGGGAATTCTGCTGTATTTGCTTATTCAAAATTATCTCAAAGCCCAATACAAAGAAGAACGGTTACCCGAATTATACGATTCCCTGCGGCAGTTTCATCACAGCAAGGATGGTATGAAGCAGATCAGCCATCTGACTTTTTATTTAAACAATATCCAACGGACATCACGGGATGAAGTGATGAGGGAAAAATTTGCTAACGAGCTAAAAAATTTCTGTGCCTTTACCTTAGTGCAAATGAAACGGATGTTGAATGAGGGCAAACGCCTGGGAATGCCATTGCCGCCAATTCGCCAGATAGAGAAAACAATCAAAAGGCTCAAGCGCGCCATCCCAAAGACACCATTAACCGCGATATATTCTGTTCACACAACAAAACCTTTAGCTTTTTTATTAGAGAAATTAAAAGCAGAAATCAAAGCTCTGCGCCAAAGCGTGGAAAAGAATTTTGTCTGTGATTTATTGCCAATCTTGAACGATGCTTTGTCACAATATCCCCAGCTCACCGAAGTATCTTTACACAATCAGCTGAGCCACCAATCCTTGCAGGTTATTATCCTGGCAGCGGAATTGACAGATGTTTTTACCAATCTATTCGATAACGCCTTGGAAGCAATGGTCGACCAAAAGGACAAACGTCTTCAAATCACGATCGAATCGTTGGCGGTCGAACATGTCGGAATAAAAATCCAGGACTTTGGCAAAGGCATCCCAGTGGATTTGCATTCAGTAATTTTTGAGGAAGCCTTTTCTACAAAAGATTCGAGCGGTTTGGGTTTATTTCACGCACGCAAACTTGTACGCCATTACGGTGGCGATTTACAACTCCTGCAATCCGCTCCTGGTCAAGGCGCAGTTTTCCAAATTAAACTCAGGATATTTGAGCCATGAACAAGCCAACCATTTTGATGATCGATGATGATGAGGTATTTCTTGAAGGTTACACCTTGTTACTCAAAAGCGAATACCAGGTTCAAGGAGCACCGGACATCTCAACCGGATTGAAATTGCTTGAGAGATTTTGTCCCGACCTATTGTTGTTGGATATTTCCCTGACAACAGAAAAAGAAGGAATGGCGGTTTTGCCGCAGATTAAAAAACAATACCCCAATCTGCCCATAGTCATCGTTACGAACTGGGATTCGCATTCGATTTCCAAGGAAGCAATGTTGCTCGGTGCTGACGATTTTTTTGTCAAGTCACAGAACCTTGACGAGCTTAAATCCATCATCAAGAGCCAAATCACACGAGACCAAATCAGTGAAGTAGACACTGGTGGATTTCCAGTCGCTCAATCCGCAGCCATGCAACAGGTTCTGCGGGAAGCACGCAAGGCTGCCCATTCTCATCGTTGCATTGTCTTGCTCACGGGCGAAACCGGCGTAGGCAAAGAGGTGGTGGCCAGATATATCCATCAACACAGTCAACGCTGCCACGCGCCTTTCTATGTGGTTAATTGTGGCGCCATCCCAGAAACCCTTATTGAGAGCGAATTGTTTGGCCACGAAAAAGGCGCGTTTACTGGCGCGCTGGATCGGAAAAAAGGTAAATTCGAAATTGCAAATGGCGGCACGATCTTCTTAGATGAGATCGGATCATTGCCTTATAATTCACAAGTAGCACTGCACCGGGTCATTGAGAATAACGAAATCGAGCGCCTGGGCGGCACTGAAAAAATCCCCATCGATGTGCGCATCGTTGCCGCGGCCCAAAGCAA